>CAZOBL010000001.1:0-69956 GCA_964578185.1 uncultured Thermoplasmatales archaeon
GAATCTTTTCTTGATAAAAACGCACAAAAACTCTCTGGTGGAGAAAAAAAACGAGTGGCACTAGCACGCGCTTTAGCGCTTAAACCCAAAATTTTACTACTCGATGAACCTACTAGTGGAGTGGACCCTAAAAACGTCGAAAAAGTAGAAAAAAACATTGTAGGTTTTTCAAAAGATTTAGACTTAACAGTTCTTTGGGTAACACATTACGTTGAACAAGCAAAAAGAGTCTGTCAAAAAATAGCAAATGTTAAAGATGGATTAATAAGAAGTGTTGAAAAAACTGCTGATTTTAAATGGGAGGGAGCATATTGACCAGTACGGGCATTCCATACACCTGGGAACAAGGTCTTATAATTCTTGCAGCAGTAATGGTACTTTTAGTTATAGTTATCATAATATCTGTTTTTAAAAAACTAGGTGTTGGAAAAGAGTTTGCAATAGCAATTGCTAAAGGCGGCGGGCAACTAGCACTAATTGCTTTATTTCTTACTTTCCTATTCCGATTTGAATATTGGTATTTTATAATATGGGTACTTATCGCTACAATGGTTGTAGTAAGCGGTTATACATCTGCTAAACGTGCAACTGGTATACCAAAAGCATATGAAGTAACAACACCCTCAATTCTTGCAGGTGCAACACTTGCACTTACAGTTCTTGCAGCATCTCAAGCCATGCCTCTAAAACCACAGTTTATAATACCACTTGCAGGAATGGCTTTTGGAAACAGTATGGCAATCTGCTCTATATGTATGGAAAGACTACTGCGAGAAGTAAAACTTAATCGAACAGCAATAGAAACTAAACTATCACTTGGAGCCAGCTCAAAAGAAGCACTTGAAGAACTTGGAAGACTCAGCGTCCGTGCAAGCCTTATACCAACAATAGATCGTCTGAAAACACTAGGGATAATATTTATACCTGGAGCCATGGCAGGACTGCTGATAGCTGGAACCGACCCGCTTGTTGCAGCTGAATACCAAATAATAGTATACTTGATGATTGTCGGCGGCGGTATAATAACAGCTTTAATGATTACAATACTTGTTAGAACAAAACTTTTCAACGATGCAGAACAACTAGTAGAATGGATTTAATAAAAAATTATAAGTATAAGTAATATTTAGATATAACAATTTCTTCCTATATTTTTACATTTTGGTCATTTTTACAACAAACATTTATAGTAATTAAAAAGAAAAAAATAAAGTAACAATATTTTCCATTTTTAATGGATGGGTGGATGGATTATGAAGGGAAGAATTAAAAATAAAACTAAAAATATTATAGTTTTAGTTGTAGCTACAACTTTTTTGGGCATGAGCTTTCCGGTTTCTTCTTCAACGATTAATACACTTGAAGAGAATGAATTTGAGGTTTGCATCTTACGGCCTTCAAGCAATATATTGATAGAATGGAATCCCGGTACTGGAACAGGTTACACAGAAGTTGATGACGAAACGCCAGATGAAACAACAACATATATTGGTACATCAAATAATGGAGATAAAGATGTATATGGAATAAATCCAAGTAATTTAGGAGAGATAAAAAAGATTATTATTTTAGGTAGATTTATAACAGATTTTTCAGATTCTAGATTTCAACTATTGTTATATAACAAGAATACACAAGAATATGAATTATCAGAACCTATGTTTTTGAGAGCAAGAGGTGGTTGGGAAACTATCTCTTGTGTTTGGGATAAAAATCCTTTCACAGATAGTAAGTGGGAAAATGAAGATCTATACAATATAGGAATAGGTATACGCGCCGATTACTGTGAGTATGGTGCAGCTGTTTTCTGTACACAAGTATACGCAGTGGTTTTATATACACCTGTAAAAACAATTGAAGATATTGTGGATTTAGTTTCAGATATGGATTTACCACGCGGCATACATAGAAGTATTACCACTAGATTAGATAGAACTTTATTTCTTTTAGAAAAAAACAAATTCAAGCCAGTATTAAATATGTTGAAGAGTATTATTCACCAGACAGAGGCTTTAAGTGGAAAAAAATTAACAACCGAACAAGCCAATGAAATCATCTATAACTTAGAGCAGATTCTAAAAAATATATAAATTATTCATTTAATCTGAAAAAAAGATAGAAAAATATTTACTATCTAGTAATACCTAACTTTTTCATTTTATTGTAATTTTCAGGATGTTTCTCAAAGTATTTACCTATAGGTTCAAGGATTTGATTTATGTACTTTACAGTTGCGTTTTTTAAGTCAAGTGGATGTAAGTCTTTCTTAAATTCCTCTGCAAGTTCCTCGTAAACTGTAAATTCTAAATTTCCTCCAAACTTCTCAGGGCGATCGATTATAAAATTCTCACCTTTTAAATCTGGGAAAATAACGTATTTACACATCTCAAGAATAGGATTTCCTTCAACCTGTTTATCTGGACAATAGGCCTTCTTAATTTTTCTTTTAACCTCATCGGGTTTGTCATGAATAGATATCATACTATCTGGTTTGCTTTTACTCATCTTAGCCTCAGTAGGATCCATACGACCACCTGCTTGAAGTCCAGTTAGAAGAGGAGTATGAACTGCTACAGGTGGTTTACGATTCATTTTTTTGGATACATCACGTGCAAGCATATGAGCATGACGTTGATCCATACCACCATACGCGACATCAAGATTTAGATAAAAAATATCAGATACCTGCATAGCTGGATAAAATAGTTTACTTAAGTCTTTTTCTGCTTCATCTTCAGAACGCCCCATTATATCCATAGCACGTTTAACACGTGCAACACTAGTAGCTTTTGATACTCGCAATACAAGTTCCCAGTATTCTGGGTCGCCTACATAATCACTTGCATATACAAATGATAATTTATCTGTATTAACACCCATAGCTGCAAAACAATCTTCCATATACTTACCGCAAAGTTTTATTTTTTCAATATCCCCACCTAGTTTATCATTGATATAAGCATGCCAATCCGCAAGAAGAACATAAAACTCAAAACCAGCATTTAAAAAATCATTAATTTTATTTGAACATATCTTCCAACCAAGATGAACTGTACCAGATGGTTCAAAACCAATGTATGCTCTAGGTTTATCTTTGTTTAAAACTTTACTGAGTTCTACTGCTTTTACTATTTCTTCAGTGTTTGACATTATCAGATTTAACTTTTCCATAATAAAAGATAGAATAAAGCATCTTATTAATTGATATTTCGATGAATTATAGTACTTTTTGTGATATATGACTACAAAATTTATATTAATAGAAGATTAAATTTATATACATACTTTATATAAATAATATGATTAAAATGGGAAAAACAAAAATTTTTATTGTTTTTGGAATGATATTTCTACTTTTAATTACAAATTTTACAAATTTATCTGCTTTAAAAATTGAAGGAGAAAAAGATCTAATTCAAATAAAAAATATTGAAAATACTGCAAATGACGAAGATATTGCATTGTTTAATTTAGAAAAAAAAGATGCAATTGGATTGTCAATAGAAGGAATTGATGATAAACCTGAAAGTTTCTATAAAGATAAGATAGTAATAACAAAAAGTTTATCTTTCAATGAATTAAAATGTACTATTGAAAACCAAATACAAGGAAAAAAATATATTAACTTAGAAGGAACCGAGCCATATATTTCAGATGGAAAACCAATTGTTCCTAAGAAAGATATCAAAATGACTATACCAAAAAATTCGAAAGTTTTAAGTGTTCACTTCACAGACGTATTTTATAGAGATTTAAAAGGAAAAGTAACACTAACTACAAGTCCTAAACCGATCTTTTTAATAGATAAAATAAAAGATTTAAGTGACTTAGAAAATAAAATAGATTCATATCTATCAGATAATTATTATCCCGGTAAAATACTAGATTATTACATCGGCGAAGATAATACTAAGAAGAACATATTTGTACAAATATACCCGTTGCAAAACATTCCAAAAACAGGCGAAACAATAATTATTACTGAGGGAAAACTTAAAATAGTTTATGAAGAAACATCAAAATTAAACAATGTCAGCAATTCTTCAATTGAAAACATAATAATTACTGACTCGCAGCTATATAAACAGGCTTTTGAATTGAAGAAATTTCACGATAATCAAAGTATTACAACTAAAGTTGTTAACGCAAGTTGGATTTATGAAAATTATTCTGAAGCATCAAACCCACCCTACACTGGTTATAAAAACACAAGTTTAATTGACAAGGTACAATGGAAAGGAGTATACAATTATAGTAAAGCAAAGAAGATAATTTCTTATCTTAACGATTCAGCAAATCATTCTAATTTAAAGTATGTAACAATTTTTGGAAATGCAAGGCTTATCCCACCTAGCTACTATTATTTTCAGGATATTTATCCAATAAAACATTACTGTTGGGTTCCAACAGACATTTTTTACAGCTCCCCAGATTATGATTTGTTACCTAATTATAACATTGGCAGATTACCAGTAAATAGTATATCAGAAGCAGAACATGTTGTAAATAAGATAAAGAACTGGAATGGCACAGAAGATATGTTTGAAAAAGCAATTCTTTCTAGTGGAAAAGTAGCAGACACTCCATTCTTTGTTGGAGAATTAACAGTTTTAGAAACTTTAAAAAAAGGATTCTTAAACGGTGTTAATGTTGAAAAACAATTTGAAACAGATGGTCAATTTACAAAAAATAATTTACTAAATTCTCTAAGAGGGGGAAACGGATTAGTATTTAATTTTGCTCACGGGACAGGAGATGTAATATCTTTTGGTGACGATATACTCAATCCATCTAAAATATATCTTACATCAAATGAAATTTTAGCTCTCCCAGAATCTGATAAAACACCCGTTGTTATATCTGGTTCTTGTAGTAACGCAGCATTTGACACAAGCATAATGGGAAATATTCTCTATAAATCTATAGGAGAATCTGTACTTCTATCAGATGCAGGCGGAATTGCATATATAGGAGCTTCAAGATTAGCCTCAATTGCACCAGTTCTTAATGTAAAAAATGGTGTTTTAGAATTTAATAAATCTGCTTATATGGGAGATCTTTTAACATATTTATTTAAAGCTTATAGCGAGGGTGAAAATAAACTTGGAAACCTTAGCCGAAGAGCCGTTGAATCTTTTATTCAGGAAAGCGATTTAAATGACGATATGAACTTATACAATATTTTTTCATTTACAATGCTAGGCGATCCTGCATTAGAGATACCAAATCACCCTAATGGCTCATCAGTTGAAGGGCCTGTTCAAAAAGCTTTAAATCCGATAGATTACAGGCGACTTGATGTAAATGGTTCAATACCTATTTATGCCATGGATGAACTCGTAAATGTCAAATGTCATTCAAATCACCCTACTTTAACTTTCAAAATTGTAGATTCACTAAAAAAGAGAACAATTGGATATCTATTTCAAATAAAAACAATTGATACAGTAAATAACAATGCAACTTGTAATTTTTATCCGGATTCATCTACCCTATATTTTATTAAAGCAATAGATGAGCACGATAAAGAATCCCGTTTTTATCTTTGGACATTTAGAGTTGTAGATGATGACTTCAACGTTTTAACACCAGGTTATGGAACTAGCAGATGGTCAAAGATACAAGATGCCATAGATAATTCAAACCGAGATGAAGGCATATTTGTATTTAATGGAATATACAATGAGAATATTATCGTAGATAAACCTTTATCTTTAATCGGCGAAAATCGATCTATGACAATAATAGATGGAGGGAGAACCAGTAATGTAGTTGAATTCCTAAGGGATTCAAGTGCTATATCAAGTTTTACAATTAGACGTTCAGGTATAAGAAAAGATTACTCTGGTATAAACATAAAAGCCAGTGATGTTACAGTTACAGATTGTGAAATTAAAGATAATAGATATGGAATTTATATTCATGACGGAGGGAAAAATCTTTTTGGAAACAAAGTTCAAATATCCTACAACATAATTGACAATAATCAATATGGCATCTACCAAGAAGATAACGGATTTAGATTAAAGCAAATTATAGCAAATTATATTGTAAATAATGTATTCGGCATTTATCTAGCAAAATCACGTAGCAACCTTATACTTACAAATTCTTTTATAGACAATAGATTTGCACTACATCTACATAAAACCCATCTTAGTCTAATATCATTAAATGATTTTATAAAAAATACAATAAATGCTAATTTTGTAAAATCTTCAAGAAATCTTTGGTACGGAAACTACTGGGATAACTGGATAGGTTTAAAATATCCAAAAACAGAAAACATCCCAAAATATATTTTCGGCAGAAATGGTCTTATAATTGGAATTATACCCACTGTAGATAGAGATCGAACTCCTGCAAAAATAAGAGTTGCATTAGCTGAAGATTATTTTATTTAAATTTCTTTAAAACTTTTTCAATTATTTGATCTGAAAAACCTAAATAATTATTAGGGGCAAGGGCCTCTTCAATTTCTTTAGTTGATAAAAGACTTTCAATTTTGTTTTCCTTGAGTACAGCTTCTTTCAAAGAAGTTTTATCAGAAGATGCCTTTAATGCTGTTTTTCTCATAGTTTCATGAGCATCTCCTCGACCCATACCTTTTTTTATTAAAGCAGTCATAAGTGACTCTGCCATAGGAAGCCCCCTTGATATCTTAAAGTTTTCAGACATTCTATCAGGGTATACTTTCAGATTTTTAAAAACAATATTCATTTTATAAATTATCCAATCTGTAAGAATTATTGAATGAGGTAAAATGAATCGTTCGTTTGATGAATTACATAAATCTCTTTCATGCCATTGTATACTATTTTCATATGCAGGTGTTGCATAACTACGAATTAATCTTGCAAGACCACATATTTGCTCACAGGTAATAGGATTTTTTTTATGTGGCATTGTACTACTACCAACTTGTTTTTTCTTTTCAAAAGCCTCAGCTACTTCTGCTATTTCATCACGTTGCAGGTTGCGGATCTCTGTTGCAAATTTTTCTAAAGATGTAGAAATATTACATAAAACACCTAAAAGTTCATTGTATCTATCTCTACACACAATTTGAGTTGATACATCCTCAACGCCTAAACCTAACTCACGCAACATATGCTCCTGTAGTTCTAATGCATTATCTCCTAGAGCAGCACCGGTACCTACAGCACCTGAAAGTTTACCTACTAAAAGTCGACTTTTCATTTCATGCATACGTTCAAGATGGCGATCTATTTCCATTGCATACCCAGCCATCTTCAGGCCAAATGTGATTGGAATTGTATGCTGACCGTGTGTTCTACCAAGCATCACAGTTTTTTTGTATTTACTAGCTAAATTTAGAAGAGTTCTCCTTAAGTTTTTAAGCTCTTTACTAAGAATTTTAGTAGATTTTGCAAATTGTAAACCATTTGCAGTATCCACAATATCATAACTAGTTGCACCAAGATGAATATATTTACCGGCATCTCCACTGCATTTTTCTGCAAGAGCACGAGTCACAGACATTATATCATGCTTTGTTTCCCTCTCAATTTCCTTAACTCTCTCTACCTTTACATATTCTGTATTTGCTTTTTTTGTTATCTCATCTGCATCTTTTTTTGTTATATTTCCAACTTTAGCATGCGCACGAGCGAGAGCTGCTTCTACATCCAGAAGGAATTGCAGCTTTTGTTTCTCACTAAAAATATCTTTTAATTCTTCTCTTCCATACCTGTAATCTAAAGGACAAACTGGATCAACCATGATATCACACAAGAAAAGGAAATATGATAATAGTTAATTTTCTTTTCCCATAAAAAAATTTTAAAATAAATTATCTCCACTTAAAACTCTTTCAATTGTTTCTTTTAACTGTTTAATATTGAAAGGTTTTTTAATACAATAGGAGCCGGTTTTAATTCCCTTCTGCATCACAGAGTCGTCTTCCAGGGCGGTCAAAAAAACAATAGGTATATCAAACCAATCTTTACTTGATTTAATTAAATCATGTATTTGAAAACCATCCATCTCAGGTAACATTATATCAAGTATAATAAGATCAGGATTTAAACCATCATTTAAAAGATCTAAACATTGTTCACCATCTTCAGCCCCAACTATCTCATACTCATTTGACAATATATTTAGTCCTTCTTTAATTGAGGTTAAAACATCAGTATCATCATCAACAACCAATATAGTTTTCAAGCTTAAGCCCTCCTAAGTATGCAATTACATATAACAAATTGTTTCATTAACTTTACCCTAAAATGAAAAATATAAAAAACACTAATTAATATATTGTAGAAAGAAAATAGTTTAAAAAAATCACTGCATTTTCTTAAATATTTTAGTTATATTACTGCTTTTTAGATACTCCTCAGTTAAACTAGTGGCTGTTTTTTTATCTAAACCTTGATTTAAAAGTTCTTTTTTAAAGGCTTTACCGCCTTTTTTAGCCTGCCTTTTGAATCTTAGAAATGAACCAGCACAACGAAACATAAGTTTAGGGATAAAAGGAATAATTACGCCAAAGATTTTTACTGGCGTAAATTCCATATTTTCCTCTTCGGAATCATTATTCATATGTAAACCCCTTGGTTAAAAAAGGTATTTTTTTAATCGTGATGATGTTCTCCGATGTTACTCATCATCTTTCCAAAGTTAAGAGTTGACATATACTGGCTTGTTAGCTTAAATGCTTCTTCATCACTCATGCCTGCATCTTTTAGTTTTTTGTAAAAAGTGGCAGCTGCCTCCGCATACTGCTTAGCACTCTCTGGACTGTAAAGCAGGCTACTCAACTCTTTTAAAAGACCTGGTATTTTTTCTCCAACTACATCTAATATCTCTTTTATCTTTTGTGGGTCTGGCATTTGTTCATGTTTATTCATTTTTATTTCCTCCATATTTCATTTAATTCTCATATTTGTGTTATTGTGGTCACGTTATATATTCAAACCGAGCAGTTTTGACCACTTTTTGATCACATAAGGTGAAAGACAGAAAACATTAATCTTTCCTTTTATTCGTTTTTTTACTATATTTTTATCTTCCAGTTTTTTTAATCGCTCTCTTATAATTCTTCTAGAAGCAGTACCTCTTTTGTTTCTAACAATTTCAGTTATTTGAGAGATGTTCAAATCAGTTTTTTTCATTAGTGTTTTAACAATTTCTTTTGATATAGTATCTTTTAACTCAGGAACTACAAGATCTGGTGTTAAACCACCATTATCAAGTAAAATATTGAGCAATCTTAGATAATTACCTGTTTTATTTCTAACGTCAGCTAAAGGTTTAATTAAAACTGAAAGCATCCTTTCAAGTTCACTGATTCTTTTATTCAAATCCTTTATTTCTTTTTTGAGTTCTTCTTCCACAATAAAAAAAACAAATAAAAACTAATAATAAAAATACTTTGTAAATAGAAAAAATAAAAAGATTTAATCTTTTTTAATTTGCTCGATTATATCTTTTCCAAAATCAGTCAAGCGATAAATCTTAATGTTTTTACTAGCTTGAACTTGCTCAACCAAATTCAAACCTAGAAGCGATTCCTCATTACGGTAGCGAGATTTCATACCACGGATCGCTCCAATTACGTTGGTGGGGGTGGTTTTAACATTATACGCAATATCTGAGGTATAACTACCACTAGGGCTAATATCAAAAAGATATTCAGCAATACGCTTACGTACGTTACTTCTCCTAAGTGAACGGATAACTAGAGGTCTTAAAACCTCTGGAGAAGTAACATTCTCCTCATCATCCTGCATCCCATTCCTCTCTATGTTTAATTGTAGATGTTTAATACATTAATAAAAATTCCCCTCTGGTGAATAATTACCTGTATATGCACCTACACATAAACCTACACAAAGTTAGGTAAAAACACTAAATTTCACATTATTTAGGATTTTTTTATAACGTCAGTTATTTTTAGAGCGTCATGAGTTTCTTTTACATCATGAACCCGTATTATATTGGCCCCGTTCATCGCAGATGTAACTGCAGCTGCAATACTACCATATAGTCTTTCATCTGCTGGTAAAGATTTTGAACCCCCCAATATATTTCCAATGAAAGTTTTACGTGACGCGCCTATAAGTATTGGATATCCAAGTTTTTTCAACTCTTTTAAACGCATAATAATCTCACAATTATCTTCCACGCCCTTCCCAGTTCTTTTTCCAAAACCGATTCCGGGATCAATAATTATATTACTTTTTTTAACCCCTTTGGAGATTGCATAATCTGCTCTATTTTTAAGATAATCTTTAACTTCAGCCATAACATCATTGTATACAGGGTTATTTTGCATATCACGGGGTGTTCCTTTCATATGCATTAAACATATAGGAATATTAAACTCTGAAACAACACTTACAATTTGTGAGTCACCACTTAGAGCTGTAACATCATTAATCATTGAAGCGCCACTTTCAATAGCTTTCATTGCAACTTTTGATTTATAAGTATCAACAGATATAGGAATACTTATTTTATCTACAATTTCTTCTATTACCGGAATTACTCTATCAATTTCCTCATGCTCTGAAATAGGACTAGATGAGGGTCTTGTAGATTCTCCACCAACATCAAGTATATCTGCTCCTTGCTTTTCTATATCTACAGCATGCTCTATAGCCTTATCAAAATCAAAAAATTTTCCACCATCAGAAAAACTATCAGGTGTAACATTTAGAACGCCCATAATCAATGTTTTTTCTTTCAAATCAAAATTTTTTTTACCAATAGTAAATTTTTTCATTTTAAACCTTTTAAAAAATCTGATAAATCATCAGCTATTTTTTTAATTCGAGAATAATGCCGTGAAAGTTTTTTAACCAATTCATTCAATTGACTTAACGTACCAATTATCAGAATGTCAGCATTATCATCCTTTAAATCAAAAGATTTTTTTGGAACAGCAACTTCCCCGCCAATAGAAAGCATATCTTGTTTAATAATAATAGCATCCTGCAATACAATATTTTTAAGCTTAATCACTTTTAAAACAGCTTTTGGAGCCATTATATCTATACTTTGTGGATCACTTCCAATTTCTTCAATGGCCCTCTTTGCATCAGTTATATCTTCAATTTTTACTAAATCCATATCATACATAGCTTGACAAGAGAAGCATAATAATGTTTTGTATATATCAAACCTTTTACATAAAAAAATAAAACCATAAGAGACATATATACTTGTCAAAATAACCTCTTTTTGTGATTCAAAAAAATAAAGCAGAAGAAAAAACACTGAAAATACCAATGTTTATAAGTGTTACAATAAGCATAATAGTAATTCTAATAATACTCTACTTTACTCTAGATGCAAAAACAATAGACACGCTAAGGGAAAGTAAAATAAAATATGAATTTCTTTTTTTAGCAATTCTACTGCAAATAACTTACTGGCTTATATGGAGTGGACGGCTGCAGATTCTAAGTAAAGCGATTGATAAAAAACTAAAAATTAATTTTTTTAAATCAGTAAAAATTGTACTGGCAAATCTTTTTCTTGGATGTGTAACTCCTTCGATGGCCGGAGGTGAACCGGTCAGGATTTATCTGTTAAACAAAGAAGGAATGAGTACAGGCTATGCTACCGGTGCAGTGTTAAGCGAACGGCTTCTTGATGCAATTTTTATGTTGTGTTGTGTCCCTATTGCATTTTTAGTTTTTAGAAGTTATATAAAATCAGACATCTTAACCACTGCTCTATCAATTGGAGTGATTTTCTTTATTGTATTACTTTTTCTTTTTTTATATGCGATAAGAAGACCTGATAAAATAAAATCCTTTTTATTGTTTATAAATAAAAAACTTAGTAAATTTTTAAAAAATAAAGAAAAAAATATCACAGTAATTAATCGCATCAATAGAGAAGTAGACAATTTTCATGATAGCATAACTTGTTTTGTAAAAAAAGAAAAAAAAGCATTTTTAATCGCAGGTATATTAACAATTACTTTTTGGTTATCAGGTTTTTTAATTCCTTCTATGATTTTACTTGGACTAGGGTTACCGCCTTTTTTTATTGAATCTATTGCCGCTCAAATACTTTTACTAGTTATAGTTATGATGCCTACAACCCCCGGTAGTACAGGTGTTGCAGAGTTAAGTGTGGTTGGTCTTTATAGTGTTTTAATAGGAACTGGTGGTGGTTCGCCCATTGGTGTTTTTATATTGTTGTTTAGACTAATTACTTATTACTTGCCTATGGCCGTAGGTGCTCTATTTCAATATCAAATGTTTAATTCTGTATTATCTTTTTCCATGGATAAAATTAAAAATGTGGGTACAGAAATTGAATGTGAAACATAAATAATTTGTATTTTTTCAGACGTCACATTTTAATAATAGAAATTTATTCTGCCTATCCTATGAAAAAAGCTGAATTATGTATCTCCTGTGGAAAAAGGCTGCTAGGACAAGGCTGTACCGCTTTTCCTTGCCCAACTTGTGATAATGTCATAGGAAGATGCAGTAGCTGCAGGGAACAGAGTGTAAAATTCGTATGTCCTGATTGTGGTTTTACCGGACCATAAAAGATATAAGGAGGAAACTTAAGATGGGCGATGTAGTCGGATTAATCCAAATAATGCCAACTGACGTATTAGAGGATGAAAAGTTAAAGCAAATGGTTGAAGAAATTAAAAAATATGTAAAAGCTCCTGCTAGAGTGGGAAATATAGAAATTAAACCTGTTGCATTTGGCCTTAAAGGCATAAATTTAACAGTAGTAATACCAGACAGCGCAGGAAAAGGCGGAATTGATCCTATAGCAGAAGAAATCTCCAAGATGAAAAACGTTGAATCTGCGGAAGTAAAAGATGTCGGATTAATGTAAAAAAACCTTTTTTATCTTTTTTTTAAATTAGATTAAGCAGCTTTGCCAGGCTTTTTGAGATGTTCATTAAAACGTTGTAAGGATTTAACACCTATATCTGTAGGATAATAAACAGGGTATACAGAGTTGCTGGTATCTCCATCAACCATTTCAGCGTTCAACATTTTTTTAATATGCCATTTAACTGTATGATGATTAAGATCTAGGGCATTAGCTATTTCTAAAAGATGTTTTCCAGGTTGTTGTTTTAAATATTTCATTATCTTCTGAGCGTTTTTATTTTTTAAAACAGATTCCGCCACAGCTTCTTTACGAGCTTCAACACCACCCTCCACAAGATAATATACCTTTTTACCACCGATTTCACGGCTTCTTACAAGGTTTGTCTGCTCAAGTTTACGCAGATGCCATGCAGCATTACTTGGCTTTAAATCAAGCTCACGAGCTATCTCACGTAAATGCGAACCCGGAAACTCATCAATATATTCATATAAATTTTTCCTAACATCTGTATCTAAAACATTTTCAGCGGTAACATATTTAATTCCGCCAAAAGTAAAAAGAGCAATTAAGGTAACAACTACAACTACAATAACCGCAATTGAAATACCTACTGTTGAATCCGGCTTAATTGGCTCTGCAGCAGATACATTCCCAGAAGATAACAAGAAAAAAATCAAAAATAAACAAAAAAATAAGCCCAACTTTCCTTTAGAGTCCATATTCATATCCCATCCTAAACCATTAACTGTTATACAGCATCCCAAACAGTTTATATAGGATAATAAATTAAATATTTAAAAAGTTTACCTAAAAAATTGTAAAAACATCAAATAAAACTGATTAATGAAAAAAAATACACAAAACTTTATAAATATTGTAATTCAATAAAAATATAAGACTAAATTCTAACAGAAGGAATGAAATGGATAAACAAGAGATACTTAAAATTAAAACAAGAAAAGATATTTATAATCTAATCAAAAAAAACCCTGGAAAACACTTCAGAGAAATAAAAAGAGAATTAAAGATACCTGTCGGAACACTGGATTATCATTTACATTATCTTATGAAAAAAGAATTTATAAAGAAAAAGGTTGACAAAAAATATACAAGGTTTTATGTAAGTAAAGATACGAATGAGGTTAATACTAAGCTAATAAATATATTAAGACAAAAAGTTCCTAGAAATATAATACTCTATCTTTTTCTAAGACCAGATTCTTCAATAAATCAAATTATAAAATTTGGAAAGAAATGGAAAAATCATCCAACTAAAATTGGATTTTATCTAGATAAACATCGCACTACAATAGAATATCATTTAAAAAAATTAATAGATTTAGATATAATAGAGTCTCATAAAAAAGGAAAAACCAGATATTATTTTATTAAAAATTATGAAGATTTACTAGATTTGTTTATTGTTTATGAAGAAAGTATATTAGAAGATGCTCAAGGTAGGTTTTTAAAATATCTCCAATATATACCTAAGGATCTTATTGATAAATATACCGAAGCAATTTTCGATATTTTTCCACATCCTTATTATGGTTAAAATTAGAATATTTTATCCTTAAAAAAAGATATCAATTTATTTTTAACATTTAGATTTTTAAAATAGCCTATTTTTAAACTGTAAATAATTGTAATTATCGTTAGTATTATACTCAATAAAATTAGATAAAAACCTAGACTTGGACCCCAGCTAGAGCTTAAACTTACATATTTAGAATGCCCTGGTATAAAAAATTCAATATTACCTGATCCTGAAAAACTACCAACACAAAGATAAGCCAATTGTGACATAGCTATATAAAAAATTGAAAAAGAGATAATAAAAGTACCTAAGCCAGAGATAAGAGATAAACTGGACAAAAATTTATGTTTTTTTTGCAGGATAATACTTAAGATCATAGCCGTACAACCAACAATTATTATTAATGGAATCAATTCTATCACAGAAGAGAATTCTTTATCTAAAGTTGATGTCTCTCCAATTAATACATCAGTATCTGAAGTTAAACTTACCATCTCTGTTGGAACTAAAAACATTTTAGTTTCATGATCAAAATTAGATGATGTACCATTCAAAGCCCACCATGGCATTAAGATAGCAATGATTGCTATTACTATAGCCATTATCTTAAAAAATACAATTAAATTTCTTTTTTTGATGAAATAAATAGATAGTATTATACCCACTAAAATTAGCGAAATTATAAATAAGTCAATTGCAAAAGATGGTTGAGTTGTTACCATTACCAGTGATTCATCGTGGATCAAAGATAAACAACGTTTCCCAATTAATTTGTTGTCTTTAAAAATTGACAGATTATAAGAACCTGGTGGTAACGATACCTGAACTAATCCATCATTATTTGTATTTTTTGTAATTTTAATCTTTTCTCTTTCAAAAACAAGTTTGGCATCTTTTAAGGGGTTACCACGATTGTCCAGAATAGTAAAAGATTGATTTAAAACAACTGGAAAAACAATTTCTATATCCAAAGATTTATTTTTTGTAAGATCTACATTTTTAACTAAATCATAGGTGTTGTAACGAATTTTCAAATCATAGTTCGAAGGGTAAATATTTTTAAATAAGTATACATTTTTAGCTGTTTTATTTGATGGAAATAAAAAGTTTCCATCAAGCAGATTATCCTTTAAAGTGACATCAAGGGCAGCATCCATACTCAAATTCAAGTCATCGAAAAAATTTAATTTTAAATCTACTAGGTTTACGTTAAAAGAGCTTTTTTCAGGGATATCTATTTTCTCTTTGATATCAAAGTTTTTAAAATGTATACTCAAATTGTATGTTCCTGTTATCAAATTTTTAAAATAATAAATACCATTTTTATATTCATCAGGTTTTATCAGTGTATTATAAACCATATTTTCAGATATTAATTCGATTTTAGTTTCAAATTCTGGTGTTTTTCCATCTGAAGTTAAAATTTTTACCTGGAAATCATTTGTATCAGCATTATAAACTGTTTTCTGCGGATTTATTAAATCAAAATACTTTAATTGTACATTTTCATCCTTTAGCAAAAAACCTTTGTAAAAAAGCTTTATATTATATTTATCTCCCATTTTAAATGGTATGAAAAATTTACCTTTGCCATCTCCATCTGTCTTTATTTCATTTATTAAAAAATCATCTTTAAAAAGCTTAGCAGATACATTTTTTAATCCTTCCCCTTCTCTATTTAAGACATTTATATCGATAAAAGTTTCTAAGCCACAAAAAATATTTATTTTTTCATCACTGTTCAGTTCAACTAATTTTAAACCAATTATTTTTTTATCATGTTTTAATAAACTGTTCTCCCTGTAAACCTTAACAATATAATTTCCTGCAGGAATCTCTTTAAAATATGCTTTTTTGAAAAGAGAGCTGTTTTTAAAATCAAAAAAATCAAGAGCTGTTTTAATTTTTTCGATTGCCTTTTTATCTTCAAAATTAGGCATTTCGTCGAACTGGATCCTTCTACCGATAACAGATGATAAAAATTTTTCAGCGTTATACAACTCAACTGATATATATGGTAAATTTTTACCTGTTAAAGCGGAAAATAAAGATCCCAACGGAAATGCAGGAGCTTTATGAATAATTGTTGTAAGATTGAAATACTCGATATTTTCCTCATCTGGCTCTATATCTTCAGTTGATACAGGTTGATACTTTATAATATCCCTAAAAATCTCAGCTTCTTTTCTTACAGAATTATATCCATCTTCTTCTGATGAAAAAAAATCTAAATTAAATTCTACAACAAAATCTTTAGGAATTTCGTTATCTTCTTGCGAATTGCTTTCATAAGAATTTCTACTAAGAGAGGTATATATTAATCGACTGTCCAAACCAGGCAATTGAATAATTTTAGATTCATATTGTGTTAATTGAAGCCCTTGTCTTTCATTTTTCCCAGATTTTATAATATCAGTTGAGTCAAAGATTAACCCGTGAGATTCACCTGTTTCTCCATTATCAAAAGAAATCCAGCTTTCAGAACCAATATCACAATCGGATCTAGCGGGTATAACAGCATTCCATCTTCTACTCTCAGGATATTGATTTATATTATATTTTAAAACTCTTTCTTCTTCACTATAAACGTGCAAATATTTAGGGACATTCCCCCCATAATTCAAATCTTTTAATGTAGTACTTTTTAAACCACCCAATTGACTGGTAACAAAATTAAGAGTTATCTCCTTTGATTCTGGCATAGGATATTTAATTATGTCATTTTTAACATGGGTATATATTCTTTTATTATCAATGGGTGAGTAATAATATTTGTAATAACATGTGGTCTGTATTCTATCATCATTTGAACGGCTTATTATACCAAATTTTACCATTAAATTTCCATCAACTAGTATTTTTTTGGAAAATAATTTTTCTCCAGAGCTAATTAAATAAGTTTTATCTTGGACATACCAATATTTAAACTCAAGAGAAATCATTTGTCTACCATTTTTAGGTAGGAATCTACTGGATTCGGGTTTGAGTTTAATTATTTGCTGAGAAGTTTTAGTACCTAAAAATTGTCCTTCTTGAACAACAGCATATACAACCTTTCCATCTTCATTGATTTGATAAAAATTAGATTCAGCACTATAACCGGGAATTACTTCTTGATAGATATATTCATCAGAAATATCAACATGGTCAACATAATTAGCAGATTCTTTGATTTCATCGTCATAATAAATAAAATATCTTTCAGATCCATCCGCAAAAACAGGTATTAAAAAAACAATATTACATCTTTTAAGATAGCCTTCTTCATTAAAAGTTAAATTATATACTTGGGATTCTAACTCATTCCATGAGTTATCTATCCAACACAAAACTCTAACAGAATTTGTCTTCTCGTTTTTTGCCCAACATACATCTTTAAAATTAAGGGAGATGTCAATAGGTTGATATTTTGCTTGCTCGCTATTAGTTACAATTGGTAATTTGATCTCTTCTCTAAATGAGTAAGATTCGTCCCACCAACTTAATTCATTATTTTCAGAAGAACTGACCGTAATTACAAAAATTGAATTAAAGAATATAAGAGAGAATATTAATATCGGTTTAAGCAAATTTTTTGTCATCATTAACACAAGATGTAAACTGAATTATTTGATTTTTATACTTATATATTATATTTTCTTTATTATTATATAAAAGTTTTATAGTACAATCCTTTCAATAACCTAAAAAATTGAATGTTATACAAATGGAAAAAAATAGTAAGAATTAAAATTATCTTCATCAATAACTGTTTGTTTGAAAAATGCTATAAAGAAATTTAATAAGTAATTTTTTAAATATGATATCAAAAAGACAATTTACAATAATTAGGTTTAACAATCAAGCCGAAATCCAATGAAATAAATAAGGAGTACTTTAATTGAAGGAAGAAGTTGAAACAAACGAAATTGAAAATTCTTTTAACGTAGTATTAAAAGGCTCAAGTCTAGTTTTGATCGGTACTTTAATCGCAGGAGTACTATCTCTTGTATACACCATTATTATTGCAAGATATTGGACAAAAACGGATCTTGGGATATTTACCCTTGCTGCTTCTTTTCTAGGGATTTTTTCAACAATCGGATCTTTAGGAATTGCAAGAGCTGTTACAAGAAATATTGCATATTATAAGGGGAAAAAAGATTATAAAACACTGCCTAATATTATCATTTCTTCAATTGTAATTATTTTTGTTGTAAGTTCTATTTTAGCAATTATAATGTTCATTTTTTCCGGATACATAGCTGAAAATATTCTTCAAGAGCCTGCACTTAAATTACCATTAATGATTTTTTCAGTAGCAATTCCTATCAATAACATAATCACAATTCTTACATCAGTTTTTAAAGGTTTTAACAATATAAAACCAAGAGTTTTTTTCGAACAAATATTTTTTAATTTTCTTTTCTTTATATTCATAATATTATTAGTATTTTTCAATGCAAGATTTATTTACGTTTTTTATTTTTATTTAGCTGCAGTTTTTATTACCTCACTAATTTTAGTAATATATACCTATAAAAAAACTCCTAAGCTCGATAACTTATTTAATTTAAAACTCAGAATGTCTCAAGCTAAACCTCTGCTTTTATTTTCTCTTCCAATCTTAGGGATCGCTTTATTAAATACATCAACTAACTGGGCTAATATTTGGATGCTGGGTTTGTTTAAAAGTGCTGCAGATGTAGGAGTTTATAAAGTTGCCAATGTCGTTACAGGATTTATAGGCTTTCCTATTGGCATATTATTAGCTCTTTACCTACCAGTTATCTCAAATCTTTATGCAAAAAATAAAATTGATGAAATTAAAAGAATTTATACAATTATTACAAAATGGATCTGTTTTTTTACTTTCCCAATGTTTATTTTTTTATTTATTTTCACAGAACCATTTATAAGTTGGATATACGGAAATGAATATATCATAGCATCAGATACCCTCAGGATTTTATCATTTGCAATAATATCAACTAACTTCGCAGGTCCAAATGCTCCAACCTTAATATCGCTTGGTAAACCAAGACTTGTCATGTATTCCCTTATAATTTCTTCTTTGATAAATATTATATTAAATATTTTGTTAATTCCAAATTATGGAATTGAAGGAGCTGCAATTTCTATGGCTGTTTCATTAATTTGTTTCAACTTAATAAAATGCGGAGTTCTTTATATATCAAAAAACATACATCCAATTAGCTACAACCTAATAAAACCAACTATATTAATGGTGATTTTTGGTACAATTATATACTTATTTTGGAAAGATTTATTTTATTTTAGAAGATGGATGGTTCCGATACTTGTTATTAGCTTTTATTTGATATATTTTGTATTTTTTTTAATCTCTAAAAGCATTGATAAAGAAGATATTGATTTACTTAAGAATATACAGAAAAAAATTCGGATTAGATCTAATTTATTAGTAAAAATTATGAAAAGATTCATGAGTTAAAAATATGTCATTATGAATTTATTAAACAATTTTTAATTTCCTAGTATTTTCTTAACAATTTGAAATAATTTAAACCAATAAAAATTTTTTTTACTTTTATTTATGAGTAAAATATGCTTTAATTTCCCCATTTATTTCTTTTTCAAGTCTCACAAAACCAAATCTTTCAAATTGAATAATTTCACCATCTTTAGTATTTTTTAAAGAAGGTTCTGCATAACCTTGAATTTCTTCCAAACTATCATGATTAAATTCATTATTTTTAAACACTGGATGTGGCACAAAAACACTCATCTTGATAAAATATTCAGGTGTCCATTGAATTTTTAATGAGTCCGATATTAAATCTTCTCCAAAATATTCGCCTTTTACTTCATTATTTTTACTAAGAACTTTAATATTGTAGAGATCTTTTAATCTAAAAACTTCATTTTCTTTAAGGTTTTCAACGTCGTTTTTTGCAATATAAAAAAAGTTTTTTGTTTTAACTGTTCGACTACCCATTTTTTTATCTGTAGGATGATAAAAAATTTTCTTTTCTTTTAGTGGCGCGTTTTTAACATTTAATTTTACTGGATTTGGTACAAAATAAAATCTTCGAGCTTTAGAATCTATTACTTTCCGATTCTCAGATTCTAAAATACTGAAATCAACAGTAGACTCAACCTTTGAAATACCCTGAGATAAAACAAAGTTTTTAATTGCCTCTGGCACAATACCACGTCTACGCAATCCTCTAAGAGTAGGGAGTCTTACATCATCAAAACCCGATACAAGTCCTTTATCAATCAATGGTTTAATTTTTCTTTTTGAAACAGGCATATCTTTGACGTTTAATCTTGCAAATTCCATAAGATGAGGTTTACGTAAATTGAGTAAATCTAAAAGCTTAAAATAAACTTCATCACGTAACTCATATTCTTTAGTTCTAAATGGATGAGTAACCCCTGAAAGACTGTCTTCTATTGCACCTGCAAAATCATATGTTGGCCATACACGATATTTATTACCCTGCAGTGGATGGGTTTTTTCGATTATTCTAAAAAGAGTAGGATCACGCATAGCTGTATTATCACAGCACATGTCACCTTTTAAACGCAGAACAGCATCATCCAATGAGCCGCCCAACATTTTCACCCATTGATCCATGTTATTTTTACATTCACGATGTCGACAATCACATTCTGTACTGTTATATCTGCATTCATGGATTTTGTCTGACTCGCAAGTACAAACATAGGCATCACCCTGCTTTATGAGTTGTTCAGCTAGCTTGTAGTGTTTATCTATATTATCTGATGTATGATATTCATCATCCCAAGAAATACCTAGCCATTCGAGGTCTTTTTTTTGCTCGTTATAGAATTCTTCAATAGCATTTTCTGGGTTAGTATCATCAAAACGAAGGATGAATTTTCCGTCATACATTTTTGCATATTCAAAGTCAACAATAGATGCTTTAGCATGACCTATATGCAAATAACCATTTGGTTCCGGGGGGAAACGAGTAACAACTTTTCCTTTTTCTGCCTTAGGAAGATCGGGTAAACTACGAGATTTATCTTTTTTTTCTCTTTCGAGAAGATCAGGTGCGATATTTTCTAGAATACTAAGTTGTTCTTCTTGTTTTTTATCGTTAACCTCCCGTATAACATCTTTTACTATTGGAATTATTTCTTTAGGAGAAAAACCCTGTTTTTTAAGCTCTCCAATAGTTTTTCCAATTACCGCTTTTATATCTGCTTTGCCATTGAATTGTACAGCATTATGTAAAGCATGTTTCATAGCCGTGCTACGAATAATGTTTTCCGATGACATATTATATTATTTCTCTCTTTTTATTGAATAATCTGCAAGCATTAAAAGAATTTTTTTTGCATCACTTTCTTTTAAAACATCTAATGATTTCTTCGCTTGTTCACTATAGTGTACCGCTTTTTTCCGGGCATAATCTACTGAACCGACCTCATTGAAAACACTATATACTCTTTTTATTTCATCATCAGTTGCATCACTATTTCCAAAAAAATCATTTAAAACCTTTTTATTTTCATCCTCTGCATTATTAAGAGCATGAACTGCAATTAAAGTTTTTTTACCGTTTCTTATATCATTTCCAATATCTTTACCAAGAGTTTCAACATCACTGCTGAGGTCAAGATAATCATCATGAATTTGAAAAGCAAGACCTAAATTTTTACCATAGTTATTCAAAGCATTGGTCTCATCTTTAGAACCATCCCCCAGTATTCCGCCAGATTCAGCTGCATATTGAAAAAAAACAGCTGTTTTTTTAAGTATCATCTCCAAATATTCTTCTTCCCCAACATCATGTCTTTTCTCAAAATCCATGTCTAGTTGTTGACCTTCACATATCTCACGTATACAGTCAATAAGACCGTATTCAACATTTTTAAAAACTTTACAATCGATAGGAGTTGAATGAAATACTTCAAAAGCTTTTGTAAAAAGTAAATCACCAGCAATTATTGCCGTTGGCTCACTATATTTAATGTGCACAGATGGTTTATTTCTTCTAATTTTCGATTTATCCATGATATCATCATGGACTAAAGTGAAATTATGAATAAGCTCAATTGATACTGAAAGAGGAATTACATTTCCAATATTACCTTCAACAGATTCACAGGAAATCATAGCCATGACTGGTCTGAGTCTTTTACCCCCAGCAAATGGTAGATGACAAGCCGCGTCATATAACGTCTCAGGTTTTTTTTGTTTTAGATATTTACCCATTTGAGTGTTAAAGAAATCAGCACGTTTTTTGATTTCTGTTTTTAAATCCATAACTCAACCTCAGATTCTTTTAGTTGTTCAACGTTTTCAGCCCCTACTAGAAACATAGCTGCTCTTAACTCTTTAATAAATGCATCTACTTCAAAAAAAGTTGATTTTTCATCCTTGTATGCTGGTTTTAAAAATGCATGGGCTACCCCTACTGCATCAGCACCCAAAGCTATTGCTTTAGCAGCATCCAAACCATGTCTTATGCCACCTGTTCCAATAATTGGTATTTTCCAGTTAACTGCCTCCCCTACATCCATTATTGATGTTGGTGTGGGAATTCCCCAATCCCAAAATGTTTTTCCACCCCTTTTATGAAGATCGTCGTTGATGAGCGCCGCGCGGTAATGTTCAATAGCAGCAAAGGATGTACCCCCCAGACCACCGACATCTATACCAGCAATTTTTGTTTTTTTAAGTCTATTTGCAACATTAGAAGATATACCTGCTCCTGATTCTTTTACGATAACGGGAGTGTCTAGGTCTTCTGCAATTTTTTTAATTGCATCTAAGCAACCTTTTGCATGTGCTTCACCTTCGAATTGTACAACTTCTTGTAAAAAGTTAAGACATACTGCAAAAACATCTGCATCAATCATTTCTATCATTTCATTTGCATATTCAAGTGTTTTTTTATGCCCCCATAAAACAAGCTGTGATGCTCCAATATTTGCAAAACGCAGTGGAATATCAAAATCCTTAATAATTGAATAAGTTTCTTTAAGACCGGGATTTTCAATAGCGGATCTCTGAGACCCTACACCTAGGCCAATCTGAAATTTTTCAGCGGCTTTTGCAAGATTCTCATTAATAGATTTGGCTTTATTGTAACCGCCCGTCATCCCCGCGATAATAACAGGTGCATTAAGATTTTTACCAAATAATTCTTTCTTTAAATCTACTTCTTCTTTATTTAACTCAGGGAGAGCATTATGTACTAGTTTTACATCCTCCCAGAAATTATAGTGAGATGAAATATCTTTCTCAAGGGCAATATGAATATGTTCATTTTTTCTATTTACCGTCTGATTCATTTAATTATCTCCTTGTATGATTGTGCATTTAGTTTTTTTATCTTTTAAAATCTTTTTAAGTCTATCAGCTTTTTTACCATTAAATAAAACTGTATCGACGCCATTATTTGTGATATTTTTAATCGTATTGATTTTTCCTTGCATACCGCCTGTAACATCTGAGTGATTGTCTAAAGATGTCCTAAGTTTTATTAGTTCTTTAGAAGTTATTGAATTGATAAACTCTGCATTTTTATTAATTTTTGGGTTTGAACTATAAATACCATCTTCGTCAATAGCAAAAATAACTTTTTTAGGTTTGAAATAAGCAGATAAGGCTTCAATTAATAGATCTCCCGAACATATTGAAAAACCTAGTTTTTTATCAAGGACTACATCTCCAAAAGTAACAGGTGTGAAACTTTTATTTAGGAATTTTTTAAAGATTTTTTTACTGAATTTTTCGATTTTATGGTTATTAAGCTCAATTATAGAATGAGGTGATATTGAAATTGCAGGAATTTTTTGATTATGTAAACAGTTTAATACTAATGTATTTAATTTTTGTACGCTGTAATGTGTTTTTGCAAAACCTTCTATTTGAGAATTTGTTTTAAAACCTTGATTTAGATTGTATTTTTCCGCCAGTATATGACCAAAAGAACCTGCACCATGTACCAGGATTAAATCTTCGTTGATTTCTTTTATTATTGATGATAAATTCTCAACTATATTTTTTTTAAATGTTTGTTTTTTTGATTTGTCTGTAATGACGCTACCGCCGATTTTTAAAATGTACATAATTATCTAAATGTATTTTTTTCTAAAAAGGATTGTCATGGTATTTTTTAAAAATTTTTTATCTCTTGATTGTCATCATTGTCTTGTCTTTATTTTGTTCATGTATTAACCATAAGGCGATTGGCATTCCACAACCAGGTTCTTTCATAATTGTTTTTGAAATATTTTCCAAATCTTGTTGTGAATGTTCTTCACGACAATTTTCGCATATGAAATGTTTATCATCATAAACTAGACCTGATGGATTTTCATCTAGAGAAAACATTTTGCTACATAACAGACAAGTTCTATCAGACATTTTGGAACCATCTCTCCATATAAATTTTAAAGATTTACAGTAATGATATCTTTGATACATTATTTAAAATAAACCTTTGTACTTCACTACATATTTAGAAGATATAGGAGAGTTTAATAAAACAAAGTTTATTACTAAAAAAATAATAATACAAAAATTCATATTCCGTGAGGAGGGAGAAAAATAACAAGTATTGAACAATCTGTTGGAATAGCTAGCCTTGGTGGTAAACCAAAGATAGCATATTTTTCTATGGAAATTGGAATTGATGAAAATATTCCAACATACAGCGGTGGTCTTGGAATTCTAGCAGGAGATACAATAAAATCTTGTGCAGATTTAAATGTACCTTTAATTGGCGTTACACTTCTTTCTGAAAAAGGTTATTTTTATCAAAAATTAGATGAAAATGGGAATCAGATTGAACTTCCAATGGAATTTGCAGTTGACAATTTTCTGCAACTTCTACCAGGTTTTACATCTGTAAATATTGAAGGTAGAGAAGTTAAGATACGTGCATGGTACTATATATACAAAGGAACTGGTGGATTTAACATTCCGATATTCTTCCTAGATACAAATATTGAAGATAATGACCAATGGGACCGAGAACTTACTAAGTATCTATATGGTGGAGATAACAAATATCGATTAGCTCAAGAAATCATTCTAGGCATAGGTGGTGTTAAAATGCTTCAGACACTAGGATATACTACAATTGACAAGTATCATATGAATGAAGGGCATGCAGCACTTGGTACATTAGAGCTTTATAGCCGTTTTGAAAACGTTGAAAAGGTGCGGGAACAATGTGTTTTTACAACACACACACCAGTTGCAGCAGGTCATGATCAATTTGATATTGCAATGGCAAAAAACATGTTAGGAGATATTCTGCCAGAAAAAATGGTAGAGGATATAACCTTTGAAAATAAATTAAATATGACGAGACTTGCTCTGTTTTTCAGCCATTATGTAAATGGTGTTGCAAAAAAACATGGGGAAGTTTCACGAATAATGTTTCCAGGTTATAGCATTGACTCAATAACAAATGGAGTGCATTCACCAACATGGGTATGCAAACCTTTTCAGAAGCTTTTTGATAAACATATGCCCGGTTGGCGTTCTGACCCATACATTTTACGATCAGCATTCAGTATAGACAAACAAGAGATTTGGGATGTTCACATGCAAGCAAAACAAGAGCTTATAAATTTTGTAAATAAAAGAAACAATTCGGGAATGAACTATGATGATTTTACAATAGGATTTGCACGACGTCAAACAGCATATAAGAGACCAGATCTATTAATTTCTGATCCTGAGAGATTACATGAAATTGCAGCAAAAGCAGGCCCAATTCAGATAATATATGCTGGAAAAGCCCATCCGAAAGATGGGAGTGGTAAAGAAAGTATTAAAAAAATATATGATGTAATGAAAAATACTAACGAGAAAATAAATATTACATTTTTACAAAACTATGATATGACAATCGGTAAACTTATGACCTCTGGAGTTGACGTATGGCTCAATACACCCCGTCGTCCAAAAGAAGCTTCTGGAACTAGCGGTATGAAAGCAGCACATAATGGAGTACCGCAGTTTGGGACAATGGATGGTTGGTGGTTAGAGGGCTATATAGAAAATATTACTGGTTGGAGTATAGGACCTGAAAAAACAGAGGAAGAAGCATCAGATGATGAAATCGATCGATTTGATTTATATGATAAACTAGAAAACTGGATTATGCCTAAATTTTATAACGATCGGGATAATTGGATACGTACAATGAGAAGTTGTATTGCAATAAATGCATCTTTTTTTAATACAAACCGTATGATTCAACAATATGTTTTAAACGCTTATTTCATGTAAAACAAAGTTTTTTTCATATTTTGGACGGATTTTTTCAATATCTTCAACCCAACAACGCAGAATTTCTGATACACTCCAAGCCTGATTTATGCATCCACGTGGAATATAAACAGGTTCACCGTCAAATATCTCAGGGATTGAGCCATCCCATTGCTCACCAAAAACATCAAACATAGGAGCCAAAAAATTCTCGTATGCATATTTTCTTGATTTTTCTTCAAAGTTTCTAATTTTGACAAAAGATTTTACAAAAGGACCCATAAGCCAGGGCCAAACAGTACCATTATGATATGCAAAATCTCTATCATAATTACCAATATAATGTCCTTTATAATCTGGATGATCTGCCGATAAAGTTCTAACACCGAAAACTGTTAAAAGTTTATCTTGAACTTCTTTGACTATTATCTTTTGCAGGTTTAAATCAATCATTGTATGATCTAATGAAACCAGAAAAATCATATTTGGTCTAACAGAATTGTCTTTTGTATCTACAACATCATATAAAGCATCATATTGCCTGTTAAAACTATCTTTAACATTTGAGGCTAAATCTTGATATTTATCTTGTTTTTTAAGGATTTGAGATAAATCACTCATTATGCAAAGCGCATTATACCATAGTGCTTGTATCTCCACTGCTTTATGTGACCTTGGTGTTGGATAAAAATCGCCAAGTTTGACATCCATCCAAGTAAGACCTGGACCATGACTTATAAGATAATCCTCATCCATATGAATATCGTATTCGGTACCATTTTTATATCCTTCAATTATGGAATCAAGTACTCTCCAGATTTGTTTTAAAAACTTTTTATCATTTGTATATTTAAGGTACTGATAAACACGGTCTATAAACCATAAAGAAGCATCAACTGTATTATATACCGCCTTTGAATCACGCTCCATAAAGGCATTGGGTATAAGACCATTTTTGCAATATCCGGCAAAATTTCTTAGGATTTTTTCTGCATCTTTAAAACGTTTTGTCACTAGAGTTAAACCAGGTAGTGAAATAAATGCATCTCGACCCCAATCTCCAAACCAGTGATATCCTGCTATAATGGTTTTACTATCTGCTTTATTTACAATAAAATCGTCTGCTGAAAGAATAAGTTTATTAAAATAGTTGTTAAGACCTGTTTTTTTAATCATGTTTTTTTTATGTTGTTTTTCTTTTTTGTAAATTTTAGACGGGTATTCTATATATTCATTTTCAAGAGTCGCAAAAATGTAATATTCTGTGTTTTTAGTGATTTTTTTTGTAAAATTTCCAATTATTGCATTGTTATCAATCCACGAGTCTTGTCTTTCATGATCTTTTTCATAGTAAAGCTCCTGCCAGTAAAATGAAGGATTATAATTTGAATTTGAAACAAGGATTTTTAATTTATTTTCTATGTTTTTTGGTCTTACACATACCCAATCTTTAAATGAATCTTGTATAAAATCTAAATTTCGTGTTTTGTTAACATCATATAGATGTCTGAAGTTAACCATTGGTGTATGGGTTATAGTGAAAGGTTGCTTAGTTTTAATATCGTATTTTACAAATATCGTGTTTTTACCATGTGGCATAAAAAAGGTTTTTTTTATTTTTAGACCAAGGAAATCATATTGAAATCGTGGGAAATAATCAAAACTAAATTTGTTTTTTATTTGTGTTAAATCCAGCGTCCTATTATTTAACTTAATTTTATCCAAAATATTTGAAAGAAAAACATATCTTTCAGTTGGAGGGTTAAGACTACTTATCAAAAGACCGTGATATTTTCTAGTGTTTGTATTTCTATGTGTTAAAGAGGCATAACCACCAAGACCATTTGTTATAATCCATTCTCTCATATGAATTCCTTATATATATCTAGAGTTCTTTTAGCTACTTTTTCCCATGAAAAATTCTTAAGTACTCTTTTTCTAGCATTTTCTGCTATTCTATCAGCATTTTTTCTATCTGAAAGTATTTGTTTAACACCCCACGCTATATCAGATGGATTTGAGCCATTAACATGAACTCCTGATTGCTGTTCACCTTCAGGGATAATTTGTTCTCTAAAACCATTTGTACCACGTGCTCCGACAACTGTTGGTTTTGCCATACTCATTGCCTCAGTACAGACAATTCCAAAAGGCTCATATATTGAGGGTAGAACTACACAATCAGATGCAGCATAATGTTTAATTCTTTCAGTTTCAGTTATAAACTCTGTTCTAAATATTACATTTTTTGATAGATCATGTTTTTCTACTAGTTCTCTGAGCTGGTTTTCTATACCTCCAACACCTAATATCACCAGTTTTACATCTGGGAATTCATCTAATATTTTAGGCATAGCTTTTATTAAATGGTCAACCCCTTTGACAGTCACTAATCTGCCTACAAAAAAAAGCATTATTTCATTATCTAAAATTCCGTATTTTTTTCTTATTTGTTTTTTCTCCTCAACTGAAATTTTTTCGGGGTCATATTTATCTGGATCAACTCCATTCCAGCAAACTCGTATTTTATCCTCAGGGTATCCAAGTTTTTCTAGCTCATCTTTCATAGCATATGAAACTGTTATTATACAATCAGCTCTTTGTCCACCTTGGAATTCTATTTCTTTAATGTTATGTGAACCACTACCTATGGAGCGTCCAACTTCTGTTGAATGAATATGAAAAAATAATGGTATGCTAAGTTCTTTTTTAACAACAAGACCGCCTAAGACGCCTAGCCAGTCATGTGCATCGATTAAATCAAACTTTTTATTTTGGTTTTTAACAAGTTCATTTACTAAAAAATTTGCAGATACCAAATTGTATCCAGCTACATCTGAAAAAAAACTGAAATTGTCACCCCAAGCCCGTAACTCATAATCTGCAAAAAGTTTAAAACTGGAGCTAAAATCAACGGTTTTAGGTCTGTAAACATCTATACCATTCATTTTTTGATAAACTTCAAGTTGATTTTGATGGTTTATAGTAAAAACAGATATGTCATTTTTAAAACTTTTTTGTTTTAAAGTTAGCTCAAGGGCAAAAGTACCTAAACCACCAAAGATAACTGGTGGATATTCCCAGGTAAAATGAGCTATCTTCAATCTTTCTCTCCTCTCACATTGATTGTATTGCTAAGCATTATATAAAATGTTATAAAAAAATTTTAACTAATTTTTTGTCCGATATCTTGCAAGATATTCATATAATTGATAAAACCATCATAGGGTGAATCGTAATGGCTGAAATATGCATGTACATCACCATCTTCCATCCCTTTTGTTGAGCAGTAATATAGATGATCTGATGTCTGTAGAAGTCTCCAAGTGTGAAGTAATTCTTGATGGTTTTTTTCTTTTAGTTTATTACCTATTTTTTTGAGTTCATTAAAACATGCCATTTGCATATCGTTTCCAAGCCATGTTGATACATCACGGTCTGCATCAGCCCAAGATATCGCCCAGGGGACATCTATTTCGCCAACTGTTTGATATCGCCGGGTAGCCTCGGAGACAGTTACAAAATCAAGATTGTCATGACTAAAAACTTCTCCAGGCAGATGTGCTAAAAAGTCAAATATACCAGTGTCTTCCCAATGATGCTCTCCAAAGGTTTCATAGTCCATAAAAAGATTTACTATATCTCCTTGACATCTTGTCATCCATTGTGCATATTTATCTGCAGTGAGAGGATGTCCTGGCCACATACGCGCTGAGAAACGAAAACCTACATCGTCACTTAATGTATAGTTTCTTAAAAGTACTTTTAAATCAGCATTTGAAGGTTTATATAAATAATTTGGAGAGCGCCATTGAAGTATTTTTTCAGTGCCCTCTGTTATAATACCTCTGTACCCCATATCAGCAACTTTTTTTGCGATACGATTATCATATATAGCCTCAGTGTTTCGAAATACTTGTGGTTGATAGTTAAAAATTCTTTTAATCATTCTATTATGCATTTTAACTTGTTCTTCAAACTCCTCCAAATCATCGTATAGTGAAGATAGAGAATGATAATAAGTCTCCTCGATTAAATCAACAGAACCTGTTTTAAAAAGTTCTTTGAAACTGTCCAATACCTCAGGCATATAATTCTGACAAAATTCAACAAAAGTACCAGTGAGGCTAAAAGATACTTTGAATTTGCCATCATATTGATTTATTAAATCTAATAATAGTTTATTTGTTGGCAGATAACATTTTTTTGCTACTTTTTCAAAAATCTCATGGTTAAGTTTCTGGTTAAAATATGATTTTTCTGATTTGGTTTTTTCTCCGATATTAAAAACACTAAATCTATTGAGTCTTAGTGGCTGATGAACTTCAAAATATATGCAAACAGACGTCATAGTTAAAAAACACCTTTATACACATCAATTGTTTTATCTGCAACCCTATCCCACGTGAAAAGATCGATTTCTCGCTTACCCTCACAGGACATAGTTTTATGAAGAGGAGGATATCTTAAAAGAGAAATAATTTTATTGGCCATCTCTTCAGTATCCCAAAAATCAACCCTCATGCAATTCTTAAATGCTTCTGAAAAACCAGCTGTTTTACTAGCTATAGTTGGAGTTCCAGCACTAATTGCTTCTAGAGCAGTTATCCCAAAAGGCTCACTTACAGATGGCATAACATATACACTTGAAATACCATAGATATGTTTTACTTCTTCATCTGTAAGCCGCCCTGTAAATATTACTCTATCCTGAATATTCATATCTACAGATTGATGAATGAGTCTAGGGAGCATATCACCTGTACCTGCCACAACAAAACGAGCGTTCGGCTCATAATCAAGAACATGTTTTGCTGCTTTTAAAAAAAACTCTGCACCTTTCTGAATGGTAAGTCTACCCAAAAATAACACAATTTCCTTTTTTTGGCCTTCAGCTATAGGATATACTGCATTATGAATCACACTTATCTTATCAGCATTTATGCCATATTTTTCAACGATTACATTTTTTGTAAAATTGCTAACTGCGATTATATGATCTGCTTTTTGCATACCTTCACGTTCAATGTCAATAAACCATTGATTTGGATTTAACCATCCTGAACGGTCATACTCTGTGGAGTGTACAGTTAAAACCATTGGAGTGTTAAGTTCTTCTTTTATTTGAACAGCTGCTTTCATAGTAAGCCAATCGTGAGCATGAACTAAATCAAAGTTACCATGTTTTTTAGCGGTTTTTTTAACACTCTCTACAACCAGTTTATTGTAATAGTACACTGCCTCAAAAAAATTACCTGAAATTTCTTTACAATCAGGTCGATCATATGGAAAAACTTCAGATTCTCCTACTTCAATTATTTTAACATTTGATTTATCGCTGTTCGTTTTATGTTTGGTTTTAGGCATGAAAAAATAAATTTTTGTATTTTTATCAGCAAGACTACGAGTCAACCCGTAACAATGGGTTGCAAGTCCACCTGCTTTGAAAGGCGGGTACTCCCAGCCTATCATACCTACTTTCATTTATTACCTCAATATTTGTATTGTTAATGGTTCCAGCACTAGAGAGTTATTTGAATATTTTTCCATCTTTTCCATATTTCCTATAAAGATTTCAAATTATTATTTCAGATAGTAACGCTGGTTTTTTAAATCTTTTTGTATTTTATCCTCACGCGCAAGCCAACCTAAGGCTTGATATAATTCTTGTTCATTAATATCAGCTAATCTTTTCATCATCGAAAGATCAGCTTCTCCCCAAATGTCTAGTATCTTCCAGATTTTACCAGCATTGGAACCTATTTCTTCTGTTAAATTCGTTCTATCGAGCTGGTATTTATCCTCATTTTTATTGATTTTATTTTCACGTGCAAGCCAACCAACGCTAACATGGAAATCATGTTCATTAATTGACGCGTTTTCAATTATCTTTTGTTTATCTAGAGCGCCTTTTTTGTTCAAAAGTTTCCATATTTGACCTGCATTCTTACCATATTTTGTTGTTATTTCTCCCACAAATAACCTCCGTTTTATATAAACACTTTATTTCTAGTGATATAATTGATATTATTTAGTGAAATATAAGTATATCTAAAAATTCTGCATTTTTAATTGTGTTATAAAAGTTATGTTTTTAATAAAAATTTTATTGAATCACATAGTATTGAAACTCGTACAAATCTGGGCTTACAGTACTCCATAGGCCTCGTTTTACTTCAAATCTTATTTCAGTTTTGTAAACATTATCAATACCCATAGGATCATGAATATACCATTCACCTGTATCAAAAGCCGTTGTGGTTGCGCTGTGAGTTGTATCACCATATACAATATAGTTAATTCTTCTGCAATGTGAGTTATCATGCCAAGCAAGAAAACGTATCTTTGAAATATCAACAGGGTTGTTGAAGTGTAATTCAATATATGGTGTCCATACCCAATCCCATTTAGGGTAATCAGAACCTATTGTACAACCTGCACGAGTGCTAGTATCTCCATCATATGCATTGGTTTCGCTGTTCCATGCGTCATCTGGATCTATGTGATAATCAGCTAAAGTCCATTGGCCTGTACCACTCCCTACAGTAATTGTGTGAGTAGTTATATCGCTAGTTTTGGATCTTAAATCTGCTACCTGACATCGAACGTTATAATCACCTTCTGAGTAATATGTGTGTTCCACTATTTTCCAGCCAGCGTAAAAATGCCAATCTGTCCAACCATTGCCTTCTCCCCAATCCCATCTTATGTAGCTTACTATTCCACCAGGATCTGGATCATAGCTATCTGTCGCATCAAATGTTACTGTTTCACCAGCTTCAGGTGTATTTGGAGTCCATGTAAATACAGCTACTGGCGCCTGGTTTCCTGGTAGACATGCAGGGTATACATTAAACCAGTCGTCTTGTGGTATGTTTTCTGAGAAATCTATGTTAAAATCTACTCCAAATGATACGTCTCCATCTATTTGCCAATCTCCTGGTGCCAGTCCACCTAATACAGGCTCCCAGTTAATGGTATAGTGATCAAAGTCTATCCAGCTATTTACTGATATATCGGCACCATATAAATTATCAAATGAAAACAAAACCGAGAGTTCACCAGTTAGATATGATGAATCTATTGATACTGCTCCATCATACATTCTTGGAAAATCAACAATGTTGACTTTTAGATAACCAGGGTCTATATCTAAATCTACTACTAAACCAAATAATCCTTTTTGAGTTGAAATATAGGTATCTAAACCGTTTTCCGTGGAATAATTTGATGATTTATATGTTGTACCATCATAGGTGCTCTCAGTAGTGGTAAGTGTTAAATCTCCTTGTATGTAGAATCCTTGATAAAATGATTCATCCCCTACTTCTATTAACCCATCAGAGTTTGTTATACTAAAACCTGATTGGCTTTCCAAATATATCGTATCTGTGCTGCCGGTATCTTCCAGTGAAAAATCTCCGTTTATACTCAGATATTTTGTATTTATTTTTGCAAATGTATCTACTAAATCTTTGTATACAAATGAGTCAAATGTTATGCTACCATCAAAGTCTATTATATAAAAATCTTCATGTTCGTACATTACATTAAAAGTTGTTTGAGATACTTGCATATTTTTAACTTTTACTTTATCAATATATTTTCTTGTGATACTTAGATCTGTTATATGAGTTAAAGTGTTAATCTGAGCATTTACAAGTACATCCCAGCTTGAAGGATCATCCCCCCATTGGGTGTAAAAAGAACCATCAAAGGATGTAGCTGTACTTCTAATTAGATATTGAGTTGAGGCATATATTGTAAGATTAATGTTGTGCGAGCCAGTACCACCTATATACACAGATTTAGGGTTTGTATCATATGTTATTTCACCGTCAAGTGATAAATCTGATTCAAAAGAAAATACATCTTCGACATTGATTTCTCCGTCAAATGAAAAATCAGTACATAGCCCCTGAAAATAATTTATATTTCCTTCATAATCATAGTTCCAATCAAGACTTAGTGCACCTTGTAAGGCAAAATATGCATTGGTATAAAATTCAAATTCATTGAAAAAGGAAAAATCTACATCTGCGTTAACTTGAAAATCAGTTTGACTTGGTATGGATATACCTACTAAATTGTTGTTGTAATCCCAGTTTATTTCATCAAAATAGAGCAATCCTTCAAATTCTGCTGTACCACCAAATTGCATGAGCTCATCATAATTTACATAAACTGTAATTGGATTTAAAGAGAAGGTAAATCCGTTTACACTAGTTAATTTAAGGCTTTCAGGGCGGTTTTGCGACATTTGACCAGTCCATTCAAACTCTATATCTCCTTCTAAGCTGACATATGAACCTGATCCTTCAAATGTAAAGATTAAATTTGACTCTGGGAGTTTTATTTTACCGTAATAAAAAGTTGCGATAAGGTTTGTGTTATAGGTCCCTATGAAAATATAGTTAGTTGAGGAATCTGTTTCAAATATAATTTCACCAGCAGTTAAGTCTATATCAATAAACTCTACTTCAATTAGATCATTTACATTAACTTTAATGGAACCTGTTAGATGTGTGCTACTATCCCCAATTATTTTAAATTTAATATAATCTTCAAGATCTGTTAGAACGTAAAATGTACCTGAAGTGGATAATACAAGATTACAGTCGAGTATAATTTTTGATATTTGAGCACCTGTGGTATTGATGTATACGTTATCTGCTTGGAAAGCATCAATTCTTGCTCCAATTTCAATAGTGCTGCCAAGTTTAGCATATCCAAGACCTGTAAAAATCATCTCACTTGCTGAGATTACAATATCGCCATTGTTTACATTTATATTAAAATCAGTTAAAGTTAATGTACCATAAACTGCTATTTGTATCTCATAATAGCTAAAGTCAGTATTTGCGTATAGGCTTACACCACCACTAAGTACATCTTCAGTGTCAATAGTACCATTAATGTGGAGGTTATAACCTGTAATTTTAAAGTGGCAGTTTTTAAAATATACAGACCAAAGTAGAGCATCAAGCTCTATTGTATTTGAAATTGTTAAAACTCCGCTTCCACGAATTACAAATCTTTCACCTTCAAATATTGTATATCCATCGTATACATCTATATCAAAATTTTTAAATTCAATTTGACCGACACCATCTAATTCAAATTCAATATTGTTCAAGCCTATATCTGATCTAAGATGTATTTCTCCATCAAATGAAAAATCAATATCTCCATCTATTACCATATCCTTTGATGGAAATACAAAAACGCAGTTGGCTAGATATATTTCAGAGAAGTTTGCATCCATGACTATTTCATCTGTCATCTTTAAAAAAGCGGGTTCATTGAAAACCATACGTAGAATATCGCCATACATCTTGGCTTTACCGCGTGCAATTTCTATATCAAAATCTGTAAAGCTTATTTCCCCTGAGCCATCCATTTCTAATTCTAATATGTTAAAATCTCTATCTGCTTTTATATACATTCTACCAATAAATGAAAAGCTGATATCTCCATCGATATTCAAACTGTTTCTTGGTGTGTTAAACTTGCATTCCTCTGCATAAAGCTCAGTTATAGATGAATCAATTATTATTTCATCTGACATTTCAAAAAATGCTGGTCCTGAAAATATAAATTGCAAAATTTTTCCATTAATATTTGTCCCAGAGTTTGTTAGATTTATCTCAAAATCAGATAGTGTGACTTCTCCCGCCCCGTTCATCTGAAATGTGATTATGTTTTGCTCCTGGTCAGTTTCAATGTATAAAGGGCCTGTAAATGAACAGGTTATATCAGCATTTAGCCGAATGTCGCTGTTTGTCTCTGGGATGTTTATGTGACCGCCATCTATGTTAAAAGAGTTAATATCTGCATCAATTACTATTATGTCCCCTATTTTAAATGATCCTTCACCATCAAGATAAAGCAATTCAGCGGAAAAAACTGTTCCTTCTGCAATATCACCATTTGTGTCTTTTACAATTATTTCAAAATCAGTCATTTCAATTGTTGAATCGCCATCTGTTAAATTTATTTCAATATAATCCTGCAGATCTGTTAAAATATTTAAATTTCCATTTAATGTAAAATCAAGATTTCCATTAAGTAAAACCTGTGACTCATCTGACTCTTTTATAACATCAAAATACAAGTTTTCAGTATAAATTGAGTTTATTACTGCATCAATTTCAATATTAGTTACATCATAGTAATCAGGATCAAAAGATATTCCGCCGTTAATATATTCAGTATCAATTGATAGTGTATCTGCTGAAACTGAGATTTCCTCTGATATATCCAATACCAGATTATTTATTGTTACATCGGCATCACTTTCAATTGTTATTTCCCCGGTATCTCTATCCCACCATATGTCAACTATACAATTATCACCAATAAAAGTTCCACCAATTGTTACCTCATAGCCATCTACTATAAATGTATCCTGTGGTAGGGTAAGTTGTTGGTCAACTGTTATTTGTATATGACCGGGTTGAACTATTATTTCACTTTGCCCCCCGCCAATCATTTTATGCCATAAATCTCGATATAAAAGCCAGAAGTTACCTTGACCTGCAAGTTTAAGATATCCCTCTATACTAACATTGTTTGGGTTGAAAGGACGTTCATATATAATTAAATCTCCTAGATGGATAAAAAACGAGTCTGCTTGCACGTCTACATCATTGAAGCGGATACCTAAATCATTTTCAAATTCAGGTAAATGTAAATCAAGTTCATTGCTATAGTAATTTATCAATTCCTTTGTAACAATTGCAAATACATTTACTGGTACTGTTTCATTTGTGGTATTTAGATGAATATAATCTTTTGTTTCTGTAACTATATCTTCATTATAGGGATCTACCTTTACTGATGCTAAAAGATCAAAGTTGAAAACATCAAATGGTTGATCAAATTCTAAATATACAAATATCGATTTTTCTGGTAGGATAATATCTATATCTGTAAAATTTTCAAGAATTTTACTGAGAGGTTGAGTAAAATTAGGGTTTCCAATCTCTACAGCTAAATTGTCAACAGCAGATCCATCAGTTATGTTAACTGCGACTACTCTAAAAAGACGGCTGAAAAGGTTAAATGTACCCTCTACTAGTTCTGCATCATAAAGTTTTACATAAAAAGGATAATCCGGCAGTATATCTAGTGGAAACATGAAAGTAAAATTTTCAAAAGTAACACTTGTATCAGCTTGATTATCAAAGTTTAAACATAAAAACAAAGGCATACCACTACCCATAATACCCAAGCATATTTGAACAGAGGATTCACCGGTAATGGAGAAGTTTTGTATATGAAATCTACCATAGATATAAAAATTTTCGATATCTAAATTCTTTATTAAAAGACTACCCGAGGTTGCATCTATATCTATTGTTAAATTGTTCCAATAAATGGGAACAGTATAATCGTCCTCATTTGTAAATTTAGTAAAATCATGTGGATAAAAACAAACTTTTCCAATGGTTTCAAGTTCAAGTGTTATCTCCCCAAAAATTGTCCCATTTCCACTTTCGTTTATATTTTTTAAATCATCTATATGAAGGTAGACATCTGTATCTGTTAAATTAAATCTAAAATTCGGCAGAGTAAGCTCTGCGTTTACACCAGCATGGCCGGTGATATATCCCGATACATTTGTCATGTAAAAAAAGGTTGAATTCTCAACACGTCTTTTATAAATAAATATATCTAGGTCGTCAACCCCAATATCAATATCTCCTTCTGACTCGATATTAAAAATTGTTACATCTTCATCTTGCCATTCAAGCTCCAAGCTTACAGTTGTCTGATCGCCTGTTATATAGAGGTTTTCAATATGTGTGTCTAATTGAAAATCAACTTCTTCATCATTAAAAGTGGTATTTTGAAGTTTAATAGATATATCTGTGTTAAAACCCATATATGATTGATCAATTTCAATATCCATTAGCAGATATCCGGATTCTTTTGATGCGTCTTCAAGTAAAAAACTTCCTTTAACATAGGATATGCTAATATCTGCTGTATCCTTAAAATAAAATTGGAAATCTTCAAGCTCTGCTATACCGCTGCCATCCATAGTATAAACTTTGCGATCATCGACGCTCACCCAGGATATGTTAAATACCTCGTTTTGTGTTTGAAATGTTAGTATACCCTCAGTCATACCTATTAAAACGCCGTTGTCATCCCAATAATATGAGCTGAAGCTAAAACTTGCACTGCTGCCCGGTTTGATAAGTACATAACCCCAGTCATCATAGATATGCCATTCAACTTGTACCTCTAGAGTGAAACTAAAAGATTGATTATAATATCCAGATATATCTAAGAGTTGCTCTTCATGAAAAACTAAATCATTATACTGAAGTTTAAAACCATGGATTTTAACTCCATTGGTAACTTCAAAATATGAATTTCCATTTATTACATCCCCCGTGTTTTCAACACTTAAAGCTGCAGTAATATTGCCCTGTTTTGTCTTCTGCAGATGATCTATTTGTAATGCAAATGTGCCATCTAAAAAAGGTGAATACACATTAAAATCTAAATCATCAATGCTAAGCTCACTGCCCGATAGTGTTATACATGTCTGACCACTGCTTATATCTGCAAAATTAAAAATAACTGGTGAAGTAAAACTATTAGTTATATTAAAACTACCCTGAACGTTGTTTACAAATTCCCCCAATGTTTCATCAACAATTGATGCGAAAAAATTTACAGATAAATCTTTATTGGATCTGCTTAAGATAAACTCACTTTTAGATAAATCAAGGCTGATATCACATTCAAACGGCGATTGAGAAGATATATCTGTATAAAACGACCCTATACCCGGTCGTATTAAATCTGCATTAAAGGCAGTGTTTTCATCATCACAATAAATGGTTAAAAAGGTTTTACCCTCATCAAAATCACCTTGCCATTGCACCCCCGCAGAACCATCAACATCAGAGAAATGAAAGTCATAAAGTGGATTTGCTAAATTATCTGTAACACCTACTTTTTTGATTTTATTACCATGTGTATTAATTTCTATATAACCAGTTGAGCCAGCGTCAATAGTAAGTGTTACTTTTTTTGGAAAATCTTCAATATATACATAGTTTCTCTTACTTGTTTCTCGATGTTCAACGATAACATCAACTTTACTGTTTGTCTGCTGGGAACGTTCAATATAGACAATACCGCCAGGCTCTCGCATGAATAATATTTCAGTTTTGGCAGCAGGATTATTGTGTACTAGGATTTTATCTTCTGAAACAAAAGAATTACTATTCATATCTTTGTAAGATAATATAGTAGTTAATTTTTCAGATCCAATGGTTTCATCATCTGGAATGATTTGTATTCTATGCTCCGGTTTTTTCAAAAACGTTAAAAAATGTGGGACTAACTTATAAACAACATCACAACTCCCTGGTATTTTCTCGTTTTGAGGTGATTGAAAACCAAAATATATTTTATCACCAGCGTTTTTAGGGCTTAACAAACCAGATCTTTGAAATTCGATAAAAGACTCGAAAAACGCGTTTTCATCCAGATTTTCAAAACCAACTAATCGATCTATTTCTAGTTTAAGATTAAAAGAAAAAGATAGGGGTCTTACAAATCCTAGAAAGAGTTGAAAATTAGCTTTTATATCATCTTTTCCATCATTGTTAATATCTATGTATGCAGGTTTAAAAAGACCTATTGATGATGTTTTCTCAACTTCTTCGTATTTTATATATAAAAATGTGGAAAATAGGGAATTTTTTAGATTTGTAAACGTTTTTAAAAAAACATTATCACTGCTTGATTTAATGTTTAATTTTGATTTTATATTTTCAACTAGATTTTCAAAATTAGAGGAAAAACTTTTAATTTTTCCTGTAGGTTGATTATTATAGTTTTTTAAATCATGTTGATTATATTCTAAGTTTTTCTTTGTTTCATCATTTAAGCGTTTAATTCTGTTTTCATTGTTTTCATTTGGTATTTGCTCTTTAAGATTTAAAGCAGATATGGATTGTGTAAAAACTGTAGATAACAAAACTAGAGTTATTATAATACAAAATATTTTCTTGTTAAAAATTGATTTAGCTGCTTTTATTAAAGCAGTGTTATACACAATATTTTACCCCCATATAATTTTACAAATCCTCTCTACTACCCCATTATCAAGGATTTGTTTTATATAATAATAGTAATATAGTAATTAAGTGTTTTATTGTATATTAAATTATTGATTAACTGTGCATTTTTGACCTATAAGTACAACAAAGAAATAAAAACAGAATTTGGTTTTGAGATTATCAATTATTTTTTTAAAAAGCTATAAAAAAAGAAGTGGTTTATTTTTTATATAGGGTTGTTTTGGTTATTATTCGCTGCGACAGTTATTGTGGCTGTGGTGCTTGTATCTGTAGTTTGACCGGTTTCGTCATCCTTGAGGGTTATGCTTGTTGTATATGTTCCTTCTTGTGAGTAGGTATGGGTATATTGCTCATATCCATTATCCTCATAGTCTGTTTGTGTTATTGTGGCTTCACCGACATTGAATATAAATTCGTATTCACCGCTGCCTCCAAATGCCCAACCGCTAAATGAAACTGTTTCTCCTTCTTCAACAGTAATGGTTTGCCCAGGGTCAGGTATACAACTGGCTAAATAAGCAGGTTCAGGATTTGATTCATCTCCTCCGTCCTCGGGTGGAAGAGGATTTGAGTTGGATTCATCTGAACCTTCATCTTGATTATTTGAGTCATCATTTGTATTTTGCTGAGTTGTACCTGTATCTATTTGAGTTGTAGTTGCTGTCGTACCCGTCAGTTGTACTAAATTGTTTTTATCTCCGAAAATTCCGCATCCTGATAATATTGTTGGTTCTGCATCAAGCTCTAGTTCTACCATACCAGTTGCTGTCTTCTTGATTAAAGGTAAATTATTTGTTGAAATAATTCCCGGTTCAGTATTTGCTATTAGAAAGTTATGATATGGTTCTACTTCAATGTTATATGATTTTTGTTGATCAGAAATATGCTGTATTGAGTTTATTATATTTCCAAGGATGTTATCACCTATATCTAACTCTGATGCTTTAACATATGAATTATCTTGGAAAACAGGATGATTTGGTGTAATTTTTAAATTATCGTTAAATATGAGATATCCCTCTTTCATTTCTTCTTCACTATGATGATAAGTATCTACTACTTCGCCGATGACAAGCTCCCCTGTATCAGGGTTATATGATATAACTAAATCTCCAATTAATATGTCCTTTATTGATTTTAGAATTATCTCTAATGTCTGAGAGTCGACAACTAAAACTTTTGTATCTGATAAAAAACATGTTGCCTCTGAACTAGATGATGTTGATTTAGGGACTGTTAAAGATGAGGGGGGAGACCAGCCACTCTCAAGGCCTGTTACAGCATCTTTTGCTTTAGCTCTTACACTATAATCTCCTTTCTCGTTATAGGTATGACAAAGGGTGCAGGAATTACCTGGTGTGTATTCACCTACCCAATCACTAGTAGTTCCATCACCCCAAGAAAACATATAGAATAGATTGTTGCCTTCAGGATTTGTCGCCGAGGTGGTAAAACATGCACTTTCTCCTTCTTTAATTTGACTAGGGCCAGACGGAGCCGAAGGCGTGTTTGGAGGTTGTGGATCACTTAGAGCAATTACAGAAAATGTTAAACTTAAGGTTATTGCTACGATAAGTAGCATTGTTCTTGTTTTATTCATATACTCATCACCAATTTTTTTACAAATACAATTTTTATTTTTTTTATTATATTAGTCTTGTTGTACATGTTTTATTTATTTTGCTAAGATGCCCAGGATTTGTTTTATTGATTATACGAATCTGGAATTATAAAATTTCAGAGATTAACTTTTTTTTAATTTGCGTTTAAATCCCATAATTCAAATTCGTATAACTCAGCGGAACAACCGCCAAGGCATCCTTGTAGATTAAATCTAACTCTCACCTTTGAAACATCAACACTAGCTCCGAGATATGCTTCATCCCATTGTTCGTTGTTAAAAGATCTTAGACATACATCATTCCAGATGCCGTTGTAGTATGCATCAACTTCTATCCATCTTATGTATTCAGCTGAATATAGGGCATTAAATCTTACCTTGTTGGAGTACACATCATTGTTAAATGTTAATTCAAGCCACCCGGTCCATTGCCAGTCCTCCCACCATGCTCTTAGGTTACTTTCTGCGCTAGTGGATGTGCTACCATCATATGCATCTGATTCACGGTTCCAATCAATACTTGGGTCACTATTTCCATCTGGACTAACCCAGTCACCAGATGGAGGAGCATAAACATGAGGTAGTTGTATGGACCCAGTTGTTGGTTCACGAGTTGTAAATTCTCCATCGCTGAATTCAAAGTAACATTCATAATCCCCTGGGTCAAGATATGTAGTATATTCATAGGTTACACCAGCTTGGTAATCAGGATTTGAGCCTACACGGTTCATATTATAGTAATTCCAAGTTGTATCACTTTGTTCTTTTATATATACCCGCCTCATTGTTGGTGGATCTCCATTTGAATCTGAATAAATAATATTATATGTGAACGGATCAGTCGATGGACCAGAGTTAGGGTTAATTGTTGGAGTTGTAAGTTCTGGAGCTTCATTTGGCGACTCCTGTATGACAACAGTTGCAGTAGTTACATCACTTTGAGAAAACGCAGTTTTGACTTGGAAACGTACTGTAACAGAGCTATGAACTCCTACCAAATCAGAGTAGTCATGTGTCTTTATTTCTTGATAGTTTATCCAATGATTTGGCCAAGTTCCTGTATCCCAGTTTCCATCTCCATCCCAGTCAAACCTCATCTTTGTAAGTGGGAATATCATACCATCGCTATCTGATGTATCAAATGTTACAATCCAATTATTATTTTGATTTGCATAATATGTATCCTTATCAAGTACAGCTACAGGCTTCCAAGGATATACCTGCAACCAATTAATCTGATTGAAGGTTAAATGGCCTGAGTTAAATGCAAATCTAATAAATCCGTTTGCGGTAATACTTCCACTCCAGCCAATTCCTTGTACATTACCAACAGGAGGAATTGTACCAACAAATGTTCCATGTACTACCCAGTCAGCGATAACAAGCTGATTTAAATCTACATGTAAACCAATAGTACGGGGTTGACTTCCAATGATTGCATAACAATGACATACAACCTTCAAAGATACACTTTGTAGAAAGTCCTGAGCGTTTGTATCCAGGTTTACATGAAATGTGCCTAGGTCATTGTCGTCTTCTGCAGGATATACATGGTAATCAGCTGTAAAAACTCCTTCTGAGTTAAATGTAAGACCTGCATCAATTAAGGGTATGTCAGCGGATTTACCTGAGTCAATAAAATCTACTTCTAAATTATTTATTGTACCAGTTATCGATAAAGACTCTATTGTGATCCAGCCTCTTCTAGCAAGTGTTTCTTCCTGTGGTGCTTGAACTAAAAATCTTCCACCACCAGGACCAACTGTTGATAGTTGAAGGTTTGCAGAAGACCATGTAGCAGTTACATCACCAAGAACGGGCAAGGGGCCACTATATAGGAAATTATTAATTGTAACAGATCCAGATCCCTCTACAATAATATCAATATCATATGTCTCATATGATTGAACTTGTGACTCATATACTATCAAATCAACGGCTAAATTACCTGTTATCGTCATATCAGCTTTTATCTCGATTTCAACGGGGTCTTCTTCTCCGTTTCCACCTCCGCCGCCTCCACCGTTATCGCTGGAGCTTAAATCGATTGATATTTCGCCTACGCTAGCACCAAGATTTAATGATAACAAAGGCACTTCCAGTTTTATTTCTCCACTATTTATTATAAGAGTTAACGTTGTGATATCTATATTAAGCTGCCCTGTTGCATCAATTGTAAGTATTTTATCTACAAATTCAACAAAACCTGTTGTACCAGATAGAGTTATATCAAAATATGTACACTGGAATTGATGATAATCTGGAGATATAACTGAGTTTGAATATTTAATATCTGTGTTTTCAATTGTAAACGAGCCACCGGCACCATAAATATCAGCCCTAATACCATCGTTTTTGTCGAAATCTATTATTAATTGATCTGCATCTGCATTTAAAGATATAGAAAGTGAGGTTACATCAATTGAATGTTCACTATTATTTAGATCAATGTAACAATTTGAGGCAGATAAAGACAGCCCTGCTGATACACCGCTATCACCATTTACAAACAGTTTATCATCTTTAAATTTGACATAACCAGTGTTTACATTTATTGAAAGACCAATTGAATAGGCATCTACTATAGTGACACCATTGTTTATATCCAAATAAAAGTTTGTTAGATCAACTTCAACAGATCCATCAAGTTCAAGTTCAAAATAGCTTAATGACAAGTCAGCCGGTGTTTTAATATAAACATGACCTGAGCCAGATATATCAATTGTGCTATCTAAATAGATATCCTTTGATGATAAATGGAAATTACAGTTGTCAAAAATTAAAGATGTTAAAGAAGCATCTATTTCGATATCCCCACCTGTTTTAAATGAACCATATCCTGATGCGGATAATTTAATTCTTGTGCCTGACGCAGTTACTGCTCCACCATCAAGAATTATGTTAAATGAAGTAAGATCAATATATCCTGAACCTGTTAATCTTATCTCAAGTTCACTTCCAAAATTACTTTTTATGTATAGCTTACCCGATAATGACAGGTCTATGTTTCCGCTAAATGTTAGGCTGCTAGAGCTTGCATACAAGTATAAATTATCGACGTTGAATAGTGATAGTGTTGCATCTAATTCAAGGTATGAGCCTATGTATACTGTTCCGTAACCTGACAGTATTACTTGATCCCATTCAACTATTAAGGCACCATTTTGTATGTTTAAATCAAAGTAATCAATTTGAGCATAAGCATTTGCATTTACAGTTATTTCAATATAGCTTAAATCTGATGCAGAGTAAATTATTAGGTCACCGTTTAAGGTTAAATCAAATTTTGTACATGATAATGAGAATTCGTTTTCATTTATCTCTATGTAGAAATTATCAATTACTAAAGTTAGCCCCCCATCTACTTGAAGGTAAAAGTCCATACTTTGAGTTACTTTTATTGTCAAACCCACATCGCCTATGAAATTAAACTCTCCATTTAGCTCAATTGAGTTAAACAATACTGGAAACTCATTTATATCTATATCTAAAATTAGAGTATCAACAACAGCTTGATCTATCCCTGCATCAAATTCTATTATATCATCGGTAATTAAGAGGTTGCCACCTGAACCAGTTACACCTATCTCATTAGCTGAAATATCTACTCCATCTAGTTGAAATAAAAGAGTAGTTAAACTAAATTCAAATGTTCCATCACGTTGTAGATCTCCACCAAATTTGATAAAAGGACTATCTGATGTTAGATCCCAGTCGACCCAGAAGTATCCTTTAGAGCTGCTTATGATGTCAACAGTTAACATTCCTTGAAGAACGAAGGGTGTTGGTCCATAATCAAGGTTTACATCTATATCAACATTTAATGATGACTCATCAACTATAAGTGAAAAATTCCCACTTCTTCCTTCTCTAAACTCCATTCTACCAGCTATATAGCTTATTTGCATGTCAATACTATCTTCAAATGTAAAAATAAAATCATCGATGTAGAACTCGCCAGTTCCTTCTACTGTTATTGGTATTAAATCCTCTCCACCTGAACTATAATTGATATAAACATAATCTGTAACAGATTCAAAATAGAAATGACCGTTTAAAAAACCAGATTTACCATTAATTGTAAAAGTAAAACTGTTAACGTTAATATCGATATATCCGCCAATTCTGATACTAACATTTTCTCCGTCAGAGGTTACATCAACGCCTTCTTGGCCGCCTCCACCAGATCCGCCTTTTGTTTTAAGATCAACATATGATGTTGCAATATTTTCGGGGCTGTTAATGTCGGTTATGTTAATATCTCCACTCAAGTCAACACCATCCTGATTAGGTGCATCTACTGTGAAATGGACGACTTCTGCACCACGATATGGTATAGTTCCTTCTGTTGAAGAGAAACTGTAGTACTGATTTGGATAATCGGTAATACTCCAGTTTAAAGAAGAATCTTTATTATTCCATATCCAAAGTGAAGAATCAATTGAGTCACCTGGTGCTATATCTGGTAGATATATGTCAGATGGTATGCTTGATAGACTTTGTCTAATTGTAAGGATAAAGGAATCGCCATCTTCACCAGGGCCTGCATAATCAATGTTATCCGCACCGACAAATATTCCTGAGTGTTCTTTATGATCAGCCGGTGGCAAAAATGATACATCAATTCTTTTTGTTTCTTGAGGATTTAAAAAACCAGTTTCAGGATCAAAATCGAAATCATATTCTTCTTGTACACCTGGAGGGTAAAATACCCCTGCCTCCCATTCAAGTATGTAGTCTTCATCATCTTTATTTAAAATTTCAAACCAAGTACGAAGCCTGCCATCACTTTCGACATCCTCGTATGTAACTATTTTTGGTCCAGTTTTATTTATTGTTAGATATGTTATTTTCTGTATTAACTCGATATTCATATCATCATAAACGGGATCTATTGAAGGATCACTGGTTGTAACTGACACGGTTGGATTGTATGTTCCTAAAACATAGTTATGCTCTTTGATAATTCTTGTATCATCTGTTGTAACCTCATAGGTGTCACCATCATCAAAATCAATGCTATATGTAAATGGGCTTAAATCTTCGTTTTCAAAACCTATGGGTGGTGCATACCATGCCTCAAATTGTAAAGTAGAATTATCAGATGGGGTATTATACGTTCCCCCTGTCAATTTTGGTCCAGTTGTAAGCAATACAACTTGACCTGTAGAGCTAAATGGTAGGATGGGCATCCAACCTGTTTCATTTGTTTTGATTTGTATTACAGCATTTAAATTGCCAGATATATTAATATCAATATTTGAAATGGTAATAGTACTATTCTCTTTTTGGATTGTTCCTGCAAATTTTAAAAGACCGTTTATTTCTCCAGCTAATCTTATGTCCGGTAACGGATAAGATTCACCTGTTAAAACATTTAATACCTCTTCAATAGATGTTGCAAGTACACCGCTTGCTTCTTTTCCATCAACTACTAAAGATATTCTGTTTTCTTCAGATATATGTAAATCAACCCATAAATCAACTGTTCCTTTTAAACGCAATAGCTCTTCACCTTCAAGCTCAATTTTTATATAACCTGAAGAATAGCCATAGAGATATAGTGAATAGTCACCAGCAGAAATTTCCCCGCCGCTGATTAGTGCGAAAACTAAATCTAAAAGGTTTTGTTGAACTATTATATCAAGTTTTCCTGGTTCAAATATTAAAGAAAAATCGTTGTCAACTGAACTAATACGTGTTTCTTCATAGATATCACCATATAAATATACCCATGATAATGATGTAAGATCTAGAAATCCTTCAATTTGGGCACTTCCCTCAATTTCAATATTTGAAGCTGGGATTTGCATACCCTGGAATATAAGGATAAAACTACCAATGGAAAAATAACTTTTTTGAATGCCAATAACAGGTTGACCTGTAACCTGATTAAAACCAATGCTAATATAGCCATCACTTGCATCAGCTACAAAATCCCTTAGAAAGATCTGAAGTACACCCGGATAACCTATATATATTGAGTCTGCTTCAATTGTACTATCAGTTGTAAATGTTATTTGAACAGGTATATCTTCTGAAGTATCAACATTAAAAGTAATAGTGGTTGCACCATGTATGTACAATGCTTCTACATTAAGCTCAATTGGTAAAGATGGATCGGGGACTACAAACCATAAAGTGTTAATTACTATATCTGAATCATCATATACTGCACCATTTAGAACAATTACATCATCGATATATGAAAAATCAATAAAACCTTCTCCAGTAAAAGTTACATCTAAATCAACTGCTACAGGCAAGGGACTAGAAAGCGAAGTTGAAACACTCAAATCAGATATATTAATATTTGTCAATCCTACATTTGCTACTATTGATAGGTCATCATCTTCTATTCCAACTGTTACATTTAGCTCCCCAGTAATCGAAAATTCATTGAATGATATATCAACAAGACTGTCACCATAACTAAAGACAAAATCTTTTAACTCGATTGAACCTGTTACACCTGCATTAAAGCTTCCATTAAGATAATTGATACCTGATTCATTCCAGGCTATATCAAGACTTCCTGATGCGGAGCCATCTAAATCTATGCTTATACCTGCTTTTAAGGTTATGTCAAACAAATCTGTGATATTGATTTTTTCTATATCTAAATCAGCTGAATAAGTAAATTCGTCAATAAGCAATGATAGGCTACCTGATTTAGTAGCACCATCCGTGTGAATTGTAAATTGACCAAGCAGGTGCGGTATCGAAACATCTATTTTATCTTCAAAACAGAACTGCAAATCCTCAAGTTCTGCAACACCCATGCCATCAATTGAAAAACTAATATTGCCATCAATGGTCCTCCAAGATATGTTAAATGGTCTATTGATTACTTCAAATCTTATATTACCCATTATATGACCGACAGGATCGCCATTTGTATTCTTGTAAACTGAGTTAAATGAAAACATTGCAAGGCTACCTGCATGAATTAGTACGTACCCCCAGTCATCATATACATGCCATTCAAGTGAAATATTTATTGAAAAGTTATACCATCGAGTAATTGTTCCAGATATATCAACGTCACTTCTATGAAACTCAAACTCATTATATTTTAAAGAAAAATCGGTGATTTGCACACCATGCTCAACAAAAAAACGGCAGCTACCAGATATATTGCCGTTATCCTGCTGTATTGAAAGACTTGTACTTATAGAGCCGGCTTTCTGTTTTACTAAACTATCAAAAGATATCTCAAAATCGCCACCGATAAGAGGTGAACTACCCATTATTTGAAGATCATCAATTTCTAGTGATTTACCAAAAAGCTCTACTTCTACAACACCTTCTTTGAGTTTATCAAACCAGATTTCAAATGAGTCATCAAAAGTGTTAGAAAGAGTAAAAGAACCAACTAGAGAACTAATGTAGTCATCTAGTGTTTCATTAAACACCTGGATGTCAAAAGATACATCTAAATCGACATTGGTTCTATCAAAGATGATAAACCCTTGAGATAAATCCATTTCAAAAGATGCATCATAAGATTCAGAAGAAGTAACTTCCAGATAGCCGATACCATTTTCAGGATCGTTTATATCCGCATTAAAAGTAACATCTGGACCATGTGTATATGCTCTTAAATCAAATTGACCTTGCAGAAGGTTTCTATTCCATTGGATACCCGCTTTTGTAGCAAAATTAGTAAAATAAAATTTATAAGTAGGATTTTCAAAACTGTCACATATACCAAATTCATCAGCGGAATCACCATGTGAATCAAACTCAACAATACCAGATGAGCCCATATCTATTTTTAAGCTAATCTTTTCAGGCAAGTTTTTCACATAAGCATAAGTTGTATCTCCACCCTTTTTATGTGTTAATTCAAGGTTTACATTGGTATTTTCAGTTCTAACTCTTTCAAAGTTAAAAGACGCAAAGCCCTGTCTTCCAAATATTATTTCTGAATTAGCGGCTTTATTGTATTTTACTTTGAATGTATCCTTTGTAACTATACTGTTATCTTCAACATCCTCATAGGATAGTATGAGATTGAGTTTTTCATTTCCAACAGTGCTTTCATCTGGTTTTATGTTGATATGATGTTCAGGTTTTTCTCTAAGGAAAAGTAAATGTGGCACAAAACGATAGGTGACTGTACAATCCGCTGGAATTTTCTCACCCCCAGGCGATTCATAACCATAGCTTAATGTGTCTCCAGTGATGTTTTTAACTAAAAAACCAGGAAACGCTATTTTTGTATATGCACTGAACTCTTTTTCATCATCGAGTTCTTCAAAACCTTCGAGTAGCTCAATAGATACTCTAAAGTTTATAGCTAAAGCAAAAGGTTTTACAATTGATGGATACAAAAAAACCCTGGCTCTTATATCTTCCTGGTCATCACTGTTGATATCAATATATGACCAGCTAAACATGTTCATTCCAACTGTTTTTTCTTCTCCATCGTATTTTATGTTAAAAGAAAGTGTGCTGCTTTGCCCTTGTGAAAGCGTTTTTACAACACCAAAAAAACGATTATTTGAAAGGTCAATATTTTTTATTTTCTCAGTTACATTTCTTACTTTATCTTTAATATTAGAAATTTTTTCTTCCAGATTAGATTCATCATTGTTTAAACTGATGTCTTTACCTAAAATATTTTCTCTAGGTTTATCTTTAAAGTTTATAGAACTTGCAGAGGTTACAAAAACACTACATATGAGTATAAGCACTGAAAATATAGTTAATATCTTGTAGGTTTTTTTCGAAAAATTGCTATTTTTATAGCCTTTACTAAGAATTTTATTCGTATTGATTACCTCCCAAACAAGTATTATTTTAACAGATTTATAATATTATATAAATCTTTGTTATTTTTAGTATATATACTTTATTATATAAAAGTTGTCGAAATGAAATAATAGGGCATGTAGAATTATTATAATTCTACAGGTCTAAGATATATCCTTGGAATTGGCTCTGGTGGTAAAATATCCGGTTGTGTTGGAACATCTGTATTTAGCCATTCTTTACACCATATAAATGGGTAAGGAAATACGGGATATCTATCCTGGCTTTGATTTTTTTGTCCTTCAGGTCCTGAAATATTGTATGGAACATCCCCAATTTCAAGCCAATCATAACGCTGCGGACCTTCTGGCTCAGGCATTATTGTTTCACCCGTCGTCATATTAATCATAATCCATTCGGGCATTTCAACTGAGGGCAAGTCATTTGGATCAACCACCGTACCGTTGTTTAATAGATTAGTTATATAATACTGCCAGTTGTAGTCACTCCAGTAGTTACCTGCACCTTTCTTATCATTTGCAGTACCCCAGATATGTGTTTTTTCATAGTATTCTCCATCATCATCCCACATTGTTTTTACACCCGCATCATAAGCTGTTATTCTTGTATCATTGTTTAGCCAATCAATCCAGCCTGCTACCTCTGTTTGAGCGTTGTTTATCATATCTATGTAGAACTGTCTGCTAAATTTGAAGATATTATTGTATCTTATGAGATTTGAATAGGATCCTTCAGATACATATATACCACAAATTGTATGGTTTATCAGTGATGACATGGTAAGTAAGTTGTTTGATGAATGATCAAATAATACACCAACTGGGTTTTCCCAAATCAAAGATTTCCATATTGTTACATTATTTGAATTAAAAATATGAATACCGTAATCTTTTGCTCTTTTTACAATGGTTCTGTAAATCATTATATCTTCTGAGTTTTGTATAGTTACACCGGTCGTTGAGCTTGGGCCTTTTATGTTAAATGATGTATAATCTGAGAGAGGAGCATTAATGATGCAGTCTTTTATGGCATTTAATTCCGAGTTTTGTACAAATATTGGGTAGTTGTTATTATTGAAATATGAGTTTTTAGGTCTTGGTGAACCTTGAGGTGTATCTCCAGATGGTGTTGGTTTCATTGTGTATCCTGGTGTTGTTGCACTTTCAGATATTGGTAGAGTTATACCCGGTTCATAATTTCCTTCTAAGTTAAAGTAGAATATTGCGTTTTCTGCTCCTATAATTGTATATGCTGTATTTAATAAATGTACACCATATGTGTTATAACTAAAGTTTGTGTAGGTTATAACATTTGAATCATGTGATGTTATAGCTGATCTTTTTTCAGGGCCAGACCCTGGATCTTTCTTTTCTACATTTTTAACTAACATGGCTTTGTTATTATCATTGATGATACAATGTGTTACTCTATTAGCAGTTGAGTTGTCAATAGTTACTCCGATGTTATGATTATCTATTTCGCATGCTTTTATTGTATTAGCATTTGAGTTCAATATAGATATGGCTTCTCCATATCTTGTTTTAAAATTTTGGGTAAAAATACATGAGTTGATTTCATTATCATTTGAGTTTGACATTAATATTACTGCATTTTGAGTATCGGATATTTCACAATTTTGTATTGTATTGTTGGAGCTTGTATCAGCTTTTACACCAATAATATTAGAAGATATGCTACAATCTTTTATCGTTGTGTGATCATTATCAGTTTCTACTGATATTTCATCTCCAATGATATTTAAATGCTGTATTGTAACGTTTGGTGCTGTAATCTTTATGGTTGTTGGGCTTGTCGGGTCTGCTGTTCCATCTATTGTTGCACCACCAAAAGTTATTTTTTCATGGGTTGTTGAATACCCTTCACTAACTGATATCATATCTATTGATTTGTCAATTACTATATCTTCATTGTAGTTACCATCTAAAACTACGATAAGTCCGTCTTCATTTGGTACATTTGGCGAGTCTATTGCATCCTGAATGTTGTTAAATCTTCTCTCTCCAAATTTTGGAGTGTTGCCATCATTACTGAAATCATTATCAACGATTGCATCTGCAACAATAATATAGCGTACTCCTGTTACAGTATCTCTTTTGTTTATATCTTTATCTCCATCATCATCGGTTGTTGTAAAAGTTGGCGTGTAAAAACCACTTTTTCTATAGTCATAATTATAGTCTGAATATCCATATGTTCTTCTACCATCATCAAAATCGTATTTCCAACCGATGACCTCGCCATCTAAATCGTGTGCGTTTCCATCAAAGGAGATTTGTTCATCTACAGCTTTTACTAGGGGATTAACACTGAAATTTGAGTATGGTGGAACATTAAGAACTCTAATACTTTGATATGCTGTATCATATATATCACCCCAACCAGCTGATGTAAGTTTTACGAAATATACACCGTCATCAGCATATTTATGGCTTACATATTGTCCAGAGGCACCACCGCCATCTCCAAACGTCCATGAATGAGCCAGATCTTCAAAATCAAAACATGGTGGATCTGAGCCTGTTGCTCTAAATGGTAGTGAGCATATATCAAAAGCACATTTTGGTCCTAGTATATTTGTGTCAAGTCGAGTCCATCTTAAGTTAACCGGCCATGAATTGCTTTCATATCCTTCGCTATCCTCAATTTTTACAAAAAGTATATAGCTACCTGTAACTTTTCCTGGTTCAGGATTGGAGATATGAATAGGTTTGCTATCCCATACATTGGTATCTGATGGTTTTATAGATCTCCAGTCATTCCAACCTGCTAATTTATACCAGTAATGTGATGGTTCGTAAGTACTTCTTGCTGCATGAACATACACATTAATTCGTTCGTTTGGTCTCGCCTCCCCACAACTATTACCTGGGCCTCCTGCAGCTACACTAAGTATGGAAGGTGGTTCATAATCAATTTCTTCAACAAATACTATATCAGTATCAGAGTTTGTTTCCCCCCCGATAGTTACAGTAAGTGTTACCTTATACCCATCCTCATCCGATGGTGGTGTTGATTCATAGATATGTACCGGATTTAAACCACAATTATTACATGTTTCGCCATCTCCGAAATCCCATGAAATAGAAGGAATACCTTCACCATCGTAATCTTTAATTGAACCATGAAACTGAATTTCATCACCGACTTTGTAGGCTTGAGAGTTATTATCATAAGGTCCACCTGCATCGACACTAAAAGAGTGAACTGTTATAACAATTGAGTTAAACTCAGATTCACAACCATAATTTATAGTCGCAGTATATACGCCAGGGTCATCATACTCATGAGTTACCCCACCAGATGTACCATCACCATAGTCAATTGTAAAAGAATTACAAGACCCATAAGTATTCACTATAAAATTAACCGTCTCACCTATATTAACATTAGTTTCTTCTGCATCTATTGTGGCTCCACTAATAGTTATGAAACCATCTAGTCTCTCTGAGTCTTGCTCTTTTAACTCATCGCCGATAAAAATGCTTACTGTAAACTCAGCGATATATTCACCAGGTCTAACAAGGCCCCCCGGAATTGTTTGCTGCTCAGTTTCAGTAAATTCTTTATTGAATTCTTTACCGTTATCATTCATTGGATAAAGTGCCCATGTATACTTAGTTTGTGCACTTGGATTATTTTCATAGCATCCTTCTTCTGAATAACCGGATAATACCAAGTCTTCACAAACACCCACAACACCTACTCCAGATCCAGGATGGGCTTTTAAACTTGTGATATTTATATGATGATCAGCGGTTACCTCATTTCCACTTGAGTCAGTTACTTTTAAAATTACTTGATGGTGTATACATGTACCTTCATTTTTTGGATATGTATGACAGACGTTTCTACCTTCATCATCTTTTTGAAAACCATCATCAGTTTCACCATTGAAATCCCATTCAAATGTATAATCTCCATCACCGCCGATTGCAGCACCATGGAAACATACTTCTTCTCCAGCATTAGCCCACTGTGGACCCTCGATAAATGCCTGCATTTCACCTGTACCAATAGGCCATAGTTGAATCCAGCTTTCTACACTAGATTTAGTGAAGTAAACAAAACTTGGAACTAACTCTAAACCATTTACAACTGATATATTCTTTAGACCTTGTTCCCATTCAATACGGAATGTACCAGAGGTTGCTCCATTTTGTAGTTTTAAACCACAGCCGTTTAAAACACCTTCAATGCTATAGTAATTAAATCCTGATACGGTATTTTCTATATAACGAATGTTTGAGTTTAAATCAGCTTCAGCATTGAGTTGTCCCCCACCTGTTGAAAAACCTACATCAACAGATATATGATAGTTAGATGTCCCTACATTTATACTTACTGAAGCATCACTGCTACCATCTACATGAAATACATTGATACCGCCTGAGCTTTCTAAATACACAGTGACTGAACCTCTTAGATGGCCCTCCAAATCTATATAATCATATGTTTTTCCAAACAATGTAAACGAGCCATCTGGTATTGAAATTGCAGGTGTTTTGTCATTTATTTTCTCAAATTGAATACCGGTCCGACTTGGGTTATTTTTATAATTCTTGATTTTTACATCTGAGATAGTTAAGGATAATGCTTCAAATAGAGTTTCTCCATTTTGTGAAACTCTGAAGACGTCAAAATTGAAACCACCGTTAACTTTCATGTAGCTTTCACTTTGAGAAAGTGTAATAACTGTATATTCTGTGGCAGTTATACTTCCCACTTCTAATCTTACATTGTTTATGTCAATATCTAATTCTGCGTTGAAATCTTCAAAGGTAAAAGTTTTTGTATCACCTTGGAGGTTGGACCAGCCTATATAACTACCCGCAGATAATACGAGACTCGTCTGAATGTATAACGAACCAATTGATATTCCACTACCGGAAATTGTGAAACCTGAACTAGTTTCTATATATCCATTTGATGATAGACCAACTGTTATATCACCAGAACCAGTGATAGAACCTTCAGATGAAAAAGTTTTAAAGCACGCTATATAAATCTCAAGATTTGCAGTAACTGAAAAACCTGTTAATGAGATTTCTATACGATCTGATAGTTTTTTAAACGCGCCATAACCATCTATTGTTATTACACCAGATAAAGAAACTAATTTGAAATCCGATGATATAAGTGATATTTTTCCAGATAACTGAAAACCTGTGGCATCTATAGACCAACCAGGCTTTAAGGATTCAAGATAAACTTCACCATCAAGTCCGATACTTCCTTCGATCTCTAAGACACCTATCTTTATAGGTATAGAACTACCAAGACTTAATGAAAAATCACCCTCCAAATAAACTGAGTTAATATTTTCAAGAGTTCCATCCCAAGTCATAAGTAGATCTCCTTCAATTGCTGCTGTAACATCTTTAAATATCTCGCTTCCCCCTAACTCCATTGTAAGATCTATCGCATCAACATCAATATCAACAATATTCAACTGCTTAGCTGCAAAATCAATCTTAAGATCTCCATATAATTCTATAAACGAACAAGTTACTTTACCAAAACCAGCGGCTTCAAAATTGAGACTTGAGATAGTGCCAGTACCATTAATTCTGATTTTCCAATCTGGTGATATGTCAAGGGACAATTCAGCATTCGCAGAAATAGAACCAGTAAGAGATATACCCATTAATGTTGCATCAAAGGATGCATCTAAACCAATGATATCTATCATATCAAAACTGGCATCAACTGTAACTTTTTTACCTTGTATTTCTAAATTCCCGGAACCTGTAGCTGTAATTGAATCCCAATCAAGTGATACTTGTGCGGCTGGTGCTTCGAGATATAAATCAAATGAGTCGATACTAGCATCGCCAGAGAAAACTATATCAATATTCTGAAATTGCATATCTGTTTGAATATCTAATGAACTACCGTCAAGGTTGAATATTCCATCTAATTCGACATGTATAGCACCTGGGATATCAGCAAGTAGATTTTCGATTTCTAAATAGGATCCACCTGCAGAAACAGATATGGTAGCTCCAAGTGTAATAACCACAGGGCCGTTTAGTGATATAAGATCTGCACCTAAATAAAAGCCATCTGATGTAAAAGAAAATTCTGAAAGTTCAAGAGTGCCTACACCAACAGATACTGATCCTGAAAAAATATTTATCCCTGCACTTATAGTAGTAGATGCAAAGTCGCATTCAAATTGAGCGTTTAAAATGGTTGTATCAGCATCTATATATAACTCATTCAACCATATTGTTCCACCTAGCAGAACTTCACCAGATGTTAAATCAATACCTCCTCCGCCTATGATCTGTATGTAATCAATCTCTACAAGGATTTCATTTATAAATGGTATTATATCTTCTCCTTCAGAGTCTCTAAGATACAGATAGAAATCTCCAATTATAAATTCTCCATTTCCTGCAGCATTAACATTAAATGAGTTGTAACTACCTGTTTTTATATTTACTTGTAGATCTCCTGAAAGCTGGAAATCCCCCTCAAGGTTTACAAATAGAGAGCTTCCACTGCTTCCTCCGCTGCCACCGGAGCCTCCACCACCGGAACCGCCTCCAGACCCGCCGTCATCTGAGTTGCTACCCGGTAATGCTATTGAAAAGTCTTGCACATCAGCAGAAAGTGTAATTGAAAAACTTGGGATACCAAAAGAAATATCGGTGTACATATAGCCTGCACTCCATGCAGGTGGTGTATTTATTGAACTATAATAAAACAAAAACCCTGTTAATACAATAGTAACTGTTCCAGAACCGTCAACTGTGAGTTCTCCATCAAATACTTTAATATTTGCTGAGCCGCCTGCTGATATATCAAGTGAATCCCATGAAAGACTTACATGTTTATTTGCAGCATTGTCATCATACATGAATACTACATCTGAGAGTATTACTGATCCTTCGATTGATATGTCTACTTCGAAGTCTTCAAGGCTTGTAAAATCTAATTCAAAACCATTATCAGCGTTTGATAAATCAAAGCTGCCGTTAACCATGAAATATAAGTCGCTAGTAGGTGATATACTACATTCAGTAAGCACTAGGCTGTCGACACTTGCGCTAACTTTTAGCTCTTCACCAAATGATATCCATAATTCGTTTTCAGCAATTAGGGTCAAATGTGAGATTCCAACCGTGAACTGTCCATTGTTTACATCAAGATAAAAGTCAGATAGATCAATACTAGTCATACCATTTGCAAATGATATATTTATATAGTCTTGACCAAATATTATTGTAGTATTTCTTCCTGATGTTATCTCAAGACAACCGTTTAGTAAAATTTGTGTACCCTGGAAATTTATTAAAAGATTTTCTAGTGTGATTGATCTAAATGCATCTGATATATCGATGTATCCATCTCCTATTTCTATATGACTATCTGATGTGAAATTGATTTTATCTGCAGATATACTAATTGTATTTTCGATATCAAATATTAAATCGTCTATATTTATCTGTCTTTGAGAGTCTCTTGTCATATTTCCTGATACATATACATATGGTGTATCTCCGGTTAGATCCCATTCTATATTTGCTTCTCCTGTAATTTCTTTGTATTTACCAGAGTAGAATGTACCCTGTATAGTTGCATTTTGGAAATTATTTAGATTTATTTGACCGTTTATTTCTCCAACTTTTAAGTTTCCACATAGAATTATATTTCCTTGTTCTCCTTGATGATTTAATATTAATGCACCAGGTCCATCGATTGAAAAATGATTGAAATCAAAAATTATTATATTATTTGGGGTAGTATTTGGATCTTCTATTTTTAGATAAAAGTCTACGAGGCTGAATTCTTGTGTTCCATCATGAGTGAAGCTTGTAGCGTTTATCTTTAGATAACCAGTGGTTAAATTCCACCATATATGAAGTGATTCTGTGCCGGTTTGTAAATATATAGTGCCTATTAATGTGACAAGTACTCCATCAATATCCAAAGTGGTATTGATTACAATATATCCGTTTCCACCTATAGCAATATGACCGGATTCAGGCACTATTGTTGCATCTCCTGAGCTTTCTGTTGGTGTTTTTGATACTGAATCGGATTTTAATCCTTCATTGTCACTTGTATCTACTGCAGATATCTGATAAGTGTAGCTTACATCATTTGTTAAACCTGTATCAAGATATTCGGTGATATCTACTTCATCTATTGGATTGCCATCTCTATAAATTATATAATGGTCTACTCCTACGTTATCTGTTGCAGCATTCCAACTTAGATATAGTTGCCCATCATGGGCATCCTCAACATTTAGGCCTGTTACCTTTGTTGGAGGTTGAGTATCTTCTGGTTCCTCCTCAGTTGGAGTGCCACTTACAATAGACGAATTCTCACCAACATTCCCCGCTGCATCAACAGCACAAACCTGATAATCATAACTATCACCATCAACCAAACCGGTATCCAAATACTCAGTAGCAGATACATCAACAACAAAAATACCATCACGATAAACACGATAATGATCTACACCAACATTATCAGATGCAGCATCCCAGGTCAAACTAAGCTTACCATCATGAAAATCTTCAACAGACAAACCAATAACTTGAGAGGGTGGTTGAGTATCCCCGCCAGGACTTTCAGTGGGTGTACCACTTTCTTCTAATGATTTTTGACCTTCATTGTCTGAGGTGTCAACTGCTGAAACTTGGTAAGTATAACTAACATCATTTGTTAATCCGGAATCTTGATAATTTAACCCAGATACATCAATAATAAACGAACCATTACGATATATTTTGTAATAGTCAACTCCCACGTTATCTGTGGCTGCATCCCATGAAAGATCTAGTTTTCCGTCACGGGCATCTACAACAGAGAGACCAGTAACCTGAGTGGGAGGGATATTATCAACTACTGTTTCTGTTGGAGTGCCACTTACAATAGACGAATTCTCACCAACATTCCCCGCTGCATCAACAGCACAAACCTGATAATCATAACTATCACCATCAACCAAACCGGTATCCAAATACTCAGTAGCAGATACATCAACAACAAAAATACCATCACGATAAACACGATAATGATCTACACCAACATTATCAGATGCAGCATCCCAGGTCAAACTAAGCTTACCATCATGAAAATCTTCAACAGACAAACCAATAACTTGGGTGGGAGGTAATATATCTTCAGTTGGTTCATCTGAATCATGTGAGTCATTAAGCCAGTTTAGTAGATTTTGGAAAAACGTAAGATTTGCAAGCCGTGGAAATCTATCAAGCAACTTAATTAAAAGGTTGTATAAACTTAGTTTCAGCTTTGAAAGTATTGATTCGTCATTACTTGTTGTAATTTGTTTAGAGTTTTCAGATTCATCATTTGCCTCTTCATTTTTATCCTCCTCTGATGTATCTTCAGAAAAATCAACGTTTATATTGTTTGATTCCTCAGAGTTAAATGGTATAGCTGAAGTGATAACACTTGAGCTAGCTGATATTAATAAGACCACTATAAGTATACTAGATAATTTATTAATATTATTATATAATAGTGATTTTGCTGCGGGTTTTCTTTTAAATAATTTTCTCATAATTTTTATGCCTCCAAAAAATTAAGTTAACTCCAATATAATCCAAAATTCACCATAGATGTCAAGAGTTCCAGTCGCCCAATATCTACCAGAGTATTCTCCATAGTATACCCATAGTTCTCCGTTAGCTTCTATGTGCAAATGTGAAGTATTACAATAGACACTAAAACCTTCGTTTATTTTAACTTCAAAAAGTAGAAAACCATCTATTTGAATGCCTACGCCGCTAAGTTCAACCTTGAAGTCACCAGTGTTAATATCAAAATTTATGTTATCAGCATAAATAATTGTACTAGTTTCTATGTAGAGTTTAGTATTATTAAAAGACAGGTTTACTTTTCTATCAAAATATATTTCATCTGCGCTTAAGAAGAAATTGTTAACTTGAAAGTATATATTTGTAAAACTGACAGTTATGTCTTTATTTACAAATAAGTCACTATCAATAGATATGTCTTTGTCTTCACCGTTGAAATCCCAGTCTATAAACAATGTACCATTTGCATTGTTTGTGACATCGATATCTATTTTTCCTGCCAAAGTAAAATCAGTTGTATTGTAGTCAAAATCTAGTTCTATGTCGATATTTGTAAATGTATCATCTATTGCCATGTTGAAACAGCCGCTTCTGCCCTCATACCAGTTGAAGCCACCAGTAATTACACGGCTTACATTTATACTGATATTTTCTCCAAAAGAAAATCTAAATCCTTGTATTGTAAACTCAGCACTGCCCTCAATGGTAAATGTTTGTAAAAAGTTTCCTTCTGTAAAGTTGATATATACATATGAGTCGTTTGTATCAAAAATAAAATGACCATCTAGCATTCCTGCTACTCCGTTTATGGTAAACTGGAAATTGTTTACATGTATCTCATTTGAACCACCAATTGCAATTGATACGTTTCCATTTTCATCTTCTGAAACGGTAACATCTCCATCTCCTGATCCTTGACCTCTTGTTTTAACATTAATAGTAATTGTATGGGTTTCTGTTGGATCATCAACGTTCATAACAGTGATATTCCCACCCAAATCAATTCCATTTTCATTTGGAGCTTGTATGGTAAAATGAACTATCTGAGCACCCATATTTGGGATATTTCCACTCATAGGTGAAATTGTCCAACTACCATTTTCAGGTTGAGGATAGTCAACAATACTCCAGTTAACAGGCTTATTTATATTTACCCAATTGAAAATCCAAAAAGAAGCAGTCATGTTCCCACCAGGTTTAATATCTGGGAATGAAAAACCGTTAATTGGCCAAATCGCTAAAGCATCAAATTTATTGTCAATTGCAAATTTTTTAGTAGTGGCTGCATCTTTTACGCCATATTTGTAAAACTCAGAATAGGCAGAGTTATTTACTCGAACAGTGAAACTATCTTCAACGCCTTGGCCAGTGATAGTTATCGTAACATTAATTCTGATTGTTTTATTTGGACCTAAAATTCCACTAGTTTCATCTAAATATACAGAGGTTCCGTCCGGTATTTCATTAATATCTTTTATTTGCCAATGAAGTGTATAATCTTCTTTGGCATCATTTCCAATTGTAAACCATGTATTTATAATGGTTTCATCTTTTGAGTCATTGTAAAGAAAGTTTCTTGGACCATGATCTACAATAGTTACATAAGCACCAGGAATAATCATAAGTCCAATTGAATCGTTAACAGGATCAATTAATGTATTCGATGTGGTGACTGTGACAATAGGAGTGTAATTTCCAATATTAAATACATGAGGTTCTACAGATATCCATGTTTTATCAGTTGTCTTTTCAAAATACGTACCATCATCAAATGAAATATTATACGTGTAAGGAGCAATATCCTCATTCCCATTTAGACTGAATGGGGGTGCATACCATACTTCAAAACCAAGTTCAACATATCCACTAGATGTTTGAATATATTCACCTTTTTCACCTATAACAATATCAGGACCTTGGAAACCTTTGCTTCTAAAAATTAAAACTTGGCCAGATGTATTGAACGGGAAAATTGGAATCCAATCTGTTGAATTACCTTTAATCTGAATAACTCCAGAAGCTTCGCCTGTTACATTGATATATAAATCAGAAATTGTTACATTCCCATTACCATCATTTTTAATATTAATACTGAAATCTACTTTAGTACTTAATTCACCTGCAAGTCTAATAACATCATATACAACAACTGCTGCACTTACTTCTTTTGCATCTACAATACCAGACATTGTACCATCATCTGAATTTTGTAGATAAACCCATAAATCCAAAGTACCCATTGCAGATATCAAAGTTTTATCTTCCGTTTCTGACTTTAAATCAATCCAACTAGAACTATGGCCAAACAGATAAAGATAGAGATTTTCTTTCTCCCCACTGAAGAAATCTGGGATGGCATCTTCCTCACCCATATTGGTTTGCAACGTCAAATCCAATAAACCAGGTTCTAAAACAATGGATATTCCAGCATCTTCAAAAGTAAAGGTAGTATTCTCATTGATTTCTCCTCTTAAATATACCCATTTAAAGCTACTAATATCTAAAAAGCCTGATAAATGTGCGTTACCTGTTATTGTAACATTTGTTGCAACAATACCAAATAGGTTTAAATAACCTATATGAAAAGTTTTATCTCTTATAATTATTACAGGCATACCAGATAATTTATTTATTCCTAAGGTTATGTTTCCCTTCCCAGGATCTGAAACAAAATCGATTACATAAATCTGCAGATTCAAATAACCAATGTAGATTAAATCTGCATTTGTGGCTTCGGTTGTAGAAAAAGTTGCGGTAAATGGTACCTCTTTTGAAGTATCTACATTGACCCAAACGGTTGTTTTACCTGTTATATATAAAGATTCAATATTGGCTTCTATCCACATACCTGGTACTAAAGCCCATAGAGAATTGATTACAATATCAGAATCATCATAGATAGCTGCATCAACCTTAAAAGTACCATTCTCGAAAGACAATGAAATAATACCGCCGCCAGTGAAAGTTACATCTAGATCCATGGAGACGGCTCCAGGCCCCTCCCAGTCCGGAATAAATATATAATTAACATTCAAAGTGACATCATCAATTACTATATCTGTTAAACCTATCTCAGAATGTAAAGACAAATTACCATTTATACTAGTAACATTAAAATTAAGGTTGCCAGATATGAACAAATTTCCTATCGATACGCAGACTAGTGTTTTGTATTTAAACTCGAAATCTGTAAGATCTATGCTACCTGTTGCATCGGCACCGAAATCTCCATTTATTGATTTGATACCTGATTCATTCCAAGCAATATCAAGGTTTCCTGATGCAGCTGCATCTAGTACAACATCAAGGGAGCCTTTTAGTGTTATATCAAATAAGTCTGTAAGGTTGATTTTATCTATTGTCACGTTACATGTTACAACTGAATCGTCTAAAATCAGGCTAAGGGTTCCATCTTTATTGTTTGTATTTAAGTCAAATGCTACAGATATCTCTGGGATGGATATGTCTACTTTGTCTTTTACCCAGAAATTGAAATCTTTAAGACTTGCAAGTACACTACCATCAAGAGATATACTAAGATTTCCATCTATAGTCTCCCATGATACATTAAAATCTCTATCAAGTGACTTAAACCTTATTTCACCAGAAATAGTGGCTATTACACCTTCTTCTTGGTTACTATAGGTAGAGTAGAAACCAAAACTTGCATAGCTATCTGGATGTATTAGTACGTAACCTGAATTATTAAATATGTGCCATTCAACACTAATGTTAAAAACAAACGGCCAGTTTTTTTCAACTGTATTTAAACTTACTATACTATCTTTATGAACAACTACGCCGTTGTTGTATTTAATTGTTAAATTTGAAATATCTATTCCCTTCTCTGCTTTAAATCCAACATATCCTGAGATGTTTCCATCTACTTCATCAACTGACACGTTTAAACTGATATTACCTTGTTTTTCTTTTATGAGATGATCTGCAGAAACAGATAGCTCTCCGCTGATTACTGGTGAGCTAATTGAAAATTCTAAATCTTGTATGTTTAAGGATTTACCTGAAAGATTTACTTCAACTATACCATCACCTATTTTATCAAAAATTAAAACAAAAGGACTGGTAAACTCATTTGTTATCTGAAAACTTGCAGTAGCAGAATTTAGAATACTACCCACAGTTTCATCTTTAAACTCAGCATCTAAGTTAACCATTAGATTTGAGTCGCTTCTTAAAAGTTTGATATAGCCTTCTGGCAAGTTTACCTCTAAGGCTGCATCATAAGACGTGTATGAAGAAACTTGAAAATCTACAAAGCCATCATTTTCACCATTTAACTCAACGTTAAAACCTGTATCGGCGGAATCTGCATACACGCTAACATTTGCAACACCACCAATTAGATTTCTATACCAATCTACTCCTGCTTTTCCTCCAAGATTTGAAAAAAATATTTTATAACTTGGACTAGTTGGGCTGTCATAGAATCCTATCTCAGTTACTCTGTCGCCATGAGTATCAAACTCTACACAACCATCAGCACCGAAGTCTAGATTAAATGTTACATGTTCGGGAAGATCATTTGAGTAAACATAAGATGTATTATCATTTTTCCAATGCTTAAGAAGAAGATCCACGTCTGAGCTGTCTTGTCTTTCACGCTTAAACTCAATTACTGCCCCTGGTTTGCGTTGAAGGGTGATTTCTGTATCAACCATCGGTGAATAATTGATTTTAAATTCATCTTTTTGTAAAAGCTCACTACCATTATACTCATGATAATCAAAGATTAAACCAAGATTTGAACCACTGGCTTGCTCATCAACATTTATATTTAGACGATGCTCAGGTTTCTTATTTAATGATAGAAAGTGTGGTACATATTTATATGTTAAATCACAAGAAGAAGGTATTTCTTCCCCTTCATCAGACACATATCCAAAACCTATTTCATCTCCTTTTTTATCTGAAAACAAAAGCCCGGGTCTTTCAAAAATTATTTTTGTCTTCAAAAAAGCGTTTTCATCTAAATCATCAAAACCATTAAGAGCATCTATTTTTGTTTTTAGGTTAATTGCTAGTGAAAAAGGTTGTACTATACTAGGATATAATCTTGCCCTTACTTTAAAATCATCTTTTCCGTCATCATTAATATCGACATATGTGTATCTAAAAATGTTCATAGATACTGTTTTTTCTTCTTGGTCTGCATATTTATAGTAAAAAGAAAGCAGTGACCCTCCAAATAACCCTGTTATTTTAATTGTTTTATCAGTCATGGTTTTTTGTTCAATGAAGTCTTTAACATTTTCTTTAACGTCCTGGATTTTATCTGAAAAAGATGTTTCATTTTTTTGAAAAGCAGCTATTGCTGGTGTTATAGTTGAAAGTAGTAGAACAGCTATTATAATTGTAGATAGTAATCTACCTTTGTTTTTTTTATACGTACTAATTACCTCCCGGGGTATAATTTTAAGAGTTTAGTTTTTATTCTTATATTATTATATTTATATTGCTTAGTATAAATACTTTTTTATATAAAATAGTTTTTGGCTCATTAATACTCTTAAAATAATCATTTTAACGATAATGTCACAAGTTTAACATTTTGTTATTTTTATATTAATAAAAAAACCCAAGTAAAATAATAACTTTTTTTTCAGGAAAAAACATTATATTAAAAATTTAAATCTTGCTTAAACTCATATTTATCGGCAAAAAAATTCAACGAAATTTTATTCATAAGACTTCTATAAGTAAAACCATTGCTATCGATCATTCTTCTAATATTATTTGACAGGGAAAAAAAGTTTTTTGCAATTTTTCTTGTTCCTTCATATAATTCCCCCGAGGTCATATTTTTCGGCTCAAAAACAACATTCCATGGTGTATATTTTGACCAATCATAAGTTAAAATACGATCTTCTTCATCAAACTTTTTAAAAACTGGTGTCCCTGGAAAAGGGGTTAAAATAAAAAAGGCAGCCATATCTAAGTTCCATTTATTGATAGCCTTTTGAGTAGAATCAAATATATTTTTTGTATCATGATCAAAGCCAAACATAAACATACCTCTAACACCCAGGCCATGTTTCCTAATTTTATTAATTGCTTTTGAGTAATTTTGTACTTTGTTTTTTTTGCCAACACTTTTTAAACTTTCTTTACAAATTGATTCGAAACCTATCCACCATGAATTACATCCTGCTTCTTTTGATAATTTTATTAGCTCTTCATCTTCACTTAAAGCATTTACATTTCCATCACAATTAAATTGTTTTTTTAAGCCTTTCATTTCTCTAAAAAGTTCTTTTGAATATTCGACATCAATTGTTAAAGAAGGGTCTGCAAAAAAGAAAGAGGAACTTTTCATTTGTTTAATCTCTTTGATTACATCCTCTATAGGTCTTTTTCTAAACCTTGTTCCTTCAACATTTTGTATAGAGCAAAAATCGCATCTATAGGGACATCCTCTAGTTGCTTGAACTTCTCCACCTAGCACAATTCCTTTTTCTAGTCCACGATATGCAGGAGGTATCAATTTAGGATCAACGTAATCTTCTTGTTTATAAAATGGTTTTAGATTATTGTTTTCAAAATCATTGAGTAGCTTTGGCCAATTTAGTTCTGCTTCACCAACGACCACGCTATCAGCATGCTCTTTTGCTTCTTTGGGCATTGAAGAGGGATGATAGCCACCTAATACAACAGGTATACCTTTTTTACGGAATTCATCTGCGATTTTATATCCTCTAACTGCATTTTGAGTTATAAATGAAATTCCAACTAGGTCATATTTCTTATTTACATCTATTCGTTCATATCTATTCTCATCAATTATTTCAATTTCATGTTTCTTTGGTGTAACAGCCGCTATTTGTGCTAGAGCAAGTGAACCACTTCTAATGGTTTTTTCTAATAGTTGATACAACAATGAATTATTTTTATTATCATGAATTTGAGATGCTGCAGATATTAAAATTTTCATAGATTTTTTACCAAATCCTTGAATCCAAATAATAGATTATTTTAAGATAAACATGAAGGATAAATATAGTTTTTTATATGAACCATTATAAACTCTAACCTTTACATATATCTACTTTATATTGTAATATAATCAAACAAACAGTATAAAGTATATAAAAGTAAAGATGGCATGTTGCTCTTATCTAATATCTTTGTTTTTTATTAGATAATTTTTCTTTTTGGTAAAGAAAAAATAATCAAGGTTTGGTAAATTAATTATTTTGTATCCGTTTTTTTTAAGATATTTTTTTGAATATTTCATTCTTCTTAATATCTCATTTTTTGAAACTTTTGGCTGTATATTTTCCGCCATGGTATTAATTTTTAAAGAGAAAGGAAATATTACACCTGAATCAAAATTGATATCTTTAACAAAAGATAATGTTTGTTTAAATTCATCTTTTGTTTCAGTGGGAAAACCAACTATCACATGGGTGTGTAACTTTAATTCAGGATAGGCACTTCTCAATCTCTTAATGGATTCTCTAGTTTTGTTTACATCTGAATATCTATTCATGAGTTTGAGTATTCGATTATTAGCTGATTGTATGACTATACCCATATCTCTTATTTTTCTTTCTTTACAAATACTTACTAATTCATCTATATATTTTACAACCCAATACGGGCCAATTTCTCTGATAATAAATTCATATTGTCCATTTACACTCATTAAATTTTTAAGTAAAACTGTTAGATCTTTATTTATATCAACTCCATAACTTCCAACATTATCTGCAGCAATTATGAAATTTTCATATCCGTTTTCTAATCCGCTTTTAAACTCTTCTACACATTTTTTTACTGGTTTACTTTTTAGTTTTCCAATTGCCTTGCTTATCGCACAATAAGAACAATTTCCATTGCATCCTTGGCAAATTTTCAAATAATAAAAAGGAGATGTTGTTGAAAAATTGTAAATATATTTTTCATCTATTTTACCAAAATTAATTTGTATAAAACGATAAATCTTTTTAAGGGTTCTAACTCTATTAACAAAATTGATAAAATTTGTGTAAAATTTTAATCTTGATGGATTTTTGTATGATATATGTCCATCAATTAGTGTATTGAATTTTATTTTATTGTCTGGGAAGAAATCATCTATTTTATCTAAATCCTTAGTTGGTAATGTTTTACCCAAAAAAATTTCTGAAAGTCTCTTTTCATCTATCGCGGGTACGCACCCTGAAACAATAAGTTCTGCATCATATTTTTGAAACTTTTTAATTTTTTTTAAGGAATAATTTGTAGTATTATTAGTAAAACCACAGGTTAATATAAATATTATATCTGCATCTTTGGGGTTATTTACAATCTCATGATGATTTTTAGATAAATATTTAGATATTTTTGTGGAATCTAAATCTCTTAGTTCACAAGCATAGGATTTAATAAAAATTTTTTTTCCTGCCACATTATGATATAAGAAGGTGTCATATTTTACATTTTTCAAAAACAAAAAAACCCATATCCGCTTGATGTTTAAATGTATAATCTGATTTTTTTAGGGTCTTTTTTGCAATTTTTAATCTTTTATTCATCTCTTTTTTGATAATTTTTGGTTCAATTCTTTCAGCTGCAGTACCAGTTTTACAAGAAAAGGGGAAAAAAATACCTGAATCAAAATCAACTTCTTTTATAAATGATAAAGTTTGCTTAAATTCTTCTTCTGTTTCTGAAGGGAAACCTACTATAAAATGAGCGAATAAAATAATCTGAGGATATGCTTTTCTAATCTTTAATAAGTCTTGCTTTATTTCATCTATATGTGAATACCGGTTCATTAATTTTAAAATACGGCGGCTACCGGATTGCACCGGAATATCTATTCTATTAATTTTTTTTGATTTAAGAATTTGTTCAAAATTTTCAATATATTTAACAATCCATCTTGGACATAATCCACGGATTAATATTTTATAGTTTCCAGGAAATTTAACCATTCCCTGCAGTAACTCTGGTAAACTACTTTTTATATCTAAACCGTAGCATCCTATATCATCAGCAGTAATAATAAAATCTTTATATCCCTGATATAAACCTTTTTTAAACTCATCTAAGCATTGTTTAACTGGTTTACTTTTTAACGGGCCAATAGCTTTTTTTATTGCACAGTATGAACAATTACTCAAACAGCCACCTGAGATTCTTATAAAAAAGCTTTCCCTGACTAAAAACTTATATGAAATTGAATTTTTCCCAATTAAGTTTTTTAGTATAAACTCTCGTAAAAATAAATATATTCTTTCTA
>CAZOBL010000002.1:0-14014 GCA_964578185.1 uncultured Thermoplasmatales archaeon
CATCTTTTTTAGTTATATCTGTTGGAATATTTTTTAAATGAATATTTAGAATTTCACTTCTAGAGTAGAAATCCGGCGCAGGAATTAAGATCAACCTATCAAAACGACCAGGTCTTAACAATCCAGGGTCAATTATATCGGGGCGATTTGTTGCACCCATGATCACCACCCCATCCAAACTCTCAAGCCCATCAACACTTGTAAGTAGTTGATTTACAACACTGTCAACTACATGGGAACCAGCATCTCTACCCCTCATAGGGGCTATTGAATCAAGTTCGTCTAAGAAAACAATAGTTGGAGCAACTTGTCTTGCTTTTTTGAAAAGTTCTCTTACTGCTTTTTCAGATTCGCCAACCCATTTACTCATTACTTCTGGTCCTTTGATAGATATAAAATTAGCATTTGATTCATGTGCGACAGCTTTTGCAAGAAGTGTTTTTCCAGTTCCAGGTGGACCATATAAAAGAATACCTCTAGGTGGATTTATGCCCATTTTTTTGAAAACATCAGGTTTAGTTAATGGCCATTCGACTGCTTCTCTCAGTTGTTGTTTTACTTCTTGAAGACCACCAATATCAACCCAGGAAACTTGAGGCACCTCAACTATAAACTCTCTCATTGCTGATGGCTCTATGCCTCTGTGACCATTTTTAAAATCATCCATGGTTACTTCCATTTTTTCAAGTACCTCAACAGGTATCGGCTCCTCGAGGTTTATCTCAGGTAAATATCTTCTTAAAGCATTCATAGCTGACTCACGTGCAAGAGCCGCAAGATCCGCTCCTACATAACCATAAGTTATATCTGCGATTTTATCAAGATCAACACCTTCTGCTTTTGGCATGCCTCTTGTATGAATCTGTAAAATTTCTTTTCTACCATCGCGATCTGGCGCGTCAATTCTTATTTCCCTATCAAACCTTCCAGGCCTGCGTAAAGCCGGGTCAATCTGATCGGGTATGTTAGTTGCGCCAATTACTATTAATTTTCCGCGCCCTTTCAAACCATCCATAAGTGTTAATAGCTGTGAAACAACTCGTTTCTCCACTTCACCATGGGTTTCACTTCTTTTACCCGCAATCGCATCAATTTCATCGATAAATACAATGGAGGGTGCATTTTTTTCCGCCTCATCAAAAATCTTACGGAGATTCTCTTCACTTTGACCATAAAATTTACTCATGATTTCAGGCCCGTTAATGGTATAAAAACTGGCTCCTGATTCATTGGCTACTGCCTTAGCAATCAATGTTTTACCAGTGCCTGGTGGCCCATGAAGTAACACTCCCTTAGGCGGATCAATCCCAAGCCTATCAAAAAGCTCTTGATGTTTTAAAGGGAGCTCTATCATTTCACGGACCTTTGAGATCTCTTCATGAAGACCACCAATATCTTCATAGCTTACACTAGGCCCTTCAATTTCTACGCCTTTAGCTGCTTCCTCTTGTACTTTTATGTTTGTATCTTCATTTATTGATACAATTCCTGAAGGCTGTGTTTTTATGATCCTAAAAGGTAAAGAACTTCCAAATAATGCAATACCGGGGACTATTATATTGTCTCCTTTGGTTAAAGGTCTTTTTAGAAGCCCTTTTTTTATTAAATTATCAATTCCACTACCAAATTGGATTTGCTGTCCTTTTGATATTAGCGGTGCAAGTTCAACCTCAGTAGCTCCTTTTATATCTGCTCTACTAATCTTTATACGATCTCCTAGGCCTGCTCCACAGTTTTTTCTTGTTAAATTATCAATTCGAATAATACGTTTCCCCTCATCTGTTGGGTGTGCTCTCCACACAACAGATGCTGTTGTTTTTGTACCTTCTATTTCTATTACGTCACCAATTGACAAATCAAGATCCATTCTTGTTTGGTGATCTATTCTTGCTCTGCCGTATCCTACATCTTGCTGAAAAGCCTCAGATATTTTCAATACAACTTCTTTTTTAATCATTGTAACCTCCGCCTAAGAGTTTTAGTTTTCTCTTAAAGAATTGCAGACATAGTATAAATCATTTTACCAATTTTAATACCAATGTTAACAATTGTTAAATATCAACATATACTACATATTTAAAATTAACGCAAAATAAAAACAAGGATATAAAAATAATTATATTTATATAATAAAAGCCCGATTAAACATTAATGTTTCTAAACAGCTTAGAAATAAAACACTTAGCAATAGTCCTATCAGTTTTGGGCATATCAACACTTTATATAATTTCCACTTTATCAGAGCCAACTAATATCAGTCTAGAAGATATTGAAAATTTCGAAGGAAAAATTGTTACTACAAAGGGCTTTGTAACAGATACATACGAGACAACATATGGAAGTCAAATTATAACAATTAGAAATAACAACTACTCAGCAAAAGTATTTCTCGAAGGGAAAAAAAGTATTAGCTATGGTGACAAAATCCAGGTAACGGGCGAAGTACAAAAATACAACGAAGAATGGGAAATAATTGTAGAAAATCCTAAATTTATAAAAATTTACAGAAGCTGGCAGAATAACTATATACCGCTAGAACAAATCGGAAAAAATCCAAAAAATTATGAAAACATAAATATAAAAACATCCGGCATAGTTGAAATAGATTTGAATGATTATTTTTATTTAATAGATGTAGAAGACGAATATAAAATCCCTGTTTATCATGACAAGGAATACATAACATTACATCCAAATCAAAAAGTAGAAATTTTAGGCAAATTCAAATTTGATGAAAAAGAACTCAGATACAAAATCTCAATAGAAAACGAAGAACACTGCATAAATATTATTGATGAATAGAGGAGTCTTAAACTATGCTCGAACTACTTTTAATTCTAATATTTTGTTTGATAGGTGTGATAACTGGAATTGCAACGGGTTTGTTACCCGGTTTACATGTAAATAATATAGCGCTAATCTTACTTTCATTATCCTCGATTATTATAACATCCATGAGCTTTTTTTACCAATTTGGGATAACTGAAGAATTCATTTTTCTCCTTATAAGTGTGTTTATAATATCATGCAGTTTATCTCACACTTTTCACGATGTAATCCCAAGTACTTTTTTAGGAGCCCCAGATGAAGATACAGCCCTATCTGTACTTCCAGCTCATAGTTTACTGCTTGAAGGAAAAGGATATGAAGCTGTGGCATTGTCTGCCCTTGGGAGTTTCGGAGCAATAATATTTTGTTTTATATTCCTCATACCTATAAGACTCATAATTGGAAACCCTCTATTTTTTTATGAAACATTAAGAGAAATAATGTTTTGGGTTTTATTTGCTATTTCAATAATTATGATATGTACTGAAAAAGCAAAAATAGAAATATTTAATCTAAAAGGTAAACCGACATATATTATGGGGATGTTGTTTGCTTTATTTGTATTCTTTTTGTCCGGGATTTTCGGTTTTATAATTTTTGAGACCCCTGTTAATTCACCAATTGGGCTTTCTTCACCAGTTCTATTTCCTGCACTAGCTGGGTTATTTGGTCTACCAACCTTGTTGACCTCTCTACTAACCGAACCAATAATACCCACCCAAAAAATTGAAGAACCCATACTAAATAAAAAAGCCAAAAAAGAATCAATAACTTCTGTAGCAACAGGTAGTATAGGTGGAATTTTAGTTTCAATTATACCAGGTATAACGTCAGCAACCGGAACTATAATTGCAATGATAGCCAGAAAACAACCCGACGAAAATATTGACGAAAACTCAAATAAAAAACAGACAATAATAACATTAAGCGCTGTTAACACGGCATGTGCATTTTTTGTAGTAGTAGTTATGTTTATAATAATGCGCTCTAGAAGTGGTGCAACACTTGCAGTTATGGACCTCATCACAATTCAAGAATGGGGTACTTTATTGATGCCGACATATTTATCATATCTTTTAATAGCATTAATTTTTGCAGGAACATTATCGTATTTTTTCACACTGAAAGTCGGAAAAATCTTTGCTAAAAATTTTGCAAACCTACCGTATGCAAAACTTGTGGGCGGCACAATTCTTTTCATTTCAATACTTGTTTTTTTATTTACAGGATTTTTAGGCTTACTAATCTTACTTGTGGCGACTTTTATAGGATTACTTCCAGTTCAATGGGGCGTTCGCCGTAGTCATTGTATGGGGATTTTACTCATCCCAATAATGCTATATTTCCTTTAATTAAATCTTTTTAATATCCTTTATAAAACTATTAATTTCAATTCCATATTCTTTTGCTAGAATTAAACAAGCTACATCAAAATTAATTTTTTTACTAACCTGTATTTTTTTTATAATTTCCTTGACTTCTCGTTCGTTCTTTTTAGATGCTTTTGCAATTGATAATATTAAATCCTCTCTTGGCTCTACATCTTCTTTAATTTTTCTCATATCGGGTTTGAAACCAACTGGTATTTTTACTTTTTCAATATCAAATGGTGGTTTAACTAAATCATTTTGTTTTTCTAGAATGTTTTCTTTAATACATTTTTTTACAAAATTTTTAGCTTCTTCTGGTTTAAACCATTGTAAATCCATAGATAATGTTAGATATAGCTCGGATTCAGCCAGCTCTTTTTTTCCACTTTTTTTGAATACAAAAGCCAAAATAATTTTTTTCTCATCATTCATATTTTATTGTATTTCTCCATATCTTCAATATTTATTATCAAACCATCTACTTTGTATTCTTTCCAGTATGTAGCGTTTTGCTTGTTGGTTATATATACATAAATTTTGTTGTTTTCATCTGATTTTTTAGTTTTATGTGTTTCTTGTAACTTTTTTGCAATAGATTTTTCTCCCAATATTATCAAACCATTAAAATCGGTATCTGAAAAAATTGGTTTGTGTTTATCCTCTTCAAAATTGGTTATTAATTTGTAAATCTCTATTTCAGTATATTTTTTTATTGATTGAAAATCTAATTCTGACCAAAGCTCCTCCCTTATAACTATTTTGCTTACTCCCGACATAATTAAATCAACGACATCTCCAATATCTCTTGGACCTGCATCAACCCATAGTTCAGCAGATGAAGAAAGTCTTTGATAAGTACAATAGTTGGGTTTATTTTTGTTTATACCATCCTGATCTAAAAAATATATTTTACCATACTTGTAAATTTTTTCAAACAAGTCAGAATCATCTGCACTACCCGCGCGATCTTTTAGTACTATCTTCCGCTTTTTTAATTCCAAAAAAGGTATTTTTATCATATTATTTTGTTAGTATAGTTAAATTGGTTTTTTCTTTATTTGGATACTGTTACTTTTTGTGAATTATCATTTAATCTTTTTTCGGTATCTGCAATATTCATCTTAGTTTTTAATACTGTATCTGGATTTAGGCTTATACTATCTATTCCACATTCCACTAAAAACTCTGCAAATTCCGGGAAATCGGAAGGAGCTTGACCACATATTCCTACTTTCCTTCTTGGGGTATGTGCATGAGCTGTGTCTATTACTTGTTTAACAAGTCTTTTTACTGCGTCGTTTCTCTCATCAAATATATGGGCGACAAGATCCGAGTCTCTATCAAGTCCAAGTGTTAGTTGTGTTAAATCATTACTTCCTATGCTAAAACCATCGAATATATCTGCAAATTGGTCTGCAACAATTACATTACTAGGTATTTCACACATTACATATATTTCTAGATTGTTTTCACCTTGCTTAAGGCCGAATTCATTCATTGTTTCAATTACTTTCCTACCCTCGTCCGGAGTTCTACAGAAGGGAATCATTGGTTTAACATTATCTAATCCCATTTCATCTCGTACTTTTTTAATCGATCTGCATTCAAGGCCAAAAGCTGGTTTAAATTTTTTATCATAATATCTTGAGGCTCCACGCCATCCTATCATAGGGTTGTGTTCTTTGGGCTCATATAAAAACCCGCCTATAAGGTTTGCATATTCGTTTGTTTTAAAATCACTCATTCGTACTATTACATCATTTGGATAAAATCCGGAGGCGATTTTTGATATGCCCTGTGCAAGTTTATCTACAAAAAACTCTACTTTGTCCTCATAGCTTGCGCTTTTTTTGTCTATTTCATGGATTACTTTTGCAATCTTTGGGTTTTCATTTGAAATCTTACGTAGTTTTTCATATTCCATAAGGGCAAGTGGATGAATTCCAATATGTGAATTGATTATGAATTCTTCACGTGCTAGACCCACACCATCATTAGGTATTTGACCTTGGATAAATGCTTTTTCAGGTATTGCTGCATTCATCATTATTTTTGTTTTAGTATCTGGGATGTTGTCAATTTTCATACGATCTACTTTAAACTTCAGCATACCTTCATATATTCTTCCAACGCCTTCAGAACAATCCACTGTAACTTTATCACCAGAATGAATTATTTCAGTTCCATTACCAGTACCAATAACACAAGGTATGCCAAGCTCACGGCTAATAATTGCAGCATGACATGTTCTCCCACCGCTATTTGTAACGATAGCACCCGCGATTTTCATAATTGGTTCCCAATCAGGATCAGTCATATCTGTTACAAGAACTTGTCCTTTTTTGAATTGATCAATGTTTTCAGCTTTCGCAATTACATTAACTTCTCCCTGTCCTATTTTTCCGCCGACTGCTTCTCCTTCAACTAAAACATTTCCTTTTTCTTCTAGCACAAATGTTTCCATGGTTGCCATGTCTTTTTGTGAGTGTACTGTTTCAGGCCTTGCCTGGACGATAAAGAGCTCTCCTGTGTTGCCGTCTTTTGCCCATTCTATATCCATTGGTTTATCGTAGTGATCTTCTATTATACATGCCCATTTAGCAAGTTTAAGTATCTCATCCTCATTTATTACAAACCTGTCTTGGTCTTCTTTGGATACCGGTTCCTGTTCTGTTCCGTTTTCAGAATATATCATTCTTTTTTCTTTACTTCCAAGTTTTTTCTCAAGAATTGGTTTAAAACCTTTTTTAAGAGTAGGTTTGAAAACATAAAATTGATCAGGGTTTACTGTGCCTTGTACAACATTTTCCCCAAGACCCCATGCACCAGTTATATATGCCGCATCTTTGAAACCACTTTCTGTGTCGATTGAAAACATAACTCCAGAAGAGGCAAGATCAGATCTTACCATTTTTTGAACTCCAACAGATAAATATACACTAAAATGATCAAATCCTTTATCGACACGATATGATATTGCACGGTTTGTAAAAAGAGATGCAAAACATTCTCGGACTTTTTCAAGTAATTCATCTTCTCCTTTAACATTTAAATAAGTCTCTTGTTGACCGGCAAAACTAGCATCTGGAAGGTCTTCTGCTGTGGCGCTACTACGAACTGCAACGTCACAATTATTTCCATAACGGTCCTCCATCCCTTGATAATGTTTACGAATATCTTCTTCCAATTCAGGCGGAAGAGGTGTATTTTTGATGATAGTTCTTATCTTTTCACCTCTCTCAGCTAGATTATGGACGTCATGTGTATCAAGATCTGATAAGATATCTTTAATCTCTTTATCGACGCCGGCTTTCTCAATCATGTATTTATATGCATATGCTGTCACAGCAAAACCTGAAGGAACATTAACGCCTTTTTCTTTTAGACTACTTATCATCTCTCCTAGAGAAGCATTTTTCCCACCTACAGAATCAACATCATCTATACCTAAATCTTCAAACCATACATTGAATTTTTCAATCATTTTTTTCCCTCCTCAAATAATAATATCTATCCTATTTTTCTTAATATATTTTTAAATTACTCTTCTTCTTTTTTATTGTCTTCTCTATGTTTAGATTGCATTTTTAAAAGGTCACGCATTTGTTTTTGAATATCAACTTGTTCTTTTTGAAATTCTTTTTGTTCTTCATGATGCTGTGTGGGTGAGCTATCACTTTTTAATTCCTCTAAAAGTTTTTTTATCTTTTTATATGGATATACACCATGCAGTTCATAATAAGTTCTTGTACGAGGGGTCTGAACTTCTTTCCCCCCTCCGAATAAACCTAAAACTTTTGCTTTTTTACCACCGGCACCAACTCCTCCTGCTGCAAAGGAACTGTCGCTGCCCATTCCAAACCCTGATTGACTAATAGGTATCACAGTTCCAAACCCAAAAATCTGTCCTATGATGTTTTGTTTTGAATTAATATCTGTAATATTGTCATAACGAAGAGTTCGTTCTTCTTTTGTCAGAATTCCGCCTTTAAATACTATTCTGTGATCAGATATGATATATTTATGACTTCGTCTGTACCATTCTACTAGTAAAAAACCCAGTATTGACAAAGCAACAGTGTAAAACGGTACAAAAGTGCCCACATCATTTTGTATTCCTTGCCATATTATTATGGTAGTTCCACTTGAAAAAACTCCCAGATATAGAAAAAAAATACTCCAACGAATTGTTATAAGAGAAGCTATCACTCCCGCTAGTAGTAGACCAATACCCCAAAAAGCAAGAGATAACCAAAAATTACCCTCAAATACAGCTCCCCATTCAGAAAAATTAATTATCCAACCTACAACAACACCCCATATAATAAGGAAAATACATAAGGATTGATATTTCATAAATGAAAGTGGATGCGGAGAGAGCACTTCTTTAAGCTCCTCATTTTTTAACAAATCACCCTCTTCCATAAATCTAGTTTACTCTCCTTTATTTCTATTAAAGAGTTTTATGTTAATCTTGGTTTTAAATTTATTGGTTCGATTGTCTAACAGTAAAAATGTTACTAAAAACGTTGAAAATATCATAAAAAGAAGTGACCCACTATATACAAAATCTGCTGGAAAATAAAAAAATAAAGCACGTATCAAAATATATGACATGGGCGTAACTAAAAAAGGGAAAATTCTTTTATTTCCTTCTATCTCATCGGTCTTTTTAATTAATATTAGGATTAAATTTGAAATGATAATTGCTGTAATTGAAATAATTGATAACCATCCAAGAACAGAAAATAATGATGCATACCATATCTGGTTTAACCAAAAAGAAATATAGAAAAATAAATAAGCTGTTGTAAAAAGCAGAATAATGTACAGAGGATGATGAACAATTAAAGAGTAAATGTTTCTTAAATCATATATCATATCGACTTTTTTCCGTTTTTTCTCACCTATATAACTAGGTCTTATACCCATACCTAGAAAAATCATAAAAATAAGAAAACCAAAATGCCCAGGGTGAAGAAGATCTATATTAATCAAAAAATTAAAGAAATTATTCGAAAATATATATAGGCTACTTCCAAAAGTAATCATTTGCCCTGCAAAGCTATATTTTTGACTAATGTAATCAACGGGGGTTGTTGTATCAAAACCTGAGCTCATTAGTATCAAGAGGCATAATAATAAAAGAAAAGCTGGAATAAAAAAAGGACCTAAAAATAAAAACCCATTTGATATCCATTCAAATATCCCTTTTTTTTCTTTTTTTGGTTTCACTGTCCCGTAGTGAATATTTATCTGAAAATCGGATATACCGCTTTTTGTAACTGTATATCCTAGTGCATGACATATGTTTTGAAATAATATCCCAAGAAAATTCGTAAATCTGCATAGCGGCTCATGTTTCGGTCTGATTTTTTCAAGTAGATATTTTTCACTTTCAATAAAAAGTAATTGGATAAACCAGAAGAGCAATACACCAAGTATTGGTGCAAGCGGTGCAAATATTACGATATCAATAGGCGATACGTCCATCTCTCTCCAAAATGTGTAGTAAGGTTTTGTTTAAAATATTATCCTTTAATGAGATGAGAATGATTGATTGATAAATATTATATAGTATTATGCGACATACATTAATTATATGAAAAATAATAATAAAATTATTTTTATTATTGTATTTTTTTGCTTTTTTTCCCTGTCATTCAATGCCCAGACTCACAAAATTTATGAAAATCAGATAGATTTCAATGACCTAATTTTTAAAATAAAAGTTAAAACTTATATGAAGATTATGGATGTACCATCTGTTGTTGCTTGCGTTATAAAAAATGAATCAATTATTTGGTCTGATGCGTTTGGCTACCAAAATTATTATCAAAGAAGGAAAGCAAATTTAGACTCAATATATATTATTGGTTCTAATTCAAAAGTTATTACCAGTACGGCCATTTTACAGCTTTATGAAAAAGAATTAATTGGTTTAGATGATAATATTAATGATTATCTTCCTTTTAATATTTCAAATCCGAATTATCCGGATGTAAATATTACTTTACGATTGATTTTATCACATCGTTCCAGTTTAGGAGATAGTCTTGGTGACATAATATATTATTTTAAATATCTTGATAACTGTTCAAAATGGATAAAAGAAAGATTAACACCTGATGGCGAGTTATATGAGCAGCACTATTGGAAGGATTATAAACCTGGTGAAAAATCAAGTTATTCAAATTTTGGATTTATTATAGCATCTTATCTGGTCGAGATACTATCTGGTCAAAGTTTTGAAGAATATTGCCAAGAAAATATTTTCATTCCACTTGAAATGTTTAATACAAGTTTTGAGAAAGATAAACTTAACAGCAATAATTTTGCAAGACCTTATTATCCATTATTTTCAAAGATATTTATTCCAATGCCACATTATGATATCGGTTGTGCTGCACCTTGTGGTGGTTTAAGAACCACTGTAAATGATCTCTCTCATTTTTTAATAGCACATATGAATGGTGGTTTATACAAAGGAGTAAGAATTTTAAAAAATTCAACAGTTGAAGAGATGCATACCGTTCAAGATCCAGACGAAGTTGAAAATTTTTACAGTGGAGCTCTCACTCATGGTCTTGGTTGGATACATATTGATCTCTTTGGTACCAGGTGGGAAGGCTACAACGGTGGCGCAATTGGTTATGGTTGTAATATGGTAATAAGAAAAAAAGATGAAACAGGCTTAATTCTTTTCACAAATGGACATTTTTTAAGACCAAAAGGCCCAATTTCTATGGAGATTTCAACTTTTCGATTCTATATTAACAGTCAGTTAGGAGTTTTATTTATTGAAAAAGCCTTAAATGAAAATAACAGCTCAATTTAATGTCAAATTATATTTTTATATGATTTTTATATCTATACTTTCACCTTGATAGTTATAACCTTGCCAAGACTTTTCATTGAACGGGTTTGCAGCAATGATATGTATTCTACCATGTTTTCTAAATAATCCCAAGTCTGCCTGAGATGGTTGAAAAGAATATGAAGGATGGCTGTGAACAGTACCCACGATTGTAAAATCAATAGGCTTCATATGCATCCTAAAAATTGCATGACTATCACCTGATATGGTTCCAGGAATCATAACAATCTCAGTTATTATGTTTTTATTTTTTTCATCTACTCTTAGCAAAGCACCGAATTCATTGGGATAAGAATCTTTTGAACTTTCTAGTATTAAATTTAAACATGTTTTAGTAATTTTCCAGTTTTTTGAAGGCAAATCATTTTTTTTATTTTTTTTATTAAAAAACATTTTTTATCTAACTAATTTAAGTCTAACCATCTGATAAAAACTTTCACCGAATCGAACAAATCTTGCCTTTTTTTCAGATCCTGTGATTATTATCTTGCTATTTGGTGTCACATCCATAGGTGATTCGCCATCGATTACGATTTTTGAGCCTTTACTTTTGTGGAGAAGTTTTACTTGTATCTCTTTGTTAAGGGGTACAACCCATGGTCGGGCTGCAAGTTTGAATGGTGCAAGAGGTGCTATTACCATTGCGTTTACACCCGGGTCAAGTATTGGTCCACCCGCGCTAAGTGCATAGCTAGTAGAGCCCGTAGGTGTTGCAATAATTACCCCATCAGCACCAAATGTTTCTAAAAGTTCCCCTTCAATTAGTAATTGTAGGTAAATTATTTTTGCAATTCGTGATGTTTGCACGGTCACTTCATTTGTGGCATCTGGCAGTCTTTTACCATCTACTGTTACTTTTATTTTTGCTTTTTCTTCTATATTGTATTCCCCATCTATTACCTGTTGCAATCCTTCTTTTGCATATTTTGATTCAACTTCTGTGAGAAATCCCATTCCACCAGAGTTAATTGCAAAAACTGGTTTTTCTATTTTTTCAAGAGCACGAAGAATAGTTCCATCTCCACCTATTGACACAACTAAATTGGCTTTTTTATTTATCTCTTCTAGGCTCCATTCTTTGAATTCGTCATTTTTTGTAAATCTTTTTTCAACGAATACTTCATGGTTTTCTTTTAAAAAATGATAGACGTCTTCAGCTGTAGAAATAGCTTTTTTAACATAGGAGTTATAGATAATGCCCCATTTCATATTTTAATAAATCACCATAATTATTTTTATACGGTTTTTATTTTTCTTTAGCCACTTTCATTAAAGGTTTTAATCTCACAAGTAAGCTAGGATGTTTTTTTACTAATGCTTTTATAAGACTAAACGTGCTTAATTCTTCAAATTTATAATCTTTTAGTGAATCTGCAAGCATATTGAAAGTTTTATCTTTCATATCCAGCATTATTTCTTTTACCATATAGTTTCTTTTTAGTTTTTTTCCAATAGCTTCTCTCCAGCGTCTTTCATATTCTATTAAAAACTCTTTTGAGAAATTCTTTTCTTTTACAGCTTTTCCGGTTACTTCTCCTGCTATTTTTCCAACTTCAAGGCAATGTGTAAGCCCGCCCCCTGTAATTGGATCAACTTGTCTTGCAGAATCTCCTACAAGTATTATATTGTCTTTTACAGAATTTATTGGAGTTGCAACGGGTACAGCGCCAGCTAGAAAGCGAGTTGGTTGCGCGTCCTTTAATCTTTTATCTTTTGCAATAAAATCATCAAGTAATTTTTTTGCCAAACCGGGTTTTGATAAACCTGCAAGTATTCCAATTCCGACATTTGCAGTTCCATTCCCTTTTGGAAACACCCAAATATAACCACCTGGCGCTATTTCTTTTCCTAGGTAAAATTCACAATAATCTTCAAGGTTTTTGATGTTTGAAAAAGTATACTGGCAGCAAGTTTCCAAGTCTTTTGGTTTTAATCTTGTATCAAACCCTGCCCAACGTCCTACTTTTGATTCTACTCCGTCAGCAGCCACTACAATATCACATTTTACGTCTAATTCTTCATCAAACTTTTTAAGTTTTATACCTTTAATTCTTCCTTTTTCCTTTATCAGGCCAATAGCCTGTGTATTCATCATAAATTTTGCACCAGCAACCATTGCCCTTCTTGCGAGTTCCTGATCAAAAATCTCTCTATAAACAACATAACCTGTTTCATTACCGGCCATATCTGCATCAAGAGTAACACAGGTTTTGTCAGGTGAAAATATCTTTGCCCCAAGCATTTTCCCTGCTATCCAACGATCACCTTTTAACATGTCCCACTCATCTATTTTCCTACTGATTCCTTCTCCGCATAAAACCGGTACTCCGATTTCTGCTCTTCTTTCTACAACTAGAACTTTCGCTCCTGTTTCAGCAGCGAAACGAGCAGTGACGCTTCCAGCAGGGCCTGAGCCAACTATTACTATATCGTATTTCATCTATTTTTCCTCCTCAGATATTGCGCCAACGGGACATGTTTTAACACATATTTGACACCAAATACATAGCTTTCTATCAACTTCTGCCTTATTTCCGACCCATGAAATCGCATCTTGTGGGCAGACCGAAATACATCCTCCACAAGCTAGACATATGCTTTTATCAACAATTGCTTTAGGCTTTGCCATGACTTTCACCTCTAGTTATACCTGATGCTATCAGGTGAGCCATACGAATCGGCTCCGGGATAGCACCCCTTATTGTGGATATCTTTATTATTTCTTTTGCTTGGAAAATACTAATTCCTGCACATTTAACAAAAATAGGTTTATGTTTTGTTTTTATTTTATGTATTTCACCTTTTGTTAGTATTTTCCATCTGGTTTCAGCGTCTTGAAAATGTTTTTCAAGGGCACTTTTAATTTCAACAAAATCCGGTTTATTTCTAGTAACTGTAATAACGGGTATGCCTGTTTTTTTGTTTAAATCAAATATAT
>CAZOBL010000002.1:14024-14906 GCA_964578185.1 uncultured Thermoplasmatales archaeon
TAATGCACAACCATCAATTAATATTGCTTTTAGCTGAGTTTTGAATTTTGTATTATTTATTATTTTAATACATACTTCAGTTGCATCAAGCTTTTTTATAGATACCTCACTTCTTAAAACACCTTCAAGATACCCCTCTCCTCTCAAAACCACTCCAATAATAATACATTTTTCATCTTCAAAATTAAATGGAGAATCATCTATCCCTATTACTCTTATCTCATATTTCATTAAAACACTCATAAATTCATTCATTTTTTCGATATTTATAAAACATATTATTATATTATCTAAAAAACTTGGGGAAGAAAAAATGTTAAAGAAGTATTTAATTATATTAGGAGCAGTTGTTATCTTAGCAATGGCAAGCACAAATGTATCTGCAATATCTGATGATACTGGAGATTTATTTCATTACACCCTGCCAGATGATGATAACCCTTTAGGCGATTTTGAAAGATACACTGGTGACAAACCAAATATTGACATTACAGATTTATCATATACTATAACTGGTTCAGAGGTGTCAATTACTTTAACTGTTGCAGGTGTTATTGAGGATAAAGCAGGTCTTGCATATTACATATATATACCGCATGATACTGCCCAAGTGGGAGGTGTTGCTTATTATACAAATGGCATGCATTATGTTTGGAGAGATAATCAAAATAACGCAAATATAGATATGACAAGTCATGCCGGGTCCGGCACGCTAACATTCACGATAGATTATGATGACCCTGACGGAATCACAGACATTTGGGCCTGGGCATATGAAGCGGCAGATGCACAAGACTTAACATCTGGAGAATACTGGGCCGACTGGGCACCAGATACATACTTTGATGAATATAATGAATTCTATGAAGATAACCCAGATGA
>CAZOBL010000002.1:15006-69708 GCA_964578185.1 uncultured Thermoplasmatales archaeon
TGGCAGTACAGATGATGGCAGTACAGATGATGGCAGTACAGATGATGGCAGTACAGATGATGGCAGTACAAATATCTCTAATAATGGAGCCGAAGATGACAATAACACTCCGGGGTTCGGAATAGTTTTACTAATCGCTGCTATTAGTATAGTGGCAATCATTATAAAAAGAAAAAAATAAACCCTTTCTTTTCTCTTTTAATTTTTTTCAATGCATTTTTTGCTTAAATTTGGGATAATTATTTAAGAAAAACTACTATATACTATTTTTATAAAATCATAAATATATGGGGGAAAGAATATGAAAAAACTTCTTATTGCTTTAATAATTATTTGTATACTCGGATCGGTTTTTGTAAACCTTGCAAGTGCTAAAACGAATAGAGAAAACAAATTATTTTTACAAAGTCGGGAAAATTCTTTTCTCAATAAAATAATTGATTTCCTTAAAAAAATACCATTTATTAATAAAACAATAAACTTCTTCAAAAATCTTTTTGGCTTAGTTGAAAATATTGAAAACTTACCAGAATATGAATATACAGAAAAAAATTATAATCCTTATTATCAAAATGCGGATATTGGCCCTGGATCTCAATTGCCCACAGATACAAGTATCTCTGTTTCAATCAACTCTTTCAATCTAGATTATGTAGATGATGAAAATACTTTTGAATTTGATATGACTTTTGGCGGTTCAACCTCTGGTTCTGTTTATGGTTGTTACTGGATTCTTGTTAATTACTTTGATGATGGAACAACAGCTTATTCCACAATTTGGATGTCTCCTATTCAAACTGAAATGAATATGGAAGGGTATTCTATTGAATCTACTTTTATTGGTACAGGATCTGGTGGTGATAATGACTGGTCTTCTTTTAGGGCTAGACAATTTGTTGCTGGTAATTCAGTAGATCTAGAAAAAATTCCATTTGAAATAACTATGCCCAATCAAGGTAAAACCCTATCTGATGTGAGATTATATGTTAGAGCTTTTAGCGATGAAGATTTAACACAATGGAACCAGGATTCAATAAGTGTAATGAATAAAATGACAGGTAGTGTTTACGAGTCCCCAAAAGATAAAAATGAAGAAGCGGATAAGGGAATTCCTGGTTTTGAAATAATTCTGTTGCTTGCCGCTTTTGGTGTTGCAATCATGCTATATAAAAAACGAAATTAAATTTTATTATAGAATTTTTAAATCCCCAGTTACTTGATCTATTATGTTGTCAGGCGCGGGGCCTATTCCAAGAACAGTTTTTGTCCCAGCTGGAATTTCTGTGTGTCCCGCATCTTCAATTAGAGATGTTGTAATTTTAAGTAATTCAGCTTTTTCTTTTAAAATAAAAAAATCGCCCTCTGAGTCAACTTTTGTAACTACTTTTTTAGCACCTTCATTTTGCCATTTTTTAAACCATTTTGAGTTATTTTTTTTTGTAAAAAGAGCGCAATTTACTGCAGCATGAGCTACTTGTGCTGCAAGTTTTCCTGCTGATAGTTTCAGGTCTTTTCTTGTAACTATCACCATTTTATATTCAAAATCCATTTTTAATCCCTTAATCGTTTGCCCCCTCTATTTTTTTAAAAGATTTTTTCCTCCACCTTTCCCCCATTATTTCTGCTTTATCTTGATCAACAAGACCTTTTACAAGTATTGTTTTTTCTTCTTGTTCAATATGCTTTAAAGGGATTCCTAAATATTTTTCATCAGATTTTATTATTAAAACATCTTCATCTACAGCAATACTTTCTCCAACTTTTTTACCGCTGCCATTAAAGACAAAACGACATAATAAATTATTTTTATTTTCTCTTTCATCGTTTGCATCTTTTTCTCGTTTACGTTTAAAATTGGGAAATATCATCAATTTATTGAAACATTTTAGCGATTTCATGAAATTTTTCACCAGAGAAAATTGTTTTGTAAAGGCAGTGAATTAACGATTCTGTTATAAATCTTTGGACTATACTGAAAAATGATAATTGGGTATGGCTGAAAAAGTCGATGTTTTAGTATCTGGTGCTGGGCCAATAGGAGCAACTGTTGCTGGGCAAATAGCAGAACAAAACTATAAAGTCGCAATCATTGAAAAAAATAACAAGATAGGTGACCCTGTGCAATGTGCAGGCCTTGTAACAGAGAGAGTACTAGACCTTACTAATATTACTAAAAATAGCAACATAATACTAAATAAGGTGAAAGGGGCAAATATCCATTCCCCCTCAAATAAGATCCTTAGCATTGGTGGAAATAAAACCTATGCTTATGTAATAGATAGATCAAAATTTGATAAAAAAATAATGGATAATTCAGAAGAAAAAGGGTCACAACTTTTTTTAAAAAATAAATTAATTTCAGCACAAAAATCCAATAAAACCATCGAAATAATTACATCTAAAGATAATTCCTTTAAATGTAAAATTTTAGTAGGTGCTGATGGACCACAGTCAGCCATAAGAGATAGATTTTCTCTGCCGCAGCCTGAGGAAGTTTTAATCGGTATTGGTGCAGAAATAGAAAACACAAATTTAAACCCTGAATTTGTTGAAATATTCCTTGGAAATACAATCTCCCCTGATTTTTTTGCATGGATGATACCAACAAATAAAGATGGTACATCTGCAAGAATAGGATTGTGTATTAACAAGGCTGAATCAAAAAAAATTAAATATTTTTTTAAGAAGTTTCTAAACAATAAAAACACGAAAGAATATCTAGAAAATATAAAAATCACAAAAAAAATAGCTGGCCAAATCCCTCTTGGTTTAATCAAAAAAACTTACTCATCAAATGTGTTATTAGTTGGTGATGCTGCAGCACAAGTTAAGCCTACATCAGGTGGCGGCATATATACCGGCTTATTATCTGCCAATCATTGTTCAAAAACTGCTTTAGAAGCTTTAAAAAATCACAATTATACAGAAAACTTTCTAAAAAAATATCAAACACTATGGCAGAAGGAAATCAGCAGGGAAATAACAGCTGGTATGAAGTTTAGAAAAATATTTAAAAAAATTGATGACTCAAAAATCGACAAGTATATTAATATATTAAATGACAAAAAAACCATTCAAATAATAAACAAATATGGTGACATTGATTACCCTTCCAAACTGATAAAACCTCTTTTAATTAGAAAACCCTCATTATTAAGATTATTACCTGAGATGTACAAAAAAATTAAATTATGAAGAATTTATTTCCCTTCAGGTGGGGGTGGAACGTAATAATCTTCATCTTCATAATCAATTGTATCCTCTTTTTTCGAAATTTTATTTAAAAATCTCCCACCGCCTTCTCGACGTTTTTTACGAACTAAGCATATTATTACTATCAATATAATTGCCACTAAAAAGCTGATTATACATGGCATAAAAACACCGACAATAAATACACCAGAACCTATCAATTCGCAGTTTACTAAAGTAGATAAGTTACCTTCTGTTTCATTGAAATTAATTTCAATATACTGTCGGCCATCTGCTTTTTTGTAAACACTTAGTTTATTTAAAGAATCCTTTGCTTTTACATCTAGGCCGTTGGGAAATACAATTCTATAAGTTACATTATGGTTATCAATCCCTGTGAAATTAAAAAGTTGAGTAGAAATATCAAAACTTGGTGGCAAAAAAGCAATATCAAAAGATATTGGATAAGATGATTGAGCAAAGGCATTTATCTCAAGAGCAGAACCATCTTTCATATTTGTTATACTTTGATCCCAATCATTAAGAGAATCGTAGAAAACTTCATCCTTTATATGTGATTTACCTTTTATATCAATGTTTTTTAATATTCCCTTAACTCGGTTATTAAAAATACTTTTTTCGTAATCTAGATATTTATTAATATCCTCATCTTCGAACAGATTTTCATCAAACCAAAGTCTATACATATCTGAGTTTAAAAAATCAATATTAATTGAAGGAGGTATCTCAAAAGATTCAGGGATAGAAGTTACATTATATCTTCTCCTTTCTTTAATGTGTAAACCAAATGTAATTTCTGTATTTCCAGTAAGTGAACTAAGTAGGTTTAAGTCCGTTGTTTGTACTTCTATTTCAATAATAGTCTCCTTAATCTCTTTTTTATATTCAGGAGCTCCCTCCGAATTTATCTTTCCAGTTATTTTTTGTGTTTTATTCCATTTATAGGTATTTTCTCCATCTAGATATATCTCGTCAGGTAGTATTAGTGTAATATTGTAATCATAATTTATGTCTTCTATATTGTCTCCAAAATTGATATCCTCGGAGCTAATATTTGCTTCTCCCCCAGAGTTTACACAACCAAAGAACGCACGATTTGAAATATTAAAGATTTTAAAATTAATATTTTCATCTATTAGCTCGGTTTTTATTGAAGGATATTCATTCATATTGTTAATATCATATGGCTGACTAGTCTGTGTGGTTGTATTTTCATACCAATTAAATATCAAATTTATATCTTGATTATATGATGAATTCTCAATTTTTTCTTCAATTTCATTCTCTATTGGTTTTATTGTTTTTTCATAAATTGCTGACCAATTTGTTAGACCATTTTCTACGAATAATCTAATACCGTCTGAGGGTATAAAATCTATATTTTCTAATGATGAAGGTGTATAATTCAAATATTCTTGGAAATTTATACTTTCTATATTAAGTATAACTTGCAGGTTAGTATTTTCGACATCTGCTGAATCTATTATAAAATCTATTTTTATCTTTTGGGAATTTAAACTATCAGTTGTAGGTGTTTTTGAGGATAATGTAATTAATGCCTGTTTTTGCATATTGCCCTCAATCCAGTTATTTAATTCCCACAATATGCCATTGTTTCCTGAGGTTTTATCAGTATTTGCATATTCTAAATTCATCCAATTCTTTGAAAAATCAAATATAAAAGTATTTTTCCAACCCTCATTTGCAACCAGGTTAAAATCATAATTAATTTTTCCACCTATATCTAAAACACCATGAATAACATCATATACGTTAGCATTTTCATTTAAATTAAAAAATTCTGAAGAAAGATTTACATTGAATGTTTTATAAAAGACAACAGGTGGGTTTAAACGATCACTATCACTTGTTGCTAATAAGCTATTTTCATTAACCCTTGGAGCTCCTTGAAAATTTAAAATTTCTGAGTTAGGGTACATAACAGAAATTTGCTCTTCTAATTGTTCATAAATCTCATGTTTAAATGCACTTCCATTCTCATCAAATTCATCTCTAATATCGTCAGCATTATAAACTTCCCCAAAAATCTTTAGCTTATATGTCTCAATTGTAATGTCAACATTAAGTGAGGTAGCACTATCAAACGTTATGTCAAATGTTGCTTCAATCATATTATCAAAATTTGAACTCTCCTCAGCGGAAACACTAGACACTATAACTAAGGACAAAAAAAGCACAATTAATATTAAAACTGATAATAACCTATCAATCCTCATTTATATCCCAAATCCCTTTAAACTAAAGATTAAAAAATAAATGCAAGTATATATACTTTCTTACAATTTCTAAACCAAAACCACTAAAAAACATAATTTTATTTAAAAATTGATTGTATGAAAATTATTGCCGGAACAGCTTCAAAAAAAATAGCACAAGACTTATCAAAAAAAACACGAAAACCACTAGCAGATACAAAAATTAAACGTTTTCCAGATGGGGAGGTTTATGTACGAATACTGGAAGACATATCAGATGAGCATGTTGTTGTCGTCCAAACTACTTATCCAGATCCTAATATAATTGAACTTTTTCTACTACTTGATGCATGTAAAGAGGCTAATGCAAAAAAAATTACAACAGTAATTCCCTATTTTGGTTATGCGCGTCAAGATCAAAAATTTAATGAAGGCGAGCCAATAAGTGCAAGAGCGATAGCCAAATTGATAAGCGTTAACTCTAATAAAGTTATAACTGTCGACCCTCATAAAGAATATATTCTTGATTTTTTTGAAACTAAAGCCTATAGTTGTTCTGCTGTTTCAAATATTGCCGATTATTTAAAACAAAAAAATGTAGACATGTTGTTAGCTCCAGATAAAGGTGCTTTAGAAAGAGTTGAAAAGGCTGCTTCTATAATCAATTGTGATTTTGATTTTATGGAAAAGAAGAGATTGGATGGAGAAACTGTTGAAATAAAACCAAAAAATCTTAATGCTGAGGGGAAAAATGTTGCAATTATTGATGATATCATTTCCACTGGTGGAACTATGGCAAAATCTATTCAACAACTCAAAAAAAATAATGCAAAAAAAGTTTTTGCAGCTTGCACCCATGGTCTCTTTGCTGGAGATGCAATAAAAAAACTTGAAAAATCAGGTTGTGATGAAATTATTTCAACAGATACGATCGAGAATGATTTTAGTAAAGTATGTGCTGCAAGCTCTATAGTAAATCTTCTATAAATATTTAATAAACTTTTTAGATAAGTTATTTATAAGACTATAGTTTTACGGGTCAATATTTGCTTTTATTATAATAGGTGAATGAAATATGCGTAAAAGGGCACAGAGGAAAAGTAAACCTGAACCAGAAAAAACATACAAACCAAATACACCTTCAAATAAAATAATTGATAAAAATTTTCTCCCTAAAAAGTTCAATAATAAAAATTGGTGGATAGCGATATCTCTAATTAGTATTTTCCTTTTGATATTGCTTTTTAATACCTACTTTAATGTGACAAGTGATGTTGCTATCAATCCAGATGGTGAAGGATTAGATAAATTTTATCTTTCAGGCCCTGACCCATATTACAATATGAGAATAGTAGAAGAAACATATGAAACAGGTACTTATCCTTTCTATTCTGAAGATGACCCCTTACTAAATTACCCCATAGGACGATCTGGTGGTCGTGCACCCTTATTTAACATGATGGCATTAGGATTTAGTAGACTTCTTACACCTTTTATGGATGAAATTGATGCAATAGGATACTCTATGCAGTTTATACCAGCTCTTTTTGGTGCTCTTTTAATTTTCCCAGTGTATTTCATAGGTAAAAATATTTTTAACAAAAAGGCAGGTCTTTTAGCTGCTTTTTTTGTAGCTGTGATACCCACTCATCTAAGTTCGGGTCACGGCTCAGCCTATTCACTGTTTGACCACGATTCATTTAATCTTTTACTGTTTTTTTTAACATTCATGTTTCTAGTAATGAGTTTAAAGGAAAAAAACAAGTCAAAATCAATTCTTTACGCTATGCTTGGTGGGATACCATTAGCAGGTCTTACTATGACTTGGGTTGAAGCTCAATTTTTGTATGTTGTTATCGGTGTTTATGCTCTCGTTCAGATTTTCATTGATATATTTAAAAATAGAGCGGGTCTTAAGTCTGTTAGAACTCCACTAATTTTAATGGTTACGGGTTATTTAATCTCACTTCCAGTATTGGCTGTAAAAGGGGGCAAGTACAGCCCGGATATCCCCTTGTTTTTAATTATTGCAATAGCCGCTTTTGGTGTTTTATATTACTTTTTCAGCTCTAAAAAAATACCTTGGACTATTTCAATACCAACTGTTATTTCTATTGGGGTAATTGGTCTAGTATTTTTGTATTACATTGAACTTATTGCAAGTTATATTCCATATGTAGGTAGGCTAAGTAAAATTTCAGAGATACTCTATGGTGGTGGCGGTATTTACGGTAATAAAGTTTCTTTAACTATTGCTGAAGCTAATACCTATGCTATTAGTAACTCTGTTATGTCTTTTGGCCCCGGTCTTTATTGGCTTGGTTGGGCTGGATTTATATTTCTTATTTATATGTTTTACAAACACCATGACCGTAAGGATTACTTGTTTTTGTTAGTTTTATTTGTAATAGATTTATGGTTGATGGGTATTGCAGGTCGTTTCGTCAATGATATGGTACCAGTTATTGCAATTTTGGGTGGTTGGGTTACATGGGTTGCAATTGATAAAATTGATTATCAAGAAATGATTAAAAATGTTAAAAGAGCAGGTGGCGGGCTTCACGGTATTCGTAGAGGCGTTAAATTCCTACATATAGTTGGAATTTTATTTATTAGTTTTTTAATTTTACTTCCAAATGCTTTTATTGCTTTTGATGCCGCAGTGCCTCAAGGGGCTATTACAAAAAACTATACTAGTAATTTAAAACAGGATTATTTTGGAGAAGAACACTCTGCGGCATTCGGTCTGGGTATTGGTAAAGAAAAATACTGGGGCCATGCGTTTGATTGGTTAAGTAAGCAAGATACTGATATAGAGGATCCCGCTAATAGACCGGCGTTTATTTCCTGGTGGGACTATGGATTTTATGAGGTTGCATTAGGCGATCATCCAACAGTTGCAGATAATTTCCAGGATGGTATTCCTCCTGCTGCTAATTTTCATACGGCTAAAAGCGAAGATGAAGCTGTTGCTGTATTTATTGTAAGGTTGCTTGAAGGAGATGTTTTTCACAATTCTCAAAGAGAGCTTTCAAGTAATGTTTATGAAATTCTAAAGAACTATGTTGATCGTGCAGAAGATGTGCGTATGTGGATTGAAGATCCCGAGAGCTCACCTTCATATGGTAAAGCTATTGATGAAGAATTTCATGAATACATTCGCGAGGATATAGACAAAAGACATCTTACAGTTGGATCTCAATGGCCTGAAAATGCAGCATATCTTGATATAATTGAAATTTTAACGAATGATACACAAGGTCTAACTAGTGAACAATTAACCAGTCTATATCATGATTTACAAGATGTTACAGGTTGGAGTATACGTTATTATGGTGTGGAAGGATATGATAAACAAATTTTCAATATTTTTGCTTTTCTTTCTGATAAAAGTCTTTTAATGCTTGGTGCTCCAAGTGATGAATTTGTAGAGTATACTTTCGATGGCTACAGAGTTGACTCAAGAGGTGAGAAAATACCAGGTAGTGATTTTCAAGACAAACCTGCTAAGGAAATTTATGATCTTCCAGAGGATGATCGTCGTTTTTATAGAGTAACAAATCAAGATCAAGCTTATAAGAATACTTTCTTTAATACAATGTTTTATAATACTTATTTTGGCAAAAAATTTACAGGTGAAGATTATGACCCTCAGTATCAATTTAGAATTCAGGTTCCTTGTGTGAATATGAAACATTTTTATGCTGAGTATATCTCTGATATTTCTAAACCCGGGTTTCAGTACTACGAAGGTATTGCTGCTGTTGTAATTGCTAAATATTATGAAGGCTCTAAGATTGCTGGTAATATCACGTTTTTAGGTAAGCCTATTGATGATTTAGAAGCAGTTGTAACTAAAAATCTTACCTATTATGAAGGTTTGACCGTCCCTATTGACCATGATAAATCTTCTGTTATTAATGGTAGTTTTAATGTTTTAGCTGGTGCAGATACAATTCTTCAGGTTCGTCGCTATCCTGAGCTTCATAGTAGTATTCCTTGGGCATCTGGCTCTTTTATTGTTAAAAATGTCTCTTTAGATGTATCTGATGATGATGCCATGAGAAAAACTATTGATTGGAATCGTGATATTGGAAATATTTCTATCGATCCAGGTGTTGTAAATGGTTTTGTCTATAATAGTACAGGTGAGGGATTATTAGAGAATGTAACTGTTACTTTTAGAGAAATTACAACTATGCCAACTCAGCAAGGAGGTCAACCTGAGTATAATGATGATACTTCTTCTAATACTACTGATGTTAACGGTTCATATATTACTTCTGATTTGTTTCCGGGATATTATGAGGTTTATGCCAAATATAATGACTATTTTATAGAAGGAGATTCTTTAAAAGTTGAATCAGGTGAAAAAACTTTTAATATAACTCAACCTAAAAATGGCCATCTAGAAGGTATCGTTTATTACGATACAAATAGCGACGGTAAATATGATAGTGGAGATGAAATCTTAAAAAATACAAAAGTGGAATTAGTTCATGTGAAACCTTATACTGACTTGCCTTCTCGTTATGGTATGCCTGAAACTATAGGAAATACAACAACAAATGAAGAAGGTGAATATTCTTTCGAGTCTTTGATACCTGGTAAGATTAATGATGTAAATTTAAATACTTATCAACTTAAAGTTGAAACTGATCTTTATACTGCTACACAAGCAGTATACCCTGAAGAAAACACTACAACATCTTTTAACTTATCTGTTGGTCTTACCCCTGTAAATGTTACTGGTACCCTTGAATGTATTGATACAAATGAAAATATTGGAAATGTAAAAGTAGATTTTAAACCAGATGGTTTAGTTGAGAACAACACTGCTGAACAGGCTAATATTGAATCCGATGAAAATGGCAACTATCAAATTGATTTAACTCCAGGAAGGTATAATGTATCTGTTGAAGAAAAAGACGGTTCAACTTTGATTTATAGTGGTGAAAGAAAACTAGAAGTTCTACAGGGTAGCGTTTCAAAAACTGGTGTTGATATAGAGCTAACTAAACATTCAGTTAATTTGTCTGGTTTTACCGAATATAACAATGAAAACATTGCTAATTTAACAGTTAAATTCCAAAAAGACAGATCAATAGAAAATAACTCTGCGATTTCTATGATTACAAAATCTGATGAAACTGGTTATTATACAATTGAACTTTCACCTGGCTATTATAACGTTTCAATTAATACAACAAAACAAGAAGAGGGCCAGAATTACACCTATCAGCTTAGTGAACAAATCCAAATTAAAGAAGATCAGATTTCCACAGGGGATTTTAAAAACTTTGATGCTATCGAGAAATTTTTAAAAGAAGAATAGTAAATTAATCTATTTGTGGTAAAAAAACATTAAATATATGTTTTTCACCAAATTTCTTTTAAATAAACACTTTGATACATTTTTTTGATTATGAGTGATATAGAATATGGTAAAAAAGCAGTAAAATATGCAAGAGAAGTCGTGGAAAAAAAAGTAAAAAGCAATAAAATCCCTGATTTTAATGAAAAAATCTTTGATGAAAAACAGGGAGCATTTGTAACTATTCATACATATCCAGAAAATGATTTACGTGGATGTATCGGCATTCCAACACCTGTAATGAAATTAAAAGAGGCTATAGCTGAAGGTGCAAGTTCTGCGACACGAGACCCTCGTTTTCCACCACTAACTGAAAATGAACTTGAAAAAATAATTGTAGAGGTTACCATTCTTACAAAACCTGTAGAAATCTCAGTTGATAAACCACAGGATTATCTTAAAGAAATTAAAATAGGTCGAGATGGCTTGATAGTTAAAAAGGGTATGTTTAAAGGGTTGTTACTACCGCAAGTTCCAGTTGAACAAGGATGGGACAAGGAAACATTTCTTTCTCATACATGCATTAAAGCAGGTCTTATGCCTGACGCATGGTTCGAATCTGATACAAAAATTTTAAAGTTTTCAGGACAGATTTTTTCTGAAATAACGCCTAGAGGTAAAATTAAGGAGAAAAAAATCAATGGATGTCAGCATTGAAGGAAATTTTTTCATTAACGGTTCTTTTATATATACTTCTGTTGGAATAAGAGACGGCAGAATATATAAAATTAAAAAGAACCTAAAATATGAAAATCATTTTAACTTCAAAAACAAGCTTATTTTACCAGCTGGAATTGATATACATGTTCATTTCCGTGACCCCGGTATGACAAATAAAGAGGATTTTTATACGGGTTCAGTATCTGCAGCTTTTGGCGGCATTTCATGTGTTTTTGATATGCCAAATACCCGCCCCCAGACAACTACCTCAAATGATGTTTCTGATAAAATAAGTATCGCATCAAAAAAATCTATTGTAGATTTTGGAATCTACGCAGGTGTTACAGATGAAAATTTTGATAGGATAGGGTCTATATCTAGAAATTGCAATGGTTTTAAGCTTTATCTTGGTAGCTCTACCAATTCTCTTTTATTTAAATCTGATAATTTGTATGGTTTTTTTAAACATGCTGAAAAACTAGGTAAACCTGTTTTATTTCATGCAGAAAAACAGAGTTGTCTTGAAAAATATCAAAAGGAAGAGAATAATATTATAGAACATCTAGCTGCTAGGCCTAGTATATGTGAAAAAAAGGCAATTACAGATGTTTTAAAAGCTGCTGAAAATTTTAAAATCCCTATTCATTTTTGTCATATTTCAAGCAAAGAAGGTTTAACTTTATTAAAGAAAAATAAGAAAAATTTTTTTTCATGTGGTATAACACCACATCATGCATTATTATCTGTTGATAATAAAAAAAACCCTCAAAGTTATTTTAAGGTAAATCCTCCTATTAGAAAGAAAAATGAACAGAATTTCTTATTTCAAAATATCTTGAAAGGTTCGATAGATGTTTTAGAATCTGATCATGCGCCTCATACAAAAGAGGAAAAAAATCAGATTTTTGACATATCTCCTTGCGGCATTCCTGGTGTAGAGACAATGTATCCATTGTTTTTGTATATGGCTAGTAAGAATATACTTTCATGGAATTTATTAGTTAATTTAATGTGTAGGAAACCTGCAGAAATTTTAGGTCTTCAAAAAGGTAAAATCGCCGAAGATTATGATGCTGATTTTATTGTCATTGACCCTAATGACGTTATAGAAATAAATTCTAAGGCTCTTCATAGTAAATGTGGGTGGTCACCTTTTGAGGGTTTTAAAGCTATTTTCCCCTCATCTGTTTTTATAAGGGGGCAAAATGTAATACGAGATGGTGAAATTTTAGTAAATAAGGGTTTTGGATGTAAATTGTAAGGTTTTTTCAATAATTATTTATCAGTGGTTTATCATCTACTTTTTAATTTGTTAATGGTGGAAGAGTGTTTTGAAAAAAACTGGGTTTAGGTTTTACAAATCATTTGTAATTTTTCTTAAAGGCCTGTTTATGGGTAGTGCTGATATTATCCCTGGTGTTTCTGGTGGAACTATTGCTCTTATTACAGGTATATATGAGCGCCTTGTTGATACTATTAGGGCGATAAATTTTAAGTTTATTTTTTATTTTTTTAAGGGTTTTTTTGATAAGAAATATTTTAAAAAAGCTAAAGATAATTTTTTAAGTGTTGATTGGGTTTTTTTATCTATTCTTGCTTTGGGTATAGGCATTGCTTTTTTGTCTTTGGCAAATGTTATCGGTGTTTTACTTGAGTTTTACCCGAGTTATACTTATAGCTTCTTTTTTGGTTTGATTATATCATCGGCTTTTTTCGTGTATTTCCTTAATAGAAAAGTAATAAAATTCTGGGATATTGTTTTTTGTTTTGTAGGCGTTGCTTTTGGTTTTTTGATTGTTGGTTTAAGTTCTGTTGAAGCATCTCATACTTTTTATGTTGTGTTTCTTGCAGGCATGGTAACGTTTTGTGCAATGATTCTTCCTGGTATTTCTGGTGCTTTTATTTTACTTGTTCTGGGGCAGTATGAGTTTATGCTTGATATTTTACGTGACATGGCAAATTTTGATTTTTCTGGTATTTTTTATGCTATATCCTATGTGTTGGGTGGCGTTGCGGGTCTATTGTTGTTTTCTCGCGTTCTTTCTTATTTGTTTAAACGTTATCATGGTGCGACATTGATGTTTATTGTAGGTCTTATGATTGGCGCTCTTCGTGATCCTGCGGATCGTATTATGATGCAGCCTGATAATATGTATATAACTCTTGCAGCAGGATGTCTTGGTGTATTGGTTGTGTCAATTGTTTCATATTATGGTTTTTCTGTGTCTGAAGATAAAATTAGTGTTTAGAATTATGGTGTTGGGTGTGTTTTACTGTGGATGAAGAAATTAAAATTTTAGCTGGAAAGCTTACAGATAAGATTTATAGGAAAATAAGAAAAACTTCTTTTTCTGATTTGTACAAGATGAAAAGCAATGTTGGTATTGGTGCAGATGGTACGCCCACCAAATATATTGATAAAATCGCGGAAGATATTGCAATGAAAGCTTTAAAAAAATCTAAGATTGATGTAAACCTTCTCAGTGAAGAGGTAGGTTTTATTGATAATGGTGCTGATTATACTTTTGTTTTAGATCCTGTTGATGGTACACGCAATGCATGTCGTGGCATTCCTTTTTATTCTGTTTCACTTGCAATAGGGCGTAAAAAACTTTCTGATATAAATTATGGTATAGTAAAAAACATTCCAACAGGTGATGTTTTTATTGCTGAGAAAGGACACGGGTCTTTTTTAAATAAAACATCTATTGCTGTTCCTGAAATTCCTGAGAAACAAATTCTGTCCAGTATTACTCTTGGTGTTAACTCGGATGAAAAAACAATTCTTTTAGCAAAAAGAGATAAAGTCCGCAGCCTGGGTTCCGCGTCTCTTGAGATGTGCATGGTTGCTATGGGCGGTCTGGATTTTTTTATTGTTGGACGTGAATATCTTCGTGTAACAGATATAGCTGCATCTACACTAATTGTAAGAGAAGCAGGGGGTGTGGTAACCGATGTATCTGGTAAAAAACTTGATATGCCTCTTGATCTACATAGCCGAGCTAGTGTTATTGCCGCTTGCAACAAAGATTTAGTGGTTAAAATCACGGAGATGTAAGGTATAAATTTTATATAGTCTCTCTTGTTTAGGGCGTAAATAATGACTATAACTGAAAATCTGATAAAAAAAGCAGAAAATAAAAAGTTACATTTCTCGCTTCTTGACCCTGAAGATCAGAAACCACAAGAAGCTGGTGAAATTGCAAAAATCGCTGAATCTGTAGGTAGTAGCGCTATAATGGTTGGCGGCTCAACTCTTGTATCCAGTGAGCAGGTTGATGCAACGGTTAAAGCAATTAAAAATAGCTGCAGTTTACCTGTTATATTGTTTCCATCTGGAGCTAAGTTTCTTTCAGGATATGCAGATGCAATATTTTTTATGAGTCTTCTAAACTCAAGAAATCTTGGATATGTAATTCGGGAACATGTTCAGGGTGCACCCTTTATTAAAAAAGTTGGACTTGAACCAATTCCTATGGGCTATCTGATAGTAGAGCCAGGTATGACCGCGGGTAAAATGGGTGAGGTGGATCTTGTTAAACGTGATGATGTTAAAACAGCTGTAGGATATGGACTTTCTACTCAGTATCTTGGTATGAAATTTTTCTATTTGGAAGCGGGTTCTGGTGCGCCAGATCCTGTTTCAAATGAAATGATAGCTGCTGTAAAAAAATATGTTGATATACCGCTGATTGTCGGTGGAGGGATACGTGACCCTGAAACGGCTAAAGAAAAAGTATCAGCTGGTGCAGATATAATTGTTACGGGTACTGCACTAGAAGAAGAAAAAGATTTGAATAAAACTCTTAGCAATATTTTAAAAGCAATAGAGTAATAGATATTTTTTGATTATTATGAAAGTTTTACTTTCTATTGGGGGAGCTTCTGGTAGTATTTACGGTGTAGGTTTGCTTGAAGAACTAAAAAAAGCAGATGTTGAAACTCATCTTATAGTATCTGATGGTGCTAAAAAAATAATTAAACATGAAACTGGAAAAACTATTTCTCAATTAGTAAAAAATGCTGATTTTTATTACGAAAATAGTGACATGTTTGCAGGTCCAGCTAGTGGTAGTTTTAAACTTGATGCTATGGTTATTTGTCCTTGTAGTATGAAAACGCTTTCTGCTGTTGCAAATGGCTATGGCGATACGCTTTCTTCTCGAGCGGCAGTATGTACTATTAAAGAAGAAAGAAAACTTATTTTAGTTCCAAGAGAGACCCCACTTGATTTTGCTGGTATTAAAAATATGGGGAAAGCAAAACTTTCTGGTGCAATAATCTTGCCTGCGATGCCTGGTTTTTATCATAAACCAAAAAAAATAGATGATTTAGTAGATTTTATCGTTGGAAAAATTTTAGATCACCTTGATATTAAACATTCTCTTTTTAAAAGATGGAAATAATTGTTTAACTTTCGATTTTTCTCTCAATTTTATCAAGTCTTAAAACAATAAATGCAATTATTGTGGCAAGAATAGGTAATAGGTAGTTTCCAAGCCCAAGAATCAATCCAATTGCTGATACAACCCATAAGCTTGCTGCAGTAGTAAGTCCTTTTACATCTCCTTTTAATGCAATTATACTTCCAGCGCCAATAAAGCTAATACCTGCAACAACTCCTGCAGCAATACGTGTTGCATCATAAGATCCTGTAATGTCCTTGGGTAGTAAATAAAAAGAAGCAACAGTAAAAAGACATGCACCCATACTCACAAATATATGGGTTCGAAGACCAGCTGGTTTTTTACTTTTCTCTCTTTCATAACCAACGATCCCTCCTAGAATTACTGCAGTTAGAACTCTAAAAATTAATTCAGCATCTTCCCATGTAATTAAATTTTCTAATGAAAATTCAAACATAGGGAAGGTTAACATTTACATTTTTAAAAAACTAATGTTTTATGATGAGTTATTCCAATATTACTTTATTAGTTAAATTTAAATAAAAAGCTTTGTTAACTTCGATAAATAAAGAGGTTTGACCATCATGCTATTAGAAATATTGTTGATCGCACTCATTGTAATAATTCTTGTAGTAGTATTCTTTGGATACTACAATAAGATAATAAGATTAGAAAATCGAATAGACAATTCTTGGGCTCAAATTGACGTTCAACTCAAAAGACGAGCTGATTTAATTCCAAATCTTATGGAAACAGTTAAGGGCTATATGAAACATGAAAAAGAGGTGCTGGAAAACGTAACTAAGGCACGTTCTGCGTTAATGAATGCTCAGACGCCACAGGAGAATGTAGATGCAGATAATATGCTAACAGGTGCACTAAAATCCCTTTTTGCGGTAGCTGAAAACTATCCTGATCTTAAAGCGAATCAAAACTTTTTAAACCTTCAGGATGAATTAACCAACACAGAGAATAAAGTAGCATATGCTCGTCAACATTTCAACGATTCAGTACTTGCATACAATAACACTGTTGAAACAATACCTGGGAAATGGTTTGCAGGTATGATGAACAAAAAAACACGAGAAATGTTACAAGTTCCTGAAGAGAGTAAAGAAGTCCCAAAAGTGGAATTCTAAAATATTGTCAGATAAATTTTGGATATTATGGCAGAACAAATGCTTATTGAAGATCATATTAAACATAATAAAAGAATGACGGTAGTCATTTGCACATTTATGGCACTTTTGTTTATCGGTTTTGTTTTTGCTGTGGGTTATTATTTTTTTAGAAATATCTACATCGCACTTATTTTTGCAATACCCATAGCAGTTGTATATATTGCTGTGACTTATTCTTTTTCAGTTAAAACTGTACTTAAAGCTGCAAAAGCCAGGCCTGCAAATCCAAATAATAGAGTAGAGAAATTATTAATTTACAAAGTAGAAGATATGGCAATAGCATCTGGTCTTCCAAAACCAAAGGTATATGTTCAAGATTCGGACAATATCAACGCCTTTGCAACAGGTAAAAAACCGCAAGATTCAGTTATTTGCGTTACTACAGGTGCTCTTAGGAAGTTAAACCAAGAGGAACTTGAAGGAGTAATATCTCATGAAATGAGTCATATTAAAAATCATGATATTTTAATTGCAACTGTTACAATTGGTGTGGTCGGAGCAATCTCTTTAATAGCAGAAATTCTTTTTTGGTCCCTTTTGTGGGGTGGTGGAGGCAGAAGTAGAAGAAATGAAGGTAATGGCATATTAATCGCTATTGCAATACTTTTTGCTATACTTGCACCAATATTTGCAAGGCTTACTTATTTAGCGATATCACGTCGACGTGAGTATCTAGCAGATTCAAATGGAGCATATCTAAGTCGCAATCCAGAAGGACTTGCAAAAGCCCTTGAAAAAATTAAACAAGATCATCCTCGTGGTAAACCTAAAGGTTCAAAAACAGTTGCGCCGCTTTATATTTCTAATCCATTTAAAAAACAGAATACAAGTTCAATGTGGGCCACTCATCCTCCTATTGATGAACGAATTAAAAGACTCAGATCAATGTAAAATATTTTTTTAAAAATTTTTTAGAGTTTTTTGAAAATCATCAGGTATGATCACTTTTCTTTCTACTTCTTGCCATTCCAGGTCGTAATCTCTAAGCAAATTTCTAACCATCTCAGGTATACGTGGTGCGCATAGAATACCTCTAACATCTGCTTGTTCATTTTCCCCTTTAATATCATTTACATACATACGTAATTGATGCACAGCACTTATGTTCGCAAGACTTCTTTTAACTTCAATAACAACAGGTTTGTGATCTTTATCAAACCCATACAAATCAATCATGCCTGATTTTACCTGTTTCTCTCTTTTCTTTATTCTTAATCCTTCTTCGACACATTCTGGTTTTTCAACTATTTCATTTACTACATCTGCCTCCATACCAGATATTATCTGTTTAGCTTTGTCCCTGAGTTTTGTTGTGGTAACAAATTTTATTTTACGAAAAGAAACTTTCATCTTCTCTGGTGGTTTGTTATGATTACATCTCATAATTAGATGTTTTTGGTCAAATTTAAATGAAATGTTACTATCAGCAGGTTGCCAATTTACAGGTTCACGTAGTTCAGGTCTGTGTACTAACACGTTTCCATCCTGCTTAATCATTATTATCCGCTCCCCCCAATCAAGAAATGATCTAGCACGACCTCTATAGTCTACCATGCAATCCCCACATATTAATAAAACAGTTTTTTCAACTATCAATAAATAATTATTTTTTATGAATTTTAAAGTATCAGATAAACTTGGGTCTAACAAATTTTCAGTCAAAACTAACTACTCACCTCAAAACCTACACATTGTTTAACAGTTAATTAGTGAATAAAGAAAACCCTTTTTTACTTTTTACATAAACCTACAAAGTTTTTAAACATCTGCTCGCCGTATTCTGTGTTTTCAACTTCTGGGTGAAACTGAAGTCCATAAAAAGGTTTATCTTTGTGTTTTATTGCTTGTACTATGCAGTCTTTACTGGATGCAAGTAGATCGAAGCAACCTGGAACTTTTGTCACTTCATCGTTATGCGATTCCCATACAATTGATTTTTTTGGGACACTATTAAAAAAATCATCCTCTTTGATTATTTCAAGTTCTACTTTTCCAAATTCAGGTGTTTCTGCTGGTTTTGCGTCTCCTCCAAAAAAACGCGCTATATATTGGTGACCAGCACAAATCCCTATTATAGGAAAATCTGCTTTTTTAAGATATTCATCAATATTACCTAATGCTTCTGATAGCCCAATTCTAGGTGCTCCACCAGATAAAACAAGCCCGTCTATTTTTTCATCAAGTAATTCCTTGAATTGTGTGGTATTTGGAATAATTTTTGTTTCAACATCCAAATATTTCAAACAGCGCCATTCTCTATGTGTCCACTGCCCGCCATTGTCAACAACAAATATTTTTGCCATATTTTATTCCCATTCAATTGTTCCCGGTGGCTTATTGGTTACATCATATACAACTCTATTTATTTTATCTCCTAGAAGATTTGTAATTCTCGTTGAAATCCTATCAAGAACTTCATTTGGAATTTTGGAATATGAACATGTCATAGCATCTATACTTTTTACTGCTCTTATTGCTATGATGTCCCCATATACTCTCCTATCGCCATGCACACCCACTGTTTTTGATGGAATCAGTACTGCAAAATATTGCCAAGGTTTTTCCATTTTTTTATTAGATGCTGCTTTTTCAATTTCTTTTTCAACGATATCACACGCTACCCTAACAGTTTCTGTACGTTCAGGTGTTGCTTCACCAATTATTCTGATTGCTAACCCTGGCCCTGGGAAGGGCTGCCTTTCGGCTACAGATAATTTAAGCTTTCTTGCAACTTTTCTGACTTCATCTTTATAAAGATCTCTTAAAGGCTCTACTAGTTTTAACTTCATTTTTTTTGGCAGTCCGCCGACGTTGTGATGTGATTTTATTGTATCTCGTAGTTCCCCGCCGGATTCAATCCAATCAGGTGCTATAGTTCCTTGTACAAGATACTCGATATTTTCTTTTTCAGCTACTTCTTCAAATATTTTTATAAATTTCTGACCAATTATTTTTCGCTTTTTTTCAGGGTCCCTAACATTTTTTAAAGCAGAATAGAATTCTTTACTTGCGTTAATAAAACGATAGTTTAAGCCAATTTCATCCATCAATTTTTTAACATTTTTGGATTCATATTTTCTCATATATCCTGTGTCAACATGTACCGCAATCAAATCTTTTCCAATCGCTTTGTTAACAAGGCCTGCACAAACAGTACTGTCTACGCCGCCTGAAAAAGCGATTAATGCTTTTCCATCTATAGATTTCTTAAGATTTGAAATCGCTTCTTCAACAAATCTATCTGCTTTAAACATTTTTTCCATCTAACCGTTGATTATCTTCTTCCTTCTTTTTTCCCTATATTTTTCTATTTCTTCAGATAATTTTTCATCTTTAACTGATAGAATTTCTATTGCTAGTAGCGCTGCATTATCTCCTCTATCAAGGCCTACAGCTGCAACTGGTATTCCAGGCGGCATCTGAACAATTGATAGAATTGAATCAAAATTTATTTTACCAGATACTGGAACACCTATAACAGGCTTTGTAGTATGTGCTGCGATAGAACCAGGAAGTGCTGCTGAGAGACCTGCTATAGCTATAAATACATCTGCATCACTTTTTTTAATAAGTTCTTTTAAATAATCTGGTGTTCTATGTGCTGATGCAACTTTTATATCATATTCTACACTAAAATCTCTCAATATTCTTTCAGATTTGTCTGCAACTGGCATATCTGATTTTGATCCCATTATTATTTGTATTTTCATTTTATCTATTCACGGAAATATAGAGTGTTTGATTTAATATTTTCGACATTTACTTATTATTTTGTTGTTAGCTATAAACAATATTTAAATATAAGAAACATCTCTTATACAGGCCACGATAGATATGAAGATACTACTAGTTTTCCCACAGATCAAACATGGTGTAACAACATATGAGGATAGAGGAAGCTGGGCTCCAATTTTATTTGGTTATCCTGCAATTACTTTACCACATCTTGCAGCATTAACACCTAGAGCACATGAAGTCGAGATAATTAATGAAAATTATGATAAAATTGATTTTGATGCAGATGTTGATTTAGTGGGTCTAACATCACTTACAATGACTGCCCCAAGAGTATATGAAATAGCAGATGAATTTAGAAAAAGAGGAAAAACAGTAGTTATAGGAGGTTTTCACGCATCTGCTCTGCCAGATGAAGCTAAAGAACATGCTGACAGTGTTGTTGTTGGTGAGGGAGATATTAGCTGGCCAAAATTGGTTAATGATTTTGAAAAAGGAAAATTGAAAGATTTTTATTATGCCAATGAAGAAGTCGATATGGCAAATTTGCCACCAATAAGAAGAGACCTAATAAAGCACATGCCGATTGCTGGTGGTGTGCAATCTACAAGAGGTTGTCAACATCAATGTGAATTTTGTGCTATTACAAGTTTTTATAAACATGGTATGAAACAAAGACCTGTTGAAAAAGTAGTAGATGAAATCGAACAAATGCCAAATAAGATATTTTTGCTTCACGATCCTCATCTTACGTCAAATCCAAAATATGCTAGAGATTTTTTTAAGGAAATGATAAAGAGAAAAATCAACAAAGGATGGATTGCAAATGGAACATCTAGTGTACTTGGTGCGATTGATGATGAATTCTTAAGTCTTGCAAGAAAATCAGGATGTGTAGAATGGTTTGTTGGATTTGAATCAGTAAATCAAGAAGCATTAAACCATATCCATAAAACACATAATACAGTTAAAAATTTCAAGAAGACGATCAAAAGAATTCATGATTATGGAATGACAATTCAAGGTGGAATCATTTTTGGTTTTGATGAAGATACAACTGATACTTTTGAATTAACACTTGAAAAAATAAATGATATGGACATGGATGTACTTGAAATCAATATATTAACACCTTTTCCAGGTACACCCTTGTATGATCGTTTAGAAAGAGAAGGTAGAATAATTTGTAGAGATTGGTCAAAATACAATCAGGTAGATGTTGTATTTCAGCCTAAAAATTTAACTCCTCAGCAACTTAAAGATGGTGCAAGATATGTAGCTAAAGAGTTCTATACAATGCCTAAGGTTCTTATTAGAAATTTAAAGATACTGAAAACAATTAAAGCCCCTTCGTTTATCCTACCTGCTGGTACTAATTTTTCATTTAGGAAATATTACAAAAGGGATTTTAATTTTTAATACAAATTGTGGTAAATTATTTAACCATTGAAAAAAATATTATCATATTATGAATAATAAATTTTCATTTAATAACATTCCATCATCTGTATTATCATTATATCTTCGTTCATTCAACATATATTGTAAATTGCATCATTTTTTTATCCCTCTTTTTAAAAAAAAACACCATCCAAAAGTTTTCTGCATCGGTTATTTTAAAACTGGTACGAATTCTGTCCGTCAAGCTTTTAAAATATTGGGTTATCGTACAGGTCATTTAGTCAAAAATATTAAGAAGCCAGATGAAAACTGGGCGGAATTTATTAAGAGGTGTAATTATGATGCGTACACTGACAATCCAATCCAATTTTTGTATAAAACTATTGATGAGCACTTTCCAGATAGTAAATTTATTTTGACTATTAGGGATACAAATTCTTTTAAAAATAGTTATTTTAATTATTTTAAGGGTACTTTTATGGAAATAACTTATGATGAGATAGATGAAATCGTTAAAAAATATGAAAAACACAATAGAGATATTTTAGAATATTTTAAAGGAAAACCAAATAAATTTTTAATAATGAATGTAATAAATGGGGATGGTTGGGAAAAATTATGTCCTTTTTTAGGTAAACCTGTGCTTGATAGGCCTTTCCCTCATAAAAACAAGGGTAGATATAAAGGTGAATAAAATTCTAGTTAAAAGAGTACCACCAATCAAGGTATAGATGCCATAAAAAGAATACTGCATCATCGCTTATCTCTCCAAATATTTTATTAAGATTTAGAAAGTTTTTTCCCAGTATATCCCATTTCAAAAAATATCTATTAATAGTTTTTTTATAAGAAATGATATCGTCTTTTAACATTGCTTTACCTGCTGCTTCTCCACTTAGTAAAGCTCTATATATACCTTCACCTGTTAGTGGGAACGTTCCGACGCCTGCATCACCTACAAATAAGATGTTTTTATAAACTAAGGGTTTTTGAATACCTGCTGGAATTAGCCCACCAGTTTCATAGTTGATTTCACCTGTTATATTTTCTTTTTGTTTGAATTTTTCAAGTCTGTTTTTTAGGTTGCCTGGTTTTTTAGCTATTACTCCAACCCCTAAATTTATTTCATTTATCTTTGGATTTCTTGGGAATATCCAGAAGTATCCTGTGTCAGCTGTTAAAGAAATCTCCATTTTTTTCTTGTTAAAAAAGTTAGAATTTTGTAATGTTTGTTGGTATGTATATCCTAAAACTCCTTTTTTAAAACCTAATTTGCGTTTAATTATACTTGGACAGCCAGATGCATCCACGATATAATCTGCTGCTAGTTCTTCTATTGAATTAATTTTTGCATTCGTTTTTATTTTTACGCCAGCTTTTTCTGCTCTTTTACCTAGCTGCGATATAAAAGCTTGGCGATTTAACATGAAAGCACTACCAGGCTTTCTTTTTAGTATATATTTTTTATCTTTTACTACTGTTACAGCTTTTTCAATTTCATTAAAAATACTTTTTCCTTTTGGCGTCCAGTGTCCCCATTCTCTTTCACAGGAATATCCTTCGCCGCATCGTCTCCCGTCAGGGTTATATCCAATTTTTTCATGTTTTTCATATATAGATACATCGATTTTATTGTTACTTTCTTTTATTGTTATTGCAGTACTCAGTCCCGCAAGCCCTCCGCCAATTATTTCAACTTTTATTTATAATCACCTTTTTTTGTTTTATTTGATAATTTATGTTATCTTTTTTTTAACATATAAATTTTTATTCTAATAATTTTTATAAAAATATATTTTTTATATTTTTTGGTTTTTTAATATTGTTTGGTAAAGATATTTATATTATACGGGAATTATCTTCAAACCTAAAATGAAAAATAATGTTAATCCTTGGACTAAAAACGATGAGTTAGAACATTATCCATCTGTTATGGAATGGTGGTGTACTGAAGGTTTTTTTAAAACAATTGAAGATGATAACGAATGGAGTTTTAAAACATCTTTTAGTGAATGGTGCACAGGTGAGAATAAAAACGGATGCATATACAAAACAACAATATTTAATCTGACAAAAAATAAATATTATGATTTTTCAATAAGAGATGACGATAATAAACTTAAAACTATTCAAACCTCCAATGGTTTATCCGTAAATTATAATAATTCTTTTTTGAAAGGTTGTTATCCCAGATATTTAATAAGGTGTAAAGATAAGAAAAACAAAATATCACTTGATCTAGATTTCCAATCCGAAGCTTTACCACATTGGATCGCTCAAAATGTTACTGGAGGATACCTACCAATGGGTTTTGGTTTTTACAAATATGGCTTCATCCCCAGAAATAAAATAAATGGGACAATGTCAATTGAAGATAAAAATTACAAAGTAGCAGGCACGGGCTATTATGAACATGTATGGGGTGATTTTTCTTATAGGTCACCAATTTTAAATTTTTCATCATTTAAAAAATCACTATCAATATATTCAAAACTAATAGGTTGGTGGATACATAATCATAAACCCAAAATACCAAATAAAATTAGAATTTTTTCTGAAAACAATCCTCTTGGATATGACTGGATTTGGGCTATTTTAGATAATGGTTGGAGCATATTTTTTGGAAACATACTTTTCTGGCTATCAGAAGGACCAATTTTCGGAACATTAGTTTTAACAAAAGATGGAAAAAAATACAAAGAATTTTGCAACGTCAAATACAAATATAAAAATATTAAACACTCGGAAAATTTTGATTTTTATTATCCAACAGAATTTGAAATAGAAGCCAAAGATACTGAAAAAAATGAAAAACTAAATCTTACATTTAAAAGCACATCAAAAATATATGAATATGTCTCACATCTAAAAGAAAAAAAATGGCTTGCTTTTGTTATATGTGAAATACCCGGCCAGGTGAAAGGTACATATTCTAATGACAAAGACGAATTTTTATTGACTGGCAGCTGTAAAATGGAACCACAAAGACAAATATCCTATAAAGGCCACAACTATTTTACTATAGATTTTTTAAAACCACCTAAAGGAATTGGTTTGAACTGTGAACTTAATTCACATTTTTTAGAAAAAAAGATTAAACTAGGATTTAAGCTTGATCCCCTGCCTCATATAAATTTTGAATTTAAAAAAACATAAAACAAACTCATTTTTTTACAAGCCCTACAGAGATTAATCTACCGTGGTTCTTGTGATAAATTATCCCTTTAATTTCGAATAATTCTTTTAAAAAAACATCCTCTTGTTTTAACGATCCATTTCTATCAGAAAAAGTTCTGAAAATTACAATACAATTATTGTTAATCGACTCATGAATTCCTTCCAATACTTGTTTTTGAGGTTCCAATCCATGTGATAATAAAATTACATCATATCCTTTTTTTTCAAAATCTAATGCATCTGCACAAAAAATTTTTATATTTTTAACATCCCCAATTTTTTTTAAACATTTTTCCGCTCTTTTAACAAAAACATCATTTTTGTCTATGCCAGTGATTTCAGCTTTTGTTTTTTGAGCAATTAAAATAGATGTTGAAGGAATAGGTCCACATCCGATGTGTAAAACTTTGCTTTTTGAAGATATTTCACCTAAATTTATTTCTTCGGGTATCATATCGTCATAGAATTTTATGTAATATTGTAAAATCTTGTCAAATTTTAATGCAATGTTTTCAAATATTTTAAATAAAAAATCAATTAATTTTTTCAGACGATTAATATCAAATTTTCGACTAAAAATGTTTAGTGGTTTTTGAACGTATCTTTCTTTTTTATCAATCATCTAAAGTTCACTTTTTCCCATTTACAAATATTTTAAGGATTTTTTTATTTTATCTATATTCCTGTATTACATTTAAGTATTAATTAAATTATTTCATATTCTTAAGAGATGAAAAAAGAAACTTATAATAGCAATCCTTGGACTCCAGAAGATGAAGGTGATCATTATCCTGTTATGCGAGAATGGTGGACAGTTGAAACTATTTTTAAAACCATTGGGGAAAATAAAAAATATAATTTTTTGATTATCGCATCTTATAATACTGAGAAACCAGGTTGTTTTTTTCAGTATGCTTTAATCGATATAGAATCTGACAATTGTGTTTTACGTGCAGATATTGATGATGATATAGATAATCTAAAAACACAAAAAAACAAGTTGGATGTCAGATATAAAAAATCCTTTATTAAAGGCTTATATCCATATTATAATATTCATGTTGAAGATACTAAAAATGATTTTGTTATAGATTTTAATTACGATTGCAAAGCTTTACCTCACTGGATAGCACAGGATATTAGTGATGGCTGTCTACCTTTTGGTTGGAATTATTATAAATATGGTTTTATACCAAATTGCAATCTAAAAGGCAATTTTATTCATAATGGAAAAAATTTTAAAATTCAAGGTAAAGGATATCTGGAGCATATTTGGGGTGATTGGTCTTACAAAAATCCTCTAGTAAAGACTTCTGGTTCAAAAGGAACATTTTCTACATATATTGATTTGATTAAATGGTGGATTCATAATCATAAACCTAAAATTCCAAGGAGAATATCTTTTACAACTGAAAATAATATTTTTGGTTATGATTGGGTTTGGGGTATTACAGATAACGATTGGAGTTTTTTTTATGGTAATGTTTTATTCTGGGTTAATGAAGGACCTGCCTTTGGAGTACTATCTGTAACTCCAGATGGAAAAAAATATTGGGATTTTTCAAATATATGTTTTAAATATAACGATTTTGTATACGTTAAAGAGTATGATATCTATTTTCCCAGTGATTTAGAACTTAAAGCAACCTTGGAAGATAAAAAATTTTTTTTAAGATTTGTATTAAACACGAAAAACTATGAATATATTGACCCCTTCGATAATAATGGTTTTTATAAAGCATTTATCTTGTCTGAGATGCCTGGTCTAATGAAAGGATATTATCAGGATTCAGAAAAAAAAATTGAACTTAAAGGCGACTGCAAAATGATGCCTTTACGTCAACCCTCTAAACTTGGTCATAATTCCTTAACTCTTGATTTTATTAAACCACCTAAAGGTGTTGGCGTTAGTTGGATTTTAAATTCCCATTATTTAAAGAAGAAACTTAAAGGATCTATGTACTTTAACCCTCTACCTCGATTTAAGTTTAATATGAAAAAATTAAATATAAATAATTTTTCATTTTACTGATCAAAAAGCTATATTTTCAAAAATTAATTGTATTAATATATCAAAAAATATTATGTTAAAAGATATTAGAAAATAGTCAAATCCTCTTCGACCAACTGTGGCAGCAATATCTTTTTTATTGCCCTTGGTCTTTAACAATTTATAAGAATATCTCATTATTATTAACCAATTAATTGTAAACAATATTAAAAATAAAGGTGAAAGTATTGTTTTAATATAGAGTAAAACTGCAAAAAATCCTGACATTAAAAACCAGATAAATGAGAAGATCGAGGCTTTTCTCTCTCCAAATGATGTCGCATATGTTTTCACACCATGTATCTCATCCCCTTTCATGTCAACTATTCCTTCTGCAATATCATGAGCATTGTCAGCAAAATAAGTAAAAAGGATTAAGATCAGTAGATTATGTACCTCAGGTAATTTTGTTTGAATATCTCCTAAAAATGAAACAGATAGTACAATAGAGTTATGTTGAGGTAGGGCAGTCCAAATTGCAAAATATCCAAAAATAGCTACGACTATCCATTGTATGGGTGTGAATATCTCTGAATATGCTGGAATTTTAACTCTTTTTTTGAGATATTTATCGTGAAATGTTACAAATAAGGCAGCAAAACCTGTCACAATTAAACATAGTGTACTTACAAGGTATGCAAAAATAAAAGTTGTAGCGGAAAATATTAAGGCAATTCCAAAAAATTTATTTTTGCTAATACGACCTGAAGGAATTGGCCTATCTGGATGGGCAATACTGTCTATATCTGCATCTGTGATATCATTCCATATTAATGCTGCAAAATACCCAGAGTAAAGAGATAATATTGTAAAAATAACAATTTTAATTATATCAGCGTTATAAGGTTTTATACCATATGCTAGTAAAGGTATACTAGCATACATTAATGCATAACTTATCATCTCATATGTTGGTAAGCTTCTCCATTTTGAGATGAAATTTATTGGATTTTTATTTTTAGAATTATTTTGTTTTCCAGTCATTTGATCATTTTAATAAATTTTTTTTATTATTGGCATGCATTATGTGTTATTCATATTTTTATTTTTTTTATAAAAGAATATAAAGGGGTTGTCCATACATCGTGTGAAATACTAAGTACTATGTACATGGGGTATAATTTATGAATTTGACTTTACCACCTGAGCCAAAAGCTCTAAAAAAACAATTAACCAAACAGATTAAAGGCATAGGTTCGAAAATTGATTCATTAACAGTTTGGTTTGGAAATAAACTTCCAAGTTATCTTTGGAAAGAAAGCGAATGGTCTAGACCTTTGAAAAAAGAAGGTTATAATTGGCAGAGTTTTCTAAAACTCCTTTCATTGCATAAAAAAGATATGATAAAATGGTCTAATGATACTATGTCCTGGAGAGATCTTTTATTCGAAATTGAAAAAACGATTAAAGATCCCTTATTTAAGAAAATATTGACGACATAATTTTGAGGAGTGTTTTTAAGTTTGAAAGCTAAAGTTGATGGTTATCCAATTGTTCTTGCTGCTTCACAGGCTGAGGCAAATGAATTTGATAACAATCCGTTTTCTGCATTTATCTGTACATTCCCTAAAAAATTCTCTGGTTATGCACTAAAAGATTATTTAGATAACATTCCGGTTAATAGTGACAGTTCTGCTAAGCGTACAATTTATGGTCTTCGAAAGGTCGAGTCTATTTTAGTAGATGAATATGGCAGAGAAAACGTAGTATGCACTCATTATAATCAACTTCATAATTTCATTGGAAAAAATACAAAAGTTTTAGGTATTTCAACTATGGATCCTATGGGTCTTGCTTATGTTTCTACTACATATAATAGTTTGATTGGTTTTGGTGGTGAGGCTCTTAATTCTTCAGAATTTATAAAACTAGTTACACATCCTTCTGTTAAAAAATATAAACCAAAGGTTATAGTTGGTGGTCAAGGTGCCTGGCAAATTTCTGAAGCTGGTATGCAAAAAAGTCTTGGAATTGATTACATCTTTCAGGGTGAAGGGGAAGAAGATATCGTTAAAGTTTTTAGAAAGTTGATGAATGAGGAGAAAATCCCTTCTATTTATCAAGCTAAGCGCCCGGATCGTAGCAAAGTTCCAGTTATAAAACATGCTGCATGTTACGGCATGGTTGAAATTATGCGAGGATGCGGGAGGGGTTGTGCTTTTTGCAGTCCTACCATGCGTTCAAGATATAGTTTTCCAATCGATCACATTATGAAAGAAGTGGAAGTGAATATTAGAGAAGGCGGAGATACTATTTTTACGGTTACAGAAGATATTTTCTTGTATAAATGTAAGGAAAACTTCATCCCAAATAGAGAAGAGGTAGTAAAACTCTATAAAAATATCGCAAACTTCCCTGGTGTTGAATACATCCTTCTTTCCCATGGTAGTTTTGCACCAATCTTATATGATAAAAAACTTTTAGATGAGCTTACACCCATTTTAATTGAGAAAACCAAGTGGACGCCAAAGACTAGTTATATGTATAAAAAACCTTTCATATCTGTTGAAATGGGTATTGAAACCGGCAGCGTCCGACTCATGAAGAAATATATGAGAGGTAAAGCTCTTCCTTTTAATGTTGACAGATGGCCTGAGATTGTTGTAGAGGCAATTGGTCAACTTAATGACCATGACTGGTATCCTCTTTGTACAATTATGACTGGTCAACCTGATGAACGTGAAGAGGATGTTTTAGCTACATTAGAGTTGATTGATGATTTACGCGCTCATAATTCTAAGATGTTTTATACACCTGTGCTTTTCATTCCGCTTAAAGAAGCAGTTTTAAGCAACTCTAGACGTGCAAATCTTGACAGCTTAAATGAACTTCAATGGGAGGTTTTATCTCGTTGTTGGCGTAATAATATAGATTTTTGGGCTCCAGATATGCAAAAATATGTCGGGCCAGTGTTTTTCTTTTCTCATTGGCTGTATTATCGTTGGAAGCATGGTAAGAAATCTACTCGTCCTATGATGCGGCTTGCTGGTTTACCGGTGGTTGGTAAAGTAGATAAAAAATGCGATCCCTCTTATTGCAACTCAATTAATGATAAAGAAGGGACATTAAAAAGGTTGGAGAGCTTTCTTAGACATTAACTTTCCATAAAGGCTTTGTATGCCAGATATGTTGAGTAAATATCTACTTTGCTTGTAATTTCAAATGGTGCATGCATACTCATAACTGCAGGACCCATATCAATTACTTCCATCCCAAGTCTTGAGAAATATTTAGCTATGGTCCCTCCACCACCTTTATCTACTTTTCCAAGTTCTCCAGTCTGCCATGGGATTTTGTTTTTGTTAAGCATCGTTCTTATTTCATATACATATTCTGCTGTTGCATCATTTGCACTATATTTGCCTCCATGGCCTGTGAATTTAGTCATTACAATGCCATATCCTAGTGCAGATGCGTTTTTCAGTTCAAATACTTCTGTGTAATTTGGTGTTACTGCTGCATTCACATCTGCAGATATTACTTTTGATTTTAGCATAACTTCATCAACATCTACCTTGGGGTCTAATTGTTTGATAACTGATCTTAAAAAAGTTGTAACTTGTGCCGACTGATTTCCTTCGCTTCCAATTTCTTCTTTATCAACAAATAATGCAATTGACGTATGTATTGTTTCGGAAGTATCTAAAATAGCTTTCATTGAGGTATATGCACATACTCTGTCATCTTGGCCGTATCCACCAATCATTGATTTATCAAAACCAACCTCTCGTGGTTTACATGCAGGCACAGCTTGCAGTTCTGCCGATATAAAATCTTCTTCAATTAATCCATAGTCCTTGTTTAATTTCTCAAGTATATTGGCTTTAATTTTTTCTTTAATTTCCCCTCCTTTTATTGGTTTACTACCAATCATAATATCTAGATTCTCACCTTTTATAGCATCTGAAACTTTTTTTGTATCCTGTACTTCGTGTGAAAGATGAGGCAGAAGATCTGGTACGCAAAATACCGGATCCTTTTCTTTTTCCCCTATTTTAAAACTAATCTTTTTCCCGTTCTTTGTTAAGATCACTCCATGCAAGGATAAGGGAATTGTAAGCCATTGGAATTTTTTTATTCCGCCATAATAATGTGTTTCAAAAAGTGCAATATTGCTATCCGAATCTTCAAACAAAGGTATTTGTTTGATATCTAAACGAGGTGAGTCGACATGTGCGATTACAATTTTCAATCCTTCTTTTACTGGTTTTTTCCCAGGTTGAATAATTGCTGCTTCTGATTCTCTATTTAAAATAATTTTTTTATTCTTCTTTTTTGCTTGTTTTTTAATATATTCAATGGACTCTCTTTCTGTTTTTGATTCTTCTAAAAATTTTATATAATTTTCACAAAATTTGAACGAATCTTTAATTTGTTTATCTGAAAATTTTTTCCAAGCAGATTCTTTATTATATGCATGTTTACTTTCTTTTTTGTCTTTTTTTGCCATTTAATCTATCCTCTAAATATTAGTGATAATGTTTTCAAATAAAAATATAACTAAAAAGATAGAATATAATGAAAGAAAAAAAGAGATTTATTTTTTCATGATGTATACTAGTACTGCTACCCCGGCGATGATTATTACTGCAACAAGTCCAATAAACATTAGTAAACCTTCTGAATCTGCTTCATCATCTTTGTCATTTGGATCGCCGTTTCCAGGTGGCGTGTCATCACCATTCTCACCGTTATCACTACCGCCATTGCTGTCCGATTCAGTTATTGAAACATCATAATATGCCACGCCAAGTTTTGTGTTATTGTCATCATATACTAGTAATTCAATCTCATAATCTCCTGCTGAATCATATGAATAAGTTGGATTTTGACCACTACGTGTACCACCATCTTCATCTCCGAAACTCCATTCCCAGTTATAATCAGATGCACTACCTTGCTGTACTGAACCAGTAAATGTTAGATTTTCATCTGTTTCACCACTTGAAGGGCCACTAATTGAAACATCTACCACTTCTGTGTCTGTTGCAATATCAATATATATTGAAGAACTGGTAAGACTATATGTTGAAGCCATTGCCATTGTATATACATAATTTTCATCAGAGGATCCTAAATCAAAATTTGCAGTTAGAGAAGAACCTGTATTTGTATGTGTTATATCCTCTCCATTTAGAGTACAATTGCCATCCCAATAAGAAATATCGTAAATATCGTCAGAAGTTGTAATAGAAATCTGATACATTGTCGTTAAAGAATCAGATATGCTCCCATCTGAATTTATATTCATTTGAACTGTAGCTGTTGTACCACCCAGTTCTTTAGAATAACTTACTTGAGTGATATCAATATCCGGATGATCATCTGTTGTTGGTAGATTATCACCACCTAAAATAATATCAATTTCATTAAAATCCATATCGCTGTTTTCATCAAATACAATTACATCATCTTCAGCATCAATTATTGTCTGCTCATCTTCAGCCGATACACTACCTGCCAATACTAATACTGCTGTTAACATTAAAGATAGAATTATTGCTTTTTGTTTCAACATTTTTTATCACTTATTTTTTGGTTTTTTTGATTAGACTGTATTCTTATTATGTTTTTAATTGTTTATAAAAGTTATTTTAATTTTTGTATCACACTATTAATAACTGATTATTCTCAAATAGTTATTTTATTTTAGCTTTTTTTTCAAATCTTTCATTGTTGTTGTTAAATCATCCAAAGTTGATTCTAATGTGCCGAGTGTATCATGAACTTTATCAGTAACCATTGCTCCATTAGGTGAAGGCTCTATTATTCCATCCTTTTCAAGTGTTCTAAGGGAGTATCTTATCATATGTTGTGGCTGTCCGGTCATTTTTGAAAGTCGGATTATACCTATAGGTCCCTGGTCTTGTACAGTTTTTAAAACTTCTACATGTCTGCTTAGTAAATTTATTTCTTTTTCTGCAACACTTGTTATACTCGATCTTTTTTCTTCTTTTACCAAAAAATACCTCCTGACAATTGTTAACATAATACATTACACATATTTATTCTTTACTCAATTAAGATAAAAACCTTTTTAATAACCTATAGAAAATCTTGATTTATACCAAAAATATAAGACTCATAATTATATTCCACATATCATGGCAACTGGATTTGCACTAATAACAATAAGCCCGTTACATGAAAAAACCGTATACGAGGCTTTAAAAAATATGCCCAGTGTTATAGAGGTTCACCCACTTTTTGGAGAATATGATATTTTAGTAAAAATTGAAAGTGGAAATATTGACGAGATCGGCTCCGTTGTAATAAAACGCATCAGGTCACTCAAAGGCGTAGTTGATACAAAAACTCTTGTAAGTACTAGTAGTTTATCTGGGTAAAAAATTAAATATTTTTTTATCAAATTTTTCATTTCTTTTTTTATTGTGCATAAAATCAATAAGTAGGATTTACTAATGGATATCTATCTATGCTACAGCCGCCAGATATTTGTCTTTGATGATCCCAAATGCCATCTTTGTTTTCATCAACATCTTCAAAATCGCTCCAATAGTTGCCATAAGAACCATTATCCCATTGATTGGTATCTTCATCAAATCCATGTTTTTTATTTCTAACAAAGTTGTTTTTATAGATAACATTACCGTTGGAACCATCGAATATTTTCAATCCTATTAAGCTGTGGTAAAAATTACAACTCTCAATTATGTTATAATCTGAATTATTAAATACATTCATGGCGGGGTAACTTAAGCAGAATGACACTTTACAATGTTTCACCGTGTTATTTGATGATTTAAAAATATTTATTCCTGTTTTTTTACAATTACAGTTAGAAATCAAGTTATTAGATGTGTTATCCCACAAACATATACCACACCTATAGTTGCGATTATAACAACTCTCTATTGTATTATTAGTAGAACCACGATTAATTCCAATACCGTGAAAATTCCTCCAACAGTTACAGTTTAAAACCAAGTTATTATGAGAATTATTTTCTATAGTGATCGCACCTTTCATACCTGAGATATAACAATTTTTTATTTTTCCATTCGACACATTAAAAAGGTTAATTGCGACGCATCCAGAAAATAGTTTGGTTTTTGATATTAAAAATGCAAATTTACCATCTATAAAATGAATATAACAGTTTTCGATAATAAAATATGATTTTGTGTTTTTGATTGAAATCGCATCATTTCCAAAAAGATTATCTTTTAGCGATATACGTATATTCCAATTAGAAATTATAAAAGGGTTTTCTTGTGTTCCGTTCCCTGAAACTACTCCATTTTCTTTGATAAAATCATTATCCCCTTCTATGTATATTGGATTATGATTTAACCTGAAAAATCCAACCCCTTCAAATTTCTCGGTGTATTTATCTGCTTTTATAGGTGTAAAAATCGTAAATAAAAATAAACTTACTATGAATATTATCGTAAATTTTTTATGAATCATTATGGACTGCCCAATATATTATAAGAACATATATATAAAAATTTTTGTTAAAAATGAAAGAAACTACTTGAAAAACCTTCCTCAATGATAAATATTAAAATATTTATCTTTCAAATAATCCACAAAAACCTTTGAATTCAAACCTTCACTACAACAGTTTCTTATTATGTCCTCCGCCATCATAACTCTACCATGATTGTGAATATTTTTTCTAAGCCAATTTAGTATATTTTTAAATTCACCGTTTTCTATATCAGAATTAAGATTCTCAAATTCTTTAGAAATTTGATTGAATATCTGAGCAGAATATATAGTTCCAATTGCATAAGTAGGAAAGTAACCAAAGTTCCCCCCGCTCCAATGCATATCCTGTAGTACACCCTCTACATCATTTGAAGGATATATACCAAGCATATCATCCATCTTTTCATTCCAAACTTCCGTAAGATCCGACACCTCAATTTTCCCCTCCATTAAATCTGTTTCGATCTCAAATCTAAGTATAACATGCAAACAATAAGTAAGCTCATCTGCCTCAACTCTTATCAAAGAAGGCTCAACAAGATTTACAATTTTATACCACGAAAATAAATCTATATCTTTGAATTCCTTAGGAGCAATCTTTTTAAACTCAGGAAAAAAGTTTTTCCAAAAAGACATATTTCGCCCTATCATATTCTCCCAAAAACGGGATTGAGATTCATGAATTCCTAATGAGGGGGAATCTGAGATTACAGTATCCTTGTAATCGCCCTTTGGCATACCCAGTTCATATAAAGCATGGCCTGCTTCATGAATTGTTGAAAAAAACGAGAAGAAAGGACCTTGCCTGTTAAAACTAGTGGTAATCCTCACATCATAATTTCCCATACTAGTTGTAAATGGATGGGTTGACTCATCAAGACGGGTTGAATGCTCTGGTAATTTCATTTTTTTCAAAATTATTTTACAAATCTTCTTTTGTTTTTCAGGGCTTATAACGCCATTAAATTTTTTTTGATTTTTAAAAAATTCTGTATTTTTAATTTTTTCAAGAATTTCTATTAGTTCAGGTTTTAGAAAACTAAATTCTTTTCTAAGTTTATCAACTGTCATCCCTTCTTCATAGTCATCGAGAAGAGTATTGTATTTTGGCCCAGGAATATTAAAAAAAGTGCAGTATTCTTTTTCTAAATCTACAATTTTTTCAAGATAAGGTGAAAAGATTTTATAATCTTTTTTCTCTCTTGCTCTCTCCCATTCTTGGTAAGCAAGTGTTGTTGTTTTTGATAGTTTTTCTACAAAATCTGGTGGAACACATCTTGCTTTTTCCACGTCTTTATAAAGTCTTTTTACGACGTTTTTATCATTTTCTGATAAATTTTTAAAATTTGATTCTTTTTCTAATTTTTTAATATGATCCCAGAACTGCTCTGATGTTACTTTTTTATGTGAAATTTTTGAAATAAGAGCAGACTGCTCAGATTTTTCTTGTGCCCCCATCTTTGGCATATATGTCATCTGATCCCAGCCAATAAGTGATCCTATTCCACCTAGAATTGATAGTTCCTTTTGTCGCTTATAAATAAAATCAAGTGAATCTTTCATATCCTCTATACCTCAATTTTTATTCCAACAGGACAATGATCCGATCCTGTTACATCCTGCAATATAAATGCATTTTTAACTTTTGGCAGGAATTCTTTATTTACAAAAAAATAATCAAGCCTCCATCCAACATTACGCTCACGAGCTCGTGTTCTCATACTCCACCATGTATATTGTTTTGATTCTTTATTGAAATGTCTAAAAGTATCTACATATCCATGGTCTATAAATGTATCAATCCATGCACGTTCTACAGGTAAAAAACCTGATATGTTTTCATTTGCCTTTGGGTGTTCCAAGTCTATTTCTTTGTGTGCTGTGTTAAAATCTCCACATACCACAATATTTTTCCCTTTTACCTTCAGGTTATCTGCATATGCTAGGAAAGTATCATAGAAATCAAGTTTGTAATCAAGCCGCTCCTGGTTTTTTTTACCATTAGGATAATATATGTTGAATAAAACAAAATCATCAAACTCTGTAATAAGTGTTCTACCTTCACGGTCAAATTTTTCTATTCCAAAACCATGTTTTATATCATTTGGTTTAAACCTTGTGTAGGTTGTAACACCGCTGTATCCTTTTCTTTCTGCTGAATTTATATAAACATGGTATCCTGGAGTATTTTTTAGATGAGGTGGGATTTGCTCCGGTTTCGCCTTTATTTCCTGTAAACATAAAACATCAGGTTTTTCTTTTTTAAACCAATCAAAAAGCCCTTTACGATCAGCTGCTCTTATTCCGTTTACATTCCATGAGATAATTTTCATAATTGTTCGAGTGTAATGTTTTATTGTATGTTAAGTTTAGTCTTACTCTTTTTTTAGTTCTACAGTAAATCTTTTTATGTATTAATTTTTTTAGTTTTTTTATGAAAGTATTTTACGGCGGCTCCATCCAAGGGGCTAAAAAACGTGGTGAAAGATCCGAGATACATCAGTCCTTGATAAATTGTATAAAAAAAAATGGTTTAGAAATATGTACTGAGCATACTACTGGTAAGGACTATAAAGAGGCCATCAGTAAACTCGAAGAATCTATTGGTAAAATGCCTAAAGACGGCCTTCAAAGAAGAATATATGTCAGAAATAAAATGGTAGAGGCGGTTGAAAGTGATATATCAGCAGCAATTTTTGAGGTTTCAATTCCAAGTCTTGGTACTGGTATAGAAATCGCTCATGCATATCTACGTCCTCGTATGGGTCTTAAAACGATACCCGTTCTTTGTTTGTATGAAAAAGATTATTGGCCTAATAAACTATCAACTATGATTAGAGGTATATCAAAAGAAGAAATACCTCATTTCAATTTAATGGAATATCAAAGTTTAGATGAAGCTGAAAAAATAATATCTGATTTCCTCTCAGATTTATAAAAATTTAACAAGTCAGATGAAAAGTAGCTATTACTTTTCCATCTTTTTCTTTTAACTCATTATATTTTTTTTGTGGCTTTTTTTGTTTTATTTTTTTATTAACTTGATCTCTTTTTTGAATATATTTTTTTTGTTTCACTGGGTATTTTCATTACGCCATAGACTTTGGTTCCAACAATTAATACTTCTGGTTTATAATCAATGATATCTTCAATGTCTTCTTAGTGTTGAATGTTGTAATATAATACTTTTTTTACAAATAGATACCTATTAAAGATTGAATCTTATTTTAATTACTGATAAATAAATGAGTGAAAATATTATATACTTGCTGAAAGGAGAAAGTTTAATATTTTTAAAGGCAAATAGCGCCGTGTCTAATTCATCTTTTAAATATGTATCTCCATTAAATTATGGGGATCAAATTCCCATTTATTTAAGAATACAAGGTGATTTTTTATCATATATAATACTTATTGATAAAAAAAGTAAAAATCAATTAATTAAGTTTGTTTTACCTCCTATGGAAAAAAACGAACAAATAAAGATAAGGATTCAGTACTGGGTACTAAATATTAATAAAATGCATAAAAATTTACCTTCCAAGAAATCATTTTCCAAAAATAATTTTTTCCCTGAAGAAACTAAAAAATGGCTTGTTTCAACAGAGTCGATACAAAGCAATAATTTTTTAGTTAAATTTATGTCAAATATATTGAAAGGCATCAATAAAGATATTTTATGGTATGCAAAAAAAGTAGCTTTTTGGAATGCATATCATGGTCTTATTACTATTGGCATAAAAATGAGGATGGTTTTTAATCCATTTCTAAATAAATATTTCATGCCGGATAAACATTGGTGGTATATAGAAGATGCTCTTTCCACTCTTCTGTTTGGCGGTCTTTGTGCCGGAAGAGCAAACCTGATTGCGGCTTTATTGCGAAACAAAGGAATACCAGCTAGAGTTGTTATTTGCACACCAACATATATGGGAAAAGAATTTTTATTAGATTCACAGCATTATGCTGTTGAATTTTATTGTCCCGATCACGGTTGGGTTAGAACGCAATCTGGTGTTATGCCTCATCCGTCTAAAAACAATATTGCACTTAGAATTATAACTCCAGATGAAGAGAATATCTCCGGAGGGCCGTTTAGTTTTTATGGCGGTATGCATCCATGGTTTTGGATTGACCATGAAGAGATTTTTTTAGGTAAGCCACCTAATGAACTTATGGAATACAAAATACCGGATACAAAGCAGGTTGGTTCTACTTTATCTAGAGGATTTATAGAAAAAAAGATGAAAATCCCTAATCATGTGTTGGATGAAATTATAAACATATGTAGCGATAATTGGAAGTTTTTTACAAAAAATGTTGGCCGATGCGATAATGATAATAGATTGTTATTTAATGAAGGTTTGGAATGTCAAGAAAAAGCAATAAATTATTTTAATGAGTCTGATTTCCCTAATTTTTTTAAGTCGATTAAAAAAGCAAATCAGGAATATTTAAAAATTCACTGAATTAAGTAATAAATTATTTCAATCAAATTTTTATAGTATTAGTTAAAAATGAAAATTTTACTTATCCAGCCTTATCTTTCTAGAAGGCGAATTCAGATACATCCGCCTTTGGGCATAACTCATCTTGCTTCATGTTTAGAACTAGAGGGCCATAATGTTAGAATCATTGATTGTTTGGCAATCAATGGTAAAATAGAAGATATTGAAAAAGAATTTAAGAATTTTAAACCAGATATTGTAGGCATTAGTTCTTCAACTGTACAAATCTATTACGTCTATTCTATCTTTTCATTAGTTAAGCGATTTAACCCAAATTGTTTAACGGTTATCGGAGGGCCTCACCCTTCTATTTTACCTCGTGAGACATTAAGTGAGTGTAAGTATATTGATGTTGTTGTTAGAGGAGAAGGTGAACTTACTTTCGTTGACCTCATTAATACATTTGAAAAAAAAGGCCCAGATGGTTTTTGTGATGTTAGAGGCATAAGCTTTAGAAATGAAGAAAAGATAATCGAGAATAGAGAACGAGGGCTTATTGAAGATTTAGATAGTCTACCACTTCCTGCTTATCACTTATTACCGATGAAAAAATATATTGGAAAATATGTCACTTCTCCAACTAATAACTCCAAAGTTTCATATAATTATTGTAATATTTCCACCTCGAGAGGGTGCCCTTATAATTGTATTTTTTGCGCATCAAATGCCTTGTGGGGAAAAAAATTAAGAAAAAAGAGCGCTGAGCGCATTATTGAAGAGATAAACCTTTTAAAAGAGTACAATGTAAAAATAATAAATTTTACAGATGATACGTTTCCTATTGATAAAAAAAGAACTAAAAAAATTTGTGAATTAATCCAAAAGGAAGATATTGATATTTTTTGGAACTGCATAACTAGAGTAGAATTGTTTAACAAGGAAATGGCTTCTTTATTCAATAAATCCAGATGTTGCGGGGTTGAATTTGGAATCGAATCTGGTGTACAACAAACATTGGATTTTTTAAATAAAGGTTTTACTGTAAAAGACTCGATTACTGCTGTTAAAAACGCTAAAAAATATGATTTAAGAACAGATAGTAATTTTATAATAGGAGTTCCTGGCGAAACAAAAGAGATGATCAATAAAACAATAAATTTTTCAAATTATCTAAACCTTGATTATACAGATTTTACACTCTTAACTCCACTTCCTGGCACAAAGCTGTATAATATTGCAAAAGAACAAAACCTTTTTATTACAGAGGATTGGAGCAAGTATACTTTTTTTACACCGGTTATGAAAGTACCTGGTCTCTCTTCTTTTGATTTAAAATATTTCTTATTTAAAGCATATTTCAATAACCAATTCAATCAATTAAAAAATAAATTAAAAGTTAACTGACTATAAGTGATATTTTTAAAATCACCTTTTCAATATCTTCTCCTTTATTGGTATTTTTTGGATTAAGTACTGATGTTTCCCTCTTTCAGTCCTTGGAATTTTTTCTACAAACTCAATACTTAATTTTGTATCCTTGCCGATTTTTTCTTCTATTCTTCTTTTTATTTTGTCACTATCATTTTGGCTGTATGAATCTCCTTTAACTATTTTTAAAAATAAATTATTTTTATCCTCTTGATGAAATTGAAATTGTTTTACATTTTCTAAAATATTGGCATGAATATTAATTGCAGCAATAGGAATTATCCTATCGTCACTTGTAACAATGAAATCTTGTGATCTTCCCTGTATGTTTTTTAAAATAAAGTAATTCCTACCGCATTGGCACTTTTCAGAATTATAAATTCCAACATCTCCCGTTTTGTATCTTATTAAAGGAAAAAGAAAATTCCTAAAGCCTGTTCCAACTATTTCTCCCATTCCTCCGTCTTTTCCAACTGCTTTTCCGTAACCATCAACTAATTCGGTAATTCCATTTTGCGGAAAAAAATGATAATAATTATTATAACCACAACTTGATGCAAAAGCAACTTGTTCAGTATGGCCATATATGTAAATCACTCTGCAATTAAAAACATCTTCAAGTAATTCATGTTGCCAATCATACAAATTTTCACCAGTACATAATATTGATTTAAGTGATTTAAAACCTTTAAGATTTTTATTTTTTATCTGTTGTGCAATCATTATTATAGAAGATGGATATGAAAGAATATATGAGGGTTTAAATTTTCTAATTATTTTGATATATTTTGGTAAATTTTTTTCACTTAAATTAAAAGATGATAAAGTTAAATTCCTTCCAAATAAAGATTTTTCCCAAATTTTTCCCCTATCTGATTGGGAAATTAAACCTTCTTTAATAATGATTGATTTGCTTGTTAAATTACAATTAACTTGATTCAATATTATTTTGAAAAAAGCAAGTTCTTTAATAAATGATATGGCTTTTTCTTCATAAATCCCAAGAGGTATACCTGTTGATCCTCCTGTTGTCATATAACTAAATTTATGTTCGGGATAATTTTTTGCTTTTAATTCTTTAATATTTCTTCTTATGATTTCTTTATTGAGAAACGGTATTTTTTGCAAATCTTTCAAACTATGGATGTCTTCTGGTTTCAAATCTTTAGAATTAAATAATTTTCTGTAATACGGAACATTCTCATATGCATGATTCAACAATTCATTTAATTTTTTAAATTGGTATTCTTCTATTTGCTTTTCACTCCAGTATTGTGATTTTTTTATGAATTTATAAAATTCATTGAATGTTGAATAATTAAAAAGTATCATAAGAGCTGCAGGTGTTGCCGATGTAGCATAACTTGCTTTATTTTGTAAGTAACTGTGCAGGTGTTTTTTTAATTTATATCTCATAAATATTTTTTTACCTCATTTTGAAATTATATAACCTTGTATATATTTGAAAACAATACTATAATGTTGAGTCATTTCTTAATTTATTTGTTAAGACAACTAATTATTAATTTGAAAAGTTGCACTACTTAAAAATTTCTGCTAATATAACAAAACATTTATATATTAGCAAAACTTAATTATAAGATGGTGATAATTAAACATGGCAGTAGGCAGATCGTTACCCAGCGCGGCTCTTATCTCTATTAACAAAGAGGAAGAAGAATAAACAAAAATATTCAATTTTTTATTATATTTTCATTTAATATAAAATATTAAGTATTGTTTTTAAGAGTTAAAAAAACTGTCACTTATTTTTTTAATCAAATCTGTATAATATTTATCAGTTTCAAAATTTGGTTCTTCTGGGTTAAATGGATTTTTTGAAATATCAAAATTAAAAAGATTTTTTTCGTTACAGTTATCTAATATCATAGTTTCTTTAGAGATACACTTTCTTTCTTTTAGTAGTTTTATTACTTTTAGATATTTCTTTGCCTTTTCATTTTTGTTAATTGAGTTATATAAAATAGCAAGAATTTCATAAAGATTAATAGTTTGTCTAAAGAAATTTTCTCTTATTAGTGTAAAGATATAAGAAGAGGGTTCTTTTGACAAAAAATCTTCGATATTATTTATCAATATTTTTATCTTTTTTTCATTTTTTATCCATTTGTCATTTGTAGCATAAAGATAAAAATCCTTAATTCCATAAAAATAATCTACTCTTTCACTGATCTTTGACTCTTTTGTAAAACCTTTTATAAATGGGTCAAAATCATTAGATATGGGTGGAATAATGACTCTAACAACTGGAAAACCTATAATGTTATGAGTATAATCAACTGTAAGCATATCCCAATTATTTCTTTTACATACAGAAATTAGTTCATTACAATCATCTAATGAGTCATTGTTATAAATGCTCTTAAGATTATTATAGGAAATTATTTCTCCATTATCTAAAAAATCAAGATCACTATAATATTCATAATTTCTAATAAGATAACGGAATGGGTCCATATTCCCAGAATATTTGTTCCCAATTATCTCAGTCCAACATTTGTATATCAAATCAGTTTCCTTGCGCATCATAAGTTCTTTCTCATCACCTGTATCTAAAGTCTGCATGTACTCTGTAAAACATCTGAGTATTGCTTCCTCCAGATTAACATGAGATGCACATTCAATTCTCTTGTAATATTGCCTTTTCTTAAGTGGATTATCTTTATCTTTAATGTTGTTATTAATAAAAACTAACCCAATTGTTGGTATATTATTTCCCATTGTAAAATCCTTAATTACGGTTTCTATATTGAGTGATTTAAACATTTCAATATAATCAAGAATTTTCTCATTTGAAATTGTCTTTTGATCAATCGTAGAGCATTTCATTCTTTTAAGAAGAACCTTTACAACAGCGTATCTTTCAAATATCTCACATGTTGCTTGAGCAATAGCTTCTTCAATTGTATTTCCTGCTGCAAGACCATTAGACCCACTTATTGTTTCAATAACTCTAAGAGGAATACTTTTGAATTTTTTATCAGTCAATGAAAAAGAGTCTAAGCTTTTATTTAAAAGATTAGACTTTTGATACATCTTGTGTTTTTCTCTTGAAAGATTTCCGCCAAAATATATAGAGTTTAAATCTTCAAAATTTATCACATCATCTTCAGTTTTTTTAAAATTTTTTAGAAATTTCCTATCAAAGAGATCATCTAATAGCTTTCTATATCTATAGGAGTCCTTAGGAATAGGAATATTTTGAAAGAAAAACATAGTCGCAGAAAATCTTTCAACCATCTCTGCAAATGCTGATGCTTTTGATAACAATGAAGTTGTACCTTTTCCATAAGTTGAAAAATTCAATTCTTTTATTTTGCTTTCACCAGTATATAATTCAGATTTACCTTTACCAATCTTGTTTTCTTTATATAATAAATTTAGATCAATTCTCTTGAAACCATCCGATATTCTTTTAATAGTATTCTCTGGCTTGTCACATTTGTAAGTTTCAAATGTTTTCGGCGATTTTTTTAAAATCATTTTATCACTGAATATAGATGGTTACTTTTATAGTTAGGTCATTGGTTAAAACTTTATACCTCCTTTTTATTCAACCCCTGTATTTTTATATGAAGTTTTGAGTTGAGATCTATATAAACTTCCTAAACGAATATTCCCTTTTCAAAAATCTTTGAAAAGTTATCAGTCGCATGCTACATTGGAATTTATCAGCCGGCAATGCGATAGTGCCTTAATTGTAAAGAAAAACTTAAGTATTATTAAAATAAATATTTTTTTATAAATAAAAATAAATAAGGTTATTAAAATGAAAATATTTGCTATATTGATCATATTTTTTTTATTCTTTAGTAGTGTTATGGTTTCAGCATACGTAGAAAACAACGAATATAAACTAGAAAAATTAGAGGATAACAATTTCAAAGAAATTAGAATAGCTATGTTAGGTGAAGAAATTCTTGAGATGTCAGCGAAATTTTTATTCGTGCGGGTTCTAGATGGATATACCTGGAAAGTAGGAAATAACAATTATACTTTTAAAGTAACAGAAATCTATGATGAAGACATAATGAATGGTGAGTTAAATACTGATAATTATGATGTTTTGTTAGTTCCTGGTAGTGTAGGCGCAGATGAATCACAAGTTAAAGGGTTATTTTCTTTTTTGCCAAGGGTGAAAAGATGGAAAAATTATATAGTGGATTTTATTAAAGATGGAGGAGGGTACACAGGTTCATGTGGTGCAACAAATTTAATAACCGAGTACGGTAAAAAACCAGAATCGCCAATCGAAAGAAACATTGATAGAAGTAGCTTAGATGTTTCTGCTGTTAAAACTTGGTATGATAGTGCAAGTATGCCTCTAATGGGAGAATTTTTAGGTTTCTCTCCTTCTAGAGTTGGAGCTTATAACTACTTTTATTGCATGTATCAACCCGACGTAGAAGTTGAAGATGTCGAAGATTTTGATATTTGCTTATTACATGTTGGTTGTCCGATGGATATTAGTTTGAATACTTCCCATCCTTTATTTGATGATTATCAAAAAGATACATGCCGTGTTTTATGGGCTGCTGGACCTGCTTTTGTTACACCAAAAAAATCAGATAGAACATTAAGTATTATGGCAAGATATCCAGTTGAGGAATTATCTGAAAATGTTTCAACACAAATACATGCTTGGGATTATACCGGTGGAATTAGAGGTCTTATGAAAGGCCTATTTAAATCGATAAAAAATGGTGAAGGTTTAATGGGGGCATATTATAATGCTGGAGATTGGAAACTAACAAATGAAGTAATAAACATAAATTTCTCCAATAAACCCTGTATGACAGCTGAGATCTATCCAAATGAGAATAAAGGAAGAATTTTTCTTAATGCTTTGCATCCTGAATATCCTGTTTGGTGGGGTGGCCGTATTAAAGAAATGGAAGATACAAATGATAATTGCTTATCCAAGGGTCTTTATAAATGGGTAGATATGACCCCAATAGAAGAAACTGTTGAAGATGAAGAAACCTATAATTGGTGGATGGTAAGAAGAGAAGTTGCGTGGGTTGCAAAGATACCAGATGATGATCTGCCCCCTGTTTATGGTCCAAGTCAGGTCTGTGATTTTGAGACTAATCCTGATTCTGAAGTCTTTACAATAATGGGTAATTCTGAAACATCTGAAGGAACTATATCTTTAGATTTATATTACAGATATTCAGAAAATAATTCTTATTGGTCTGAATGGACTTTGTTTGATACTGATTTCGATGATTCTGATGGTTGGAATTGGGAATTTACTTCACCAAATGGTTCTGGTTATTATCAATTTTATAGTATTAGAAATGTAGAACATCAAGATACTATTGAAACTGAGAAAGTTCCACCAGGAGCAGATACTCAGGTTTGTGTTGATTTAACTTAACTATGCACATAAAATAAGTAGTTTTTTCCATCAAAATGTAAAGCTCAAAAAATATTTTTTAACCTATCATTAAAGAGTATCAGTCGCATGCGACATTAGAATTTACCAGCCGACAATGCGACAGTACCCCAAATTTAGCGAAAACTATTTATAATATGTCTCATATGAGTAATATATTAGGATGTAATTTACATGCCTGGACATGGTCGCAGACGCGGAAGATGCCGTGGAAGAAGACGTGGTAGAAGATGGATAGAACAACCCTTTGAACCACAACGTTTTCAACCACAATATGGTCAAAACCCTCAGAAACAAATAATTCTAACAATAGAAGAACTGGAAATTCTGCGGTTAATAGAACTAGAAGGACTTACGCAGGAAGAAGCAGCAGCCATGATGGGTGTTTCCAGGAAAACACTATGGAAGGATTTGCACAAAGCACGTAAAAAAATTGCAGAAGCACTAGTAAATGGTTACACGATCCATGTCAAAGGTGGGGATTATATCCAAAGGAAATAAAAATATATGAGGTGAAAAAAATATGCCAGGTGGAGATAGAACAGGCCCTGAAGGATTTGGTCCAAGAACAGGTCGAGCACTAGGATATTGCAGTGGTTACGATAGCCCAGGTTACACTAAAGGTGCCCCTCGTGGTGGACGAGGATACGGCCGTGGCTGGGGCCGAGGCTTCGGACGCGGTTTTGGACGTGGTCGAGGCTTTTGGCGTAGAGGATACTACCCTGAGCCATACCATGAACCAGCACCAAGTTACAGACCAGCATATCCTCAACCCACTAGAGATGAAGAAAAAAAATATCTAGAGGATATGATCAAAAACCTTGAAGAAGAACTAAAATCTATGAAAGACCGTCTTCAGGAACTAAATAAAGAAAAAAAATCTCCTGAATAAAAAAAGGAGATTTTTCTCTATCATATTTTTTATAATGTATATCTGCATTCCAAGCTAAGACTTCAAAAAAAGATGTGATTTATATGATTCAAAAGCAGAAAAAACAACCAAATGTTAAAAAAAACCTAGAAAAAGTTAAACATAAAATAGTGGTTTTAAGTGGAAAAGGCGGGGTAGGTAAAAGCACTGTTGCCGCAAATCTTGCGGTAACATTATCCGCTAAAGGTTACAAGGTAGGTTTACTAGACAGTGACCTACACGGTCCAAGCATCCCCAAAATTGTAGGTATCGAAGATGAAAAAGTACGACCTTCAAAAAATGGTATATCACCTGTTTTAACTCATAACGATCTGAAAGTAATGTCTATGGGTTTACTCTTAGAAGATCGCGATTCTCCAGTGATCTGGCGTGGACCTATGAAGATGGGTGCTATACGTCAACTACTTGGAGAGGTAGATTGGGGTGAACTGGATTTTTTAATAATCGATTTGCCCCCTGGAACGGGTGATGAACCACTTAGTATCGCTCAACTTATAGATGATATATCAGGCGCGATTGTTGTTACAACTCCTCAGGATGTTGCAATAGTAAGTGTAAGAAAAAGTATTAATTTCGTGAAGAAACTAAACATGAATTTACTTGGTGTTGTAGAAAACATGAGTGGTTTTACATGTCCAAATTGTGGTAAAAAAGTAGATATTTTTAAGACAGGTGGCGGTAAAAAGGCAGCTGAGGATTTTAAGATACCATATCTAGGAAGCATTCCTCTTGACCCGGAAATTGTACAAACAGGGGACTCGGGAAATAGTTTTATGGCAAAAAACAAGGATAAAAATACTGCTGACTCTTTTAACAGGATTGTTAAAAATATTGAAGAAGTTTTAGGAGGTGAAAAATAAATTATGCCTGGTGGAGATGGAACTGGTCCTGATGGTAGCGGTCCTGTAGCAGGCCGTGGCCGAGGCCGAGGGCAAGGCCACCGTAGCGGCGGTCGTGGACTTGGTGGTGGAACTGCTGCGGGTCCAGGTGGTGAATGCCGCTGTCCAAATTGCGGTCATCGTGAACCACATCAGCTTGGTCAGCCTTGTTACTCGAAAAAATGTCCTAAATGCGGCGCTCCGATGACAAGAGCATGATAAAAATTAAATAACCCTTGTAAATAAAAAAAAGACGAAGATTTATATATGATATATATGTGAAGGTGATTGGCTTTATTATGAAAATATGTGTTTCATCGAAAGGAGATAATTTAGATGCAGAGGTAGATCCACGTTTTGGTCGTTGTAAATATTTTTTGATTATTGACCCAGATTCTTGGGATTTTGAATCAGTTGACAATGAAAGTGTTATGGCTAGTGGTGGAGCAGGAATTCAAGCAGCGCAAAATGTTGCAGATAAAGGATGTAGTATTGCAATTACTGGTAATATGGGTCCTAATGCTTTTAGAACTCTTGAAGCTGCAGGTATTGACGTGTATACTGGTGCAAGTGGAACAGTAAAGGATGCAGTTGAAAGTTTTAAAAAAGGTGAACTTAAAAAATCAGAAAACCCTACCGTTGGGGGTCATCATGGTATGGGTAGAATGTCTGGAGGTAGATAAAAAAATGAAAATTGGTATACCCTCGCAGGGTGATAGAGGTTTAGAGGAAAAAGTTGGTGCACATTTTGGACGCGTCCCAACATATACTATTGTTGATTTAGAGTCAAATGATGTTAAAGTTGTTCCAAATACAAGTCATCATATGGGTGGTAGTGGTGATCCACCTGAGATTATGAAAAAAGAAGGGGTATGCGCTATGGTATGTCAAGGTCTTGGACGCCGAGCTATCAGTCTTTTTGAACAAATTGGAATAGATGTATATATAGGGGCAACAGGTACAGTCAAAGATGCAGTTGATGCTTTTAAAAATGATAAACTTCAGAAAGCAAATGAGGGCAACGCCTGTCAACAGCATGCTTTTCGTGGTCAAGGAAAACATCATCATCATTAGAGAAATCCAGCATAAAATAATTCTTTATTTTTTTGGGATTTATATGAAAACACATCTAGATTGCATACCTTGTTTTGTAAAACAGTCTCTTGAAGCTGCACGTATGGCTTCAGATGATCCATGTGTTCAGGAAAAAGTTTTAAAAGAGGTTATGAAACATCTTCAAAGCATTTCTTTTGAAGACTCTCCACCAGAACTCTCCAGAGAAGTTCATCGCATTATTAGAGATATTACCAACAATAATGATCCTTATAAAAAAGTTAAAAATGAGTCAAATGAGAAAATAAAAAAAATTTTTAACCATCTAAAAAAACAAGTATCTGAGTCAGATGACCCGCTTTTAACAGCTATTAAACTTGCTATTGTGGGAAACGTTATTGATTTTGGAACAATGAACCGTTTTAATGTTGATGAAATGATAGAGCATGCTCTTGAGCGTGATTTTGATGATAGAGATTACCCTCTTTTTAAAAACACTCTTAAAGATGCGGAAACTGTTCTTTTTTTAGCGGATAACACAGGGGAGATTTTTTTTGATAAACTCCTCTTAGAAAAACTAGAAAAAAGGGGTAAAACTATTACCTATGTTGTAAAACAAAACCCGATTATAAATGATGCATTACTTTATGATGTAGAGTATGCGGGTATTGACAAAATTGCAGATGTAATAACTTATGACAACGGTCAGACAATTTCAACACCGGGTATTGTAATGAATTACGCATCAGATGAGTTTAAAAAAGAATTTAATGAATCTGATATGGTACTATCTAAAGGTCAGGGCAACTATGAAGGTTTAAGTGATGTAGATCGTCGTGTGTTTTTTTTACTTGTTGCAAAATGCCCGCTTGTAGCCAAGGATATCGGCTCAAATGTAGGTAAACTTATATTGAAGGTGAATAAATGATTATATCTATTGCAAGTGGAAAGGGTGGCACGGGTAAAACAACGGTTGCTACAAACCTTGCACTGTGCTTGGATAAAGCGCAGTTTTTTGATTGTGATGTTGAAGAACCCAATTCAAATATTTTTCTAAATGCAGAAATTGACAACGTTGAAAATGTTTCATCTGACATACCAGAAATCGATAAGAATAAATGCACTTTTTGTGGTAGATGTGCAGAATTCTGCCGCTATAACGCTCTTGCTGTTGTAAAAGAAAATGTTGTAGTGTTCCCAGAGCTTTGTCATTCATGCAGGGGATGTCAAATTGTGTGTCCTGAGGATGCCGTGGGTTTTAAACCACGTTTCTTAGGAAAAATCGAATCAGGAAAATCTGGTAAAATTGATTTTTATCAGGGTGTTTTAAATGTTGCAGAAATCCAGGCAGTACCAGTTATAAAAGCGCTTAAGAAAAAAATAAGATCTGACCGGGATGTCATTCTGGATGCACCCGCAGGTAACTCCTGTCCAATGGTTGAAACCGTAATAGATACTGACTACTGCATTCTTGTCACTGAGGCCACTCCTTTTGGTCTTAACGATTTAAAAATCGCTGTTGAAATACTGCGTGATTTAAAAATTCCAATGGGTGTTATTATAAACCGTGATGGAACAGGATACAAAGATGTTGAAGTTTTTTGCACAAATGAACATATCCCTATTATTTTAAAAATACCATATGATGAAAAAATCGCAAAATTATATTCCAGAGGTATTCCTTTTGTAAAAAGGATGCCTGTGTGGTGTAAAAAATTTTTAGAGGTATACAACAAGATTTCCAAGGAGGTGAAATAAATCAAAGAGTTAACATTGATAAGCGGTAAAGGTGGTACAGGTAAAACTAGTATAACCGGTTGTTTTGCATCACTTGCACGAAACTCAGTTCTTGCAGATTGTGATGTAGACGCTGCAAATCTTCACCTGATTCTGCATCCAGATATTAAAAAAACAATTGGTTTTCATGGTTTAGATATTGCATCTGTAGATTCTGACAAATGCAAGCGGTGTGGAGAATGTGTGAAACATTGTCAGTTTGATGCAATTGATGAAAATATAAATATTATTAAAAGCAACTGTGAAGGCTGCGGTGTATGTGAACTTGTATGCCCACATGATGCAATATCTATGGTGAAACGCAATTCTGGTTTTTTATATATTTCAGATACACGTTTTGGACCTATGGTTCATGCTCGTTTGACCCCTGGTGAGGAAGCATCGGGTAAACTTATAACTTTAGTTCGTAAAAATGCAAATAAAATTGCTGTGGATACAAACAAAGACTATGTTATTGTAGACGGTCCCCCTGGTATAGGCTGTCCTGTAATTTCTTCTATTACAGGTGTAGATATGGTGTTAGCGGTAACTGAGCCTACTATGTCTGCAGTGCATGACCTTGAAAGAGTACTCGGAGTAGCAATTCACTTTCAGATACCTGCAATGGTATGTATTAATAAATATGATTTAAATAAAGAAAACACTCAAAAAATTGAACAATATTGTACTAAACAAGACATACCTGTTATTGGAAAAATCAAATACGACAAAGTTTTTACAGATGCAATGGTAGATGGTAGAAATGTGGTTGAATATTCACCTGATTGTGAGGTTTCAATTAAAATAAAAAAAATGTGGGATGAAGTTAAAAAAAATTTAGAAAAGTAAAGAAGATATACAACTAGGTTGGATTATATATGAAACATGTTCATTATACTGATGTTGAGTTAGAAACACCAGATGAAAAAGGATTAAAAGATGTAAAACTACGCTGGCTTATAAGTAAAAAAGATGGTGCTGAAAACTTTGCAATGAGGCTTTTTGAAGTAAAACCCGGTGGATATACACCACTTCATCAACATGAATGGGAACATGAAGTATTTATCCTAGAAGGCAGGGGGGTTACAAAAACAAAAGAACAAGAAGAAGCATTCAAAGAAGGTGACGTATTATTTGTACCATCAATGCAATACCATCAATTTGTAAACACCGGTAAAAAAACTTTAAAATTCCTGTGTTTAATACCATACAAATAAAAAGACGTTACATATTTTCCTTGATATTATATATTTTTAAAAAATTCTGCGCTTATAAATAATAGGGTTTTCAAAGGAAATCATTATAAATACTAATTATATTTATTTTGTTAACAAAAACCACGAGGGGATTTGGGAATCCGGGATGCAAAAACTCTAAGTGTAAGGTTAAATGTAATCATAGCATTTCTTATATATATATTAGTTTTAAATATATTGTTTTTTTCGAGTATAGCTTCAGCATCAATAGCCGAATCATCATTTAGTATATCAGAGCCGATCATTCTTGATAGTTCAGCAAATCCAATTAAAGTGACACCTGGCGACTTAATGAATTTTTCAGCAACAATTTTTGATTTACATGGTATAGATACAGTGCAAGCAAAAATTGAACACGAAAAAGGCTACGATTTAATAAATCTAGATATAGATGAAGGATCAAATATTTTTGGAAAATGGAGTGGAACATGGAAAGTTCATGATACACTAGCAAAAAAATATAACACATTTTTAACTGCTTATTCAAAATCAGGATTAAAATCTTCTAGCATAATTAATTGGTATGATCCAGCACCATGGTGGAATATAAATTGGGGTTTTCGTAAGATAATAACATTAAACAGTAGTTATGTTGTTAGCGATCAAACTAATTTTCCAGTTCTCATATCTATTACTGACACTGATCTTAGGGACGACGCTCAAAACGATGGAGATGACATCGCATTTACTGATAGTAGTGGAAATCAACTTGATCATGAAATAGACGAATTCAATAATGCCACTGGGGAGCTACTTGCGTGGGTAAATGTAACAAGTCTAACCAGTGGGTCCGATACAGAACTCTACATGTATTATAACAATCCAAGTTGCAGCAGTCAGGAAAATGCTGCAGATTTATGGTCTAGTTATTCAATGGTTTATCATCTTAATGAACCATCAGGTATTTCTGGTGCTGATTCTGTTTCTGATAGCACCGGTAACACTGGGGGGACTCCATCAGTTGGATTAAGTTTCGGAGAAACAGGTAAAATTGGTAACTGTACTGATTTTTCATCAGGTACTGGTATTAATTGTGGAACTTTAGGTTCTCCTTTATTAACTGCTGATACAACTATTTCTTTTTGGATATATGCAACTAGTTATTCTTCTCCGTCAAGACAGAATCCTTTCGATCATTCATATGGTGGATGGGGTACCATGACAATTGAAACCAACAGCAGAATAAGTTGGTTTTTTGGCAGTAATGGCGGAGATAACAGCCCTTATGGGCAACATTCATCGAATAATTTGATGGCAAATGGTGAATGGATATGGGTTACAGCCGTAAGAGACGATACAGCAAAAACATATTCTTGGTATAAAAATGGAGCTTCTTTGAACAGCGACTCTTACACAGCGTCTTATCCAAATATTCAAAATCAGGTTTTCACAATCGGAGATGGATATGTTAACCCCATCAATGCCAAAATGGACGAGTTTCGTGTTTCAACTGTTCCCCGATCTGCAAATTGGATAGAAACAGAATACAATAACATTATGAATGCTAATGATGGTGGATTTTTCACTGTTGGGGAAGAAGAAATTGCAATACCAACACAACCAACGCTTAATACACCTGCAAATAATAGTTACATTCAGGATACAACTCCTACTTTTGATTGGGATTCAAGTGATAATGCACAAAACTATACTCTTTTAGTTGATGATGAATCAGATCTTACAGATGGTGACGAGTGGATTAATTACAGTTTTGATTCTTCTACAACAAGTAACACTACACCATCAGCTAAAGCTCTATCTGAGGGTATATGGTATTGGCAGGTAGTTGCAAATAATTCAAATGGGCAAAACAGATCAGCAAAAAGAAATTTTATTGTAGATACAACAGGTCCAAATGCAACTTCTTTACTCTTGCCCGCAGATAACAATAATACCGCAAATAATCAAATAACTTTCAGTTGGAATACAGCAAATGACAATACAACAAACACATCACAAGTATCGGGAATAAAAGAATACGAATTATGGATAGATGATAACTCCTTATTTTCCTCTCCAACCTTAACTAACACCTCTAGTACATCTTCACAACAAACAGTTGAAGGTATAACGTATTGGAAAATACGGGCATGGGACAACGCAGGAAACCCAGGCCAGTTCTCTGAGACACACCAACTCAATGCCTTTGATTTTTCTTTAAGCCTAAATTCTAATACTATGCAGTTAATGAAAGGCGAAACTCAAAGCTTGACATTAACAATAAATAAATTATATTCAGGAAGTGAAGACGAACAAGTAAACCTATCTTACTCATGGATTGGAACTGAACCATCAGGGGTAACTGTATCTTTTGATTCTACAACAGTAAATGCATCCAACGATACCAGTATGGATTTTGAAATCGGTGATAACGCGACAACCGGAACATATACATGTAGAATCACCGGTCGATGGCAAGGATACAATAGAACAACTGATGCTGAGTTGACAACATCAGGTATGCTTTTTTCAATGGATGCATACCCGCAAACAATTTTTCTAAAAAGAGATGATCAAGAAACCTCAACAGTATCAATAGATTTTGATTTAGGCGCTCTAGAAGATGTTTCTTTATCTGGCAATTGGGTTGCAACAACACCTACTGGAGTAACTGCTGGACTAAGTGTCAACTCTGGCACTCCCTC
>CAZOBL010000003.1:0-50344 GCA_964578185.1 uncultured Thermoplasmatales archaeon
CTCTTCCATGCCAAGGAAGCGATCTTCCGAGCTGATCTACCAGCCCAAACAGAATGCTGTAAAACAAAGAATAGCAAATAAAATTTACTGTAAAAAAAGATTAAATTAGTATAACATCTATTTTGAAATTTAGATGAAAAAGAAAAAACTTGAGATCATACTTCAAAAAACACCAGGATTCAAAGAACCCTCCCCTCAACTTGAACAATATCTTACAGCTGCATCTATCGTAGCAGATATAATCTTTACAGCATCCCATTTTGATGATATAAAAGACAAGAAAATAATTGATTTAGGTTGTGGAACAGGTATTTTTGCAGTAGGTACACACTTAGCTGGTGCAAAAAAAGTAACTGGTTATGATATTGATAAAAAAGCTATAAATCAAGCAAAAAAATATGCTGAAAAACAAAATTTTGATATTGATTTTTTTGTAAAAGACATAAAAAATGTTGATGATGTCTGTGACACAATTTTTATGAATCCTCCTTTTGGTGCACAAAAAAGCAATAAAAAAGCAGACAGAAAGTTTATAGAAAAAGCATATGAGATATCAAAAATAGTATACACCCTGCATCTAACAGATACCATACCATTTATAGAAAAAATGATTAAGTCATTAAATGCAAAAATAACACATAAAAAAACATACAACTTTCCTATAAAGCATACATTTGATTTTCATACAAAAAAAAATATGCATTACAATGTAACTCTTTTAAGAATAGATACCAACAAATGAGTTAAATACCTTTATTTTATCACATAAGCTATTAAATAGGTTGAAAAAATGATTAAATCAAGACAAAAAAACCAAAGAATAGGTGTTTTTGTTGATGTGCAAAACATGTATTATTCAGCAAAAAATCTACACAAATCTAAAGTAAACTATAAAATAATCCTAAGGGAGGCAGTTGCAAATCGTAAACTCATACGAGCAATTGCATATGTTATAAAGGCAGATGAAAAAGACGAGGAAAACTTCTATGATGCACTTGAAGACATGGGATTTGAGATAAAATCAAAAAAACTACAAGTATTCTATGGCGGCGCAAAAAAAGGAGACTGGGATGTAGGTATTGCTATGGATGTAATGCGTTTGGCACCAAAACTAGACACTATTGTATTAATTAGTGGCGACGGGGATTTCTCAGATCTACTGGAACATGCAAAAAGCCTAGGCTGCAGAACAGAAGTAATTGCATTCAAAAAAACAACATCACATAAACTCATTGAAGTTGCTGACTTGTTTATTGATTTAGATAAAAGTAAAAAATATCTTTTAGGCAAAAAGAGATAAAAAAATTTGTTTTATATAGTGAAAAGAGTAAAATATAAGAGTTTAATACATTGTTTTACTTTAGTAAACCTTTTAAAAGTTATCCGAAAATATAATAATAGGTTACCTTATCCTGCATTAAAAATTTAAAAGAATATAAAAGACGGAAAGTGATTAAAGTGAGTAAGACTAAAACCAAAAAATTCAGAGGATCCATGACATGCGGTAGAGGAAAAAAGGCAGGTCGTGGTGCAGGATTACGTGGAGGAAGAGGAAATGCTGGTCTTCGTAAACATAAAAGATTACATATGATTAAAAACATGCCAGATAGATTTGGTAGAAAAGGATTTAAAAGACCTCAAAGTGTTACAAGTACAGATAGTACAATAAACATTGGAGTCCTTGAGGAGAGATTTCCAAATAAGAAAACAATTGATTTAACTAGTGAAGGCTATGACAAATTACTAGGATCTGGTAATGTAGAGTCTAAATTAAAGATTAAAGTAAATAAAGCATCAGCAAATGCAATAAGCAAAATTGAAGAAAAAGGTGGAGAGGTAGTATTACCTAACACTGACAAGCAGAAATAAATAAAACTAGTTTAAGGTTTGAAAACAATGGCAGAGGAAAAGAAAAGCAGACTGTACGCTTTAAAACCACTCATTGAAAGGTGGCCTGCTGTAACCCGTCCAGAAGGTCATGTTAATTTTAGGACGAAAATTTTCTGGACTTTAATCTGTCTAGTTTTCTATTTTATTCTCACAAATGTTATGATTTATGGTCTTGCATCACAAACAGTGGATCTTTTTGAACAATACCGTTTCATTATGGCCGGTGCCTCTGGTTCAATAATGCACCTGGGTATCGGACCAATTGTTACTGCATCAATTATTCTTCAGCTTTTTGTTGGTGCAAAAATAATTAATCTTGATCTACAGAAAAAAGATGATAAAGCCATTTATCAAGGCACACAAAAGGTACTCGTTGTTGTAATGATTATAGTTGAGGCTGTACCTCAAATTTTTGGATATCTCTCGCCCAGTGTAGGTCTTCAAAACATGGTTGGCGATGGTAATATCGCAAATCTAATAATTATTCTACAACTTTGTATGGGTGCGTTTTTAGTGTTTTTCATGGATGAGCTAATATCCAAGTGGGGTATAGGCTCAGGTATTTCCTTGTTTATAGCTGCAGGTGTATCACAACAGCTTTTCACAGGTCTCTTTAGTTGGCTTCCAATTCATGGCGGTGGTTGGGGCGCATGGACCACTAGTAACCCACCAGGAGGTGTTATACCGGGAACATATTATCTTGCCACCGAGTGGACCCTTAGTGATATTGTTGGTGGTGGATATCAGGTGATGTTTCTTGGCTCCCCTCAGATGGGATATGAAAATGCTATTGTCCCTTTAATAGGTACTATCCTGATCTTTTTGATAGTAGTATATGTTGAATCCTCACGTATTGAACTGCCGCTTGCACATGGAAGAGTGAGAGGTGCACGAGGACGGTATCCAATTCGTTTAATTTATGCATCTAATATACCTGTTATTTTAATGTCAGCTCTTCTTGCAAACATAAACATGTTTGCTATGCTTTTGTATCAATCAAATCTACCACTGCTGGGCGGTCAATGGTGGATAGGCATGTATGATACTACAATTAGTACACAACCCTTAGGGGGTGGTGCATGGTATCTAAGTAGTCCAGGAGGTGTTAACCATTGGTTGCTGCCAATTATGGCAGGAGGAGATGGTACACATGATGCTTTACAGTATTCAATAAAAGTTATTGTATACGTATCTGTGATGATAATCGGTTCAATACTGTTTGCTAAATTCTGGATAGAAACAACTGATATGGGACCATCTGCTGTGGCTCGCCAAATTCAGAGTAGCGGTATGCAAATCCCTGGTTTTAGACGTGATCCGCGTGTTTTAAAAAAGGTGTTACAGAGGTATATACCCGTGGTAACTGTCATTGGTGGTGCAACAGTTGGTGCTCTTGCAGGTTTCGCAGATCTAATAGGTACCGTAGGTAAAGCAAGTGGTACAGGACTACTACTGACAGTAGGTATCATTATACGTCTCTATGAAGAGATTGCAAAAGAACAAGCAATGGAGATGCATCCAGTCCTGCGTGGATTCTTTGGCAACGAGTAGTAAACATGATGGTTAACATTTAATATAAGAAGCTTAATTTGAATGGTTTAAAATGATGTTAAAAAAGTTAAATAACAAAGCACAAGGAAGCATGCTACTATACTTACTAGTAATAATGTTTCTAATGTTTTTTGTCTTTGGAAACCCTGCAATACAAAAGGCTATGGTTGATTTTGGAGACAGTACTTTCTATCCATTAATAGGCTTCAACGGAGAATATCCTATGTTAACCTTGTTTCTTGCAGGTATAATTGTTGTTTCATTATCTTCTTCACTTACAAATTTTTTCACAGATTGGAAAAAAATGGGTGAATCACAAGAAATAAGTAAAGCATTTCAAAAAGAAATACAGAAAGCACGTAAAGAAGGAAATACAAACCGTGTGAAAAAACTCATGAAGATGCAGCCAGAGATTATGAAAAAACAAACCGAGGCAAGTAGCGGTATGATGAAACCCATGGTATTTTTAATAATTTTTATATGGCCGATATTTCTATGGTTACGTCATTTTCTTGAAGGTTTATCACATTATTATTTTACCTTACCCTGGGCAGAAAGTGTATCGTTTTTCTATAAACCGTTTTTAATGCAATCATGGCTGTTTTTATACATAATTTTCTCTATAGTGATAGGTCAAGTTATAAGAAATGGTCTAAAATATATAAGTTGGACTGATCAGTGGAAAGAATTTAAAGAAAAATTCATACCATCAATTTAATAAAAAAACATCTTATCTACTTTTATCTATTGGTGAAAATCTATGGATACTATTACGATCAGTGGTACACCTGGCAGTGGCAAGTCAACTGTTGCAAGTATTTTACATGAAAAAACAGATCTGAAATATGTTTACTCTGGTTTAATATTTAGAGAACTTGCCCAGAAACATAATATGAGTCTTTCTGATTTTGGAAAATATTGTGAAAAAAACCCAAAAATCGACAAAGAACTTGATGAGCGTCAAGTTGAAATTTTAAAAAAAGGAAATGTTATACTAGAAGGACGTCTTGCTGGTTGGATGGCATATAAAAACAATATACCTGCATTTAAGGTTATGCTTGACGCAGATGTCAATACTCGTGTTAAGCGGATTATCAAACGTGAAGATGGAGATTTTGAAGAAAAAAAAGAAGAAATGATTGAAAGGGAAAACAGTGAAGCAATTCGTTACCGTAAGTACTATAATATAGATTTAAATGATAAATCGATTTATGACATAGTAATTGATACATCTGAAAAAACACCTGAAAGTATAGTTGAAGAAATACAGGGAAAACTCTAAAAATAATAATTTTTTTGAAGATGTTTTTTATAGTATAGCTATATTTGATGTGCATTAAATGAAAGATAAAAAACTTCCTTCGCAGAAAACCAGAAAACTTGCAATAAAATCGTCTGTTAATACTAATCCAAATTATGGTAAAAGACCATCTGATAGAACTGTAAATGAGCTTTTAAATTCTGGATTTATAAATCTGGATAAACCAAATGGTCCAACGTCTCATCAGGTTGATGCATGGGTTAAAAAAATTTTTAATATCAAAAAAGTAGGTCATGGTGGAACACTGGACCCTAACGCAACAGGTGTACTACCCATCGCTATTGGAGATGGTACAAAGATTCTAAATGCACTCTTGCCTCTTGGTAAAGAATACATTGGAATAATGAAGCTTCACAAAGATGTAAAAACTAAAAAAATTAAGGATGTATGCAGTGATTTTATTGGGGTAATATCTCAAATGCCACCTGTTCGTTCAGCTGTTAAAAGAAGGAGACGAAAAAGAAGTATTTATTATCTAGATATTATTGAAATAAATAAAAGAGATGTATTATTTAAAGTGGGCTGTGAATCAGGTACATATGTTAGAACACTTTGTGTGGATATTGGAAAAAAACTTGGATGTGGTGCACATTTAGCTGATCTGCGACGCACTAAAGTTGGCCATTTAAAAGAGAGTGATTCTGTTTATCTGCAGGATTTAAAAGATGCTATGGTATTTTATAATGATGGGGCAGAGGATAGTATAAAATCTTTAATTCAGCCAGTTGAAGAAATGCTTAAATCTACTCCAAAAATAATTATTCGTGATTCAGCAGTAGATGCCATCTGTCATGGTGCAAATCTTGCTGTTCCTGGTGTTGTAGAAGTTGATACAGATATAAACAAAAATGATTTAATTGCAGTTATGACTCTTAAAGGAGAGGCTGTAGCTTTAATGAAAGCTGTTATGTCTACGACACAGATAGTTGAAAAAGATAAAGGCATCTGTGCAAAACTGGAAAGGGTTATTATGAAAAAAGGAACATACCCGCCTATCTGGAAAAAAAGTTAAAAAAGATGGTTTGTTACCCAAATACAGTTTTTTATATATTTTGCCGAGGTGGCCCAGCCCGGTACGGCGCGAGACTGGAAATCTCGTGAGACTTCGGTCTCTCAGGAGTTCAAATCTCCTCCTCGGCGTTCTCTTTAAATAATTTAAAAAAATATGATAAAAGACCTAAGTTACAGGTGATATTTAATGAAGGTTAATGGGGAAGATACAAGAGCTTTTTGGTTTGAAGATGAAAAAATTGTATTTATCGATCAAAGAAAACTACCATATAAACTAGAATATTTTAAAGCAGAAACTGTCAAAGACTGTGCGTTTGCAATAAAAGATATGGTTGTACGTGGTGCACCTGCAATTGGTGCAGCTGCTGCATATGGTATGGTTCTGGGGCGAGAAAATCCAGACCAAACCGCAGAAATGCTTAGAAAAACACGTCCTACAGCTTATGACTTGTTTTATGCAATTGATTACATGCTTGATAAAATCAAAAATGGAGAAGATGCAAAAAAAGCTGCTGACGAGTATTATGACAATATTGTTGATATGTGCAAAAAGATAGGGGAACATGGTGAACCATTGATTAAAGATGGTATGAAAATTCTTACACATTGCAATGCAGGAGCTCTTGCAACAGGAGATTTTGGAACGGCTCTTGCACCCTTCTATATAGCCCATAGAAAAGGTAAAAAATTCTTTGTATTTGCTGATGAGACAAGGCCGCGTTGTCAAGGACTTTTAACAGATTGGGAACTCGAGCAAGAAGGAATAGAGCATGCTGTAATTGCTGATAATGCAGCAGGATACTTCATGAGAAAAGGAGAGATAGATATGGTTATAACCGGAGCAGACAGAATCGCTGCAAACGGTGATTTTGCAAACAAAATCGGTACATATGAAAAAGCAGTTGTTGCATATGAAAATGATATACCCTTCTACGTTGCAGCACCAGTTAGTACTTTCGATAAAACAATTGAAAGTGGAGAGGAAATAATTATTGAAGAAAGAGATAGATGTGAGCTATCAACAATAAATAATCACGAAATTATGCCCAAATATACAAAAGTTAGGAACCCTGCTTTTGATGTAACACCAAAAAAATATGTTAAAGGATATATTACCGAAAAAGGAATAATCAAAAAATAAAAAATTGGTTTTTAAAAAATAATGTCTTTAATATTTTCGAAAAAGGGTTCAAATCTACCTAGTTTTGGGAATATATCACTATATGATACTGTCTCTGTTTCGCTATATTCAAATTCACCATTTGGGTCTAAATTGACTGTAATATCTGTTATACCTGCTAGCCCAATTACTGCATTAAACATATCTGTTGGATTGAATAAAAATAGAGGTATTTTATAGGTTTTAACTTCCCCCGGCCCTAGATATATAATTTCTCCTCTGTAAAATATTTCTGAGATGGAAGAGTTACATTTATATGTTACATTAAATAGGATATTTTCCAAATGTCCTGAACCTGTATTTTCTACTTTAAAGGTTAACCAATTATGTGTATTAAAAAGTTTAATGCCTTTCTCCAGCTCAATGCTACCTGGAACAATCACAACATTCGCAGTGGGTACCGTCATAACATTTGAATAAATGTCCAAATTATTGTTTTGTATATCTGTCCATACTATATGATTTTCATCTGGAATATCTATATTTTTATACCCGTTTTTTACTGTAAAATATTTTTCATTTACTCTTACAGGAACATTCCATGTTGTTGCTGAATCAAATGATTCTGTTAAATATAGATTATTTGCAAAATTATAAATGCAAAACATTTGTGTATCATTAACAAAAATTTTAGGATTCATTCTCCTATGGGTGTTAGTTGGCTGTATTAGTATTTTCCTTGTAGTAGAAGAAGTAAAATTATCTGCAGTTTTAACGGACAATGTAACAGTATATTCACCGGCTCTTTGGAATTTATGTGTTGCATTCTCTGTGTATTTTAATGCCGTTTCATCTCCAAAATCCCATGTCCAATTAACAATAGGATCAGAAAGATTTTCCAAAGAAGAATCATTAAAATCAACGAAAACATCTGTCGATGCTTCTTTTGGAGTGTACTTAAAATCTGCAATAGGAATATTTTGCTGAAGAGATAAGACTTCGCTGTATGTAGAAGTTAAACCGTTAGTATCTCTAACAGCCAAGGATACCTCATAATCGGCATAATTTGAGTAATTATAAACTGGGTTTTTAACAAATGATACATTTCCATCTCCAAAATCCCAAGACCAGTTTACAATAATTCCATCTAAATCAAAAGAACAATCACTGAAACTAATGTTTTTCAAATCATTACCCTTATGAGAATACACAAAATTTGAAAAAGGTCTATGATCAAGAGTGAGTATATCAGAATGCCAGCTGCTGCCGCCATCTGAGGAATTAAACAAAACAATTTCGTTATCAGATTCAGCGACAATATATAACTGATTATCTTTAATAAAAATATCAGGGTTTAAAAGATCGCCAGTATAAGATAATGTATTATTGAACAATGGTAAATCTTCATCCCAAGAAATAGGGTCGCCTTTAAAAAACAAAAGATCTTTTTGTGTATTATTAAGGATTTCACAGACCCCATAAATTGATTCTGAGTTGTAATAATCTATACTTAAACTTAGATTACTACAGTTTTGAAAAGTAGGCTCCCAATAGATAGTTTGATAGAGAGGATCACTTGGTGAGATAAATGAAAACATTGGAGTGTTGTTACACGCACCTTCTCCAGTTTCAACATCTGTATAATTAGTGCTACCAATAGCACCAATCACCCAAGGATAATTTGAGCTTGGATATGAAACAATCTCAGGTGTAGAAAAATTAAAAAAACCTGATGAAGCCCAGTCAATAACTGTTAAATCTAAATTTTCAATATCTTTGATATCACTAGTAGAAATAACATACAAGTTACCGGAGTTGTTAACGTCGGAAATGAAACTTCCAAAAACTTCTCCTTCAGGATTTACAGCGATTGTTGGCGAGGAAATATTAATATGCTCTAATGAAAAGTCTTCATATTGCCATATAATCTCCTCTAACTTTACTTCTGTATTCCAAGTTTTTCCGAAGTCATTTGAACTTTTAAGATGAATCCTAGAATACCCCTCTGAGTTATCATCAAATTCATATGCTACTAATGCATCATAGCGATCTAGTATCATTGATGGATTATATTCATCTTCAGATTGATCTGTAATGCGAATATTGTCAAAATCTGATATGTCAGCAAGTTGATTTAATGTATTTTCAGTGAAGACTTTTTTTGAGTTAATGTTTAATGGTTTTATCTTAATGGAGCGTGGACCACGGGATTCTTTAGAGGGGGCATTATATATTTCACCTTCCAAAGATTTACCTTCGACAGTTATATTATTATCAACTAAAAAATTTGTATTTATAAAACTGAAAGTAAGAAGTATTGTTATTGCAATAAAAGTAATCGTTTTTATTTTACAGTTTTTTGTATTCATAAAAGGCACCTATTTTATTTTAGTATTATAATAAAATAACCCGTATAAATAATTTATTACTAATAAAAAAACTAATCTGATATTATTTATTCTTAGGTTTTCGAGGTTTTTTATTAGAACACTCAGAATTTATACATAACTTCCAAGGACGTTTACCTTTAGAAATAATTTTCACAACAGGAGCATTACAATACTCACAAGTTTCCCCTGTAGCAATAACTCCGCCTCTCTGAGGAAGCGAATAAGTATTTTTACAATCAGGATAACCTGAACAACCAACAAATCGTTTATTATTCCTGGACTTTCTTATAACTAAATCTTTACCACATTTCGGGCAAACGCCAATCAAATTCTGTTTACGATTAGCTTTCTTTATATTTTCTTTAATTTTGTCCTTTTCCTTTTCCAACTCATCCATAACCTTGGTAAGCATTTCACGAGATTCTTCAATTGTTTCTTCTAAAGTCTTTTTACCTTCAGCAATTTGATCCATATCTTCTTCAAGCTCAGCAGTCATCTTAGGTTTTACAACATCACAACCATTCATTGCATCGATAACTGCTCTGCCAATAGGAGTTGGTTTCAAAGGAGAAAGAATAATGTATCTTCTAGAATAGAGTTTATTTATTATCTCATGACGAGTAGATTTAGTACCCAAAGATAGATCCTCCATTTTAGAAATCAAAGAACCCTGTGTATATCTCTTAGGAGGCTTAGTTTCATCCTTATCCAAGTTAACCTTAGATATATCAACAGTTTCATCTTTTTCTAAATCAGGTATCTCCTTGCCAGTACCCTTAAAATAAACATAAATATCCTTCCAATTAGCCTCCAGAAGACGATAACCTTTAACCTTAAACTCTTCATCAGATATATCAAAAACAACATCCGAAATCTCAGATACTGCATCTTTAGCTAAAGTAGAAAGAAAACGCCTAACAATAAGCTCATAAATTTTATGTTTACTACCCTTCAAAGTACCTTTAGGAACCCCTACAGGATGAATAGGAGGATGATCCGTAGTTTGTTTCTTACCACGAGTAGGATACTTACGTCCATTCTCAATTACTTCTGTAGCCTCTTTTGAAAAAGATGAATTTTTAAGTTTATTTAAAATACCTTTAATGTTCAAAGAACGAGGATATACAGTATTATCTGTACGAGGATAAGAAATAAGACCGGACATATACAAATCTTCAGCAATACTCATAGCACTAGAAGCAGAAACACCCAACGCGGAAGCAGACTTTAAAAAGGAAGTAGTACTAAAAGGAGAAGGAGGTCTTTCAAATACTTCTTTTTTATCGATACTTTTAACACGCGCTTTCTTTGCATCTTTAACTTTATCATAAACCTCTAAAGCTTTTTTCTCATCCCAAAATTGACCTTCAGAATGAGAAACAGAAAAAATCTTTTTTTTATTTAAAACTGCAATGATCTTCCAATAGGACTTTGGTTTAAAATTCTCAATTTGTTTTTCTTTTTCAACCAGCAACGCTAAAGTCGGAGATTGCACACGGCCAACAGAAAGAAACTCTTTACCATAACGTTTTGCTGCAATAGATATAAAACGAGTAAGAACAGCACCCCAAACAAGGTCTATAATCTGTCTTGATTTCCCCGCCGAAGAAAGATTATAATTTACTTTGGTTAAATTATCAAAAGCATTTTTAATTTCATAACCAGTAATAGCACTAAAATGCGCTCTCTTTATATCCTTAATATCACTATTGTAATCTTTTATTAGTTCTATTGCCTCTACACCAATTAATTCCCCTTCTCTATCAAAATCAGTTGCAACTATAAGATAAGGATTTTTATCAACCAGGGTTTTCAAAGCAGAAGCAATACTTTTTTTACTAACTTTTGGACGGGGCTCAATATTTATTAATTCTTTTGGAGGAATTTTATTCCATCTATTATATTTAGAAGGATAATCCAGATTTATTATATGACCTTTAAGTCCTATAACCCTCCATGAATCCCCATCTTTATCAAACTCATAACAAGGAATACGCCCAATTTTTTTCGACTTTGAATTACCTTTAGACAAAAAATAAGCTATTCTTCTAGCAGCAATGTTTTTTTCACATATTACGAGTTTCATTTAAATTCCATTAGCAATTTTGATGTGAACATAAGAAGCATGTATAATTATTTTACGCTAAAGTTTTTTATACAAAATAACCTAAAAGATTTAATAACCAAATTTATTTATTATATATTAGTCCTATTTGTTAACTGAGAGGTAAGAAAGGATATGCCCAAAATCACTAAGATAAAAGCAAGAGAAATACTAGACAGTAGAGGAAATCCAACAGTTGAAGTAGATGTAATAACAGAAAACGGTGTATTTAGAGGATTGACGCCCAGCGGAGCAAGCGCTGGACAACATGAAGCTTTGGAGTTAAGAGACAAAGACAAAAAACGCTTCCTAGGCAAAGGAGTGTTAAAAGCAGTAAAAAATGTAAATACTAAAATAGCGCCAAAACTAGTTGGAATGGACTGCTGTCATCAAGAAACACTAGATAATATAATGTTAAAACTCGATGGAACAGAAAATAAAGAAAAATTCGGTGCAAATGCAATATTACCTGTATCCATGGCCATAACAAAAGCAGGGGCCGCTGCAAAAAATATTACTCTATACTCATATATAGCAGAATTATTTGGACTTCTTCCACATATGATGCCAGTTCCAATGTGCAATGTAATCAACGGCGGAAAACATGCAGGTCAAGAAAACAGCATACAGGAACACATGCTAATGCCCACCGGAGCAAAAAGTTTCAGAGAAGGAATCAGAATGATATCAGAAACATATCATCATCTACAAAAACTCCTCAAAAAAAAATACGGCTCCGACGGAGGATTAATAGGAGATGAAGGTGGCTTTGCCCCATCAAAAATAGTAGATGTAGAAGGCAGATTTGAATTAATGCTCAAAGCAGTTGAAAATGCAGGATACACTGATATGATGCATATAGCCCTCGATCCTGCAAGCAGTGAATTTTTTTATGATGGAACATATAAAATCGGGAAAAAATCCTTTTCAGGTGGAGAAATGGTAGACTTCTATGTTGATTTATGTAAAAAATATCCTATTATCAGTATCGAAGACGGGCTTGCTGAGGATGACTGGGATAGCTGGGTTGAAATAGTAAAAAAAATTGGTACAGAAGTTCAAATTGTTGGTGATGATCTTTTTGTCACCAACACAAAACGGATTCAAAAAGGAATAAAAATGAATGCTGCAAACTCGGTTTTAATTAAATTAAACCAAATTGGGACGGTAACTGAAACATTAAATGCTATAAAAATGGCACATGACGCAGGATGGACAGCGGTTGTATCCCACAGAAGTGGAGAAACAGAAGACTCATTCATTGCAGACCTTGTAGTAGGCACAAGTGCAGGACAAATAAAAACTGGTGCACCTGCTCGTTCAGATAGAAATGCAAAATACAATCAACTCTTACGTATTGAAGAACAGCTTGCTGATGAAGCAGAATATCCTGGAATAGATTTTAGAATGGATCATTTAGCATAAAGATTAAAACATCTTTTTTGATACAGTCCAATAACAGGGGTAATAACTTATGAAGATACTTATAAATGATAAACTTGCAGAAGAAGCAATTGAAAAATTAAAAAAAGCTGGTTTTGAAGTTGATACAAACAAAAGAGAACCAGAACAACTAGTGGAGGAAATAGGAGATTTTGACGGCATACTAGTTAGAAGTGGTACAAAGGTAACAACAGAAGTTGTGGAAAAAGGTGCAGAAGGAAATCTAAAAGTAATTGGACGAGCAGGAATTGGTGTTGACAATATCGATATTGAAACTGCCGGTAAAAAAGCGATACCTGTAGTTAACAGCCCAACAGGGGCAACAGCATCAGTTGCTGAGCTTGCAATTGGCCATATGATTGCCCTCTCAAGACATATCGCCCATGCAGATAAAACAATGAAAAATGCAGAATGGGCAAAAAAGAAACTTAAAGGATTTGAATTAAAAGAAAAAACACTTGGACTTATTGGCACAGGAAACATTGGCACTTATACTGCAAAACTAGCTCAGGCATTTGAAATGAAAATAATAGGATACGATCCATTTATCTCAAAAGAAGATATGAAAAAAGATGGTATAGACAAAGTAGAAAAATTAAATGAAATAATGGAAAAATCAGATTATATTTCACTTCATATCCCCCATAACCCTAAAACCCACCACATAGTCAACAAAGAAATGATTTCAAAAATGAAACCAACGGCTTATCTAATAAATTGTGCACGTGGAGGAACCGTAGATGAAAAAGCACTATATGATGCTTTAAAAGAGAAAAAGATTGCTGGAGCGTCATTAGATGTCTATGAAAACGAACCACCAGAAAATAGCCCACTTTTTGAATTAGACAACGTTATATTAACTCCACACCTTGGAGCAAGCACAAAAGAAGGGCAAATTCGTGCTGGAACCGTTTGTGCAGATCAAATAATTAAGGTTTTAAATGAAGAAGAGCCAGATTTTTGTGTAAACAAAAAAATGATCTCCTAAGAAAAACATCATGGAAAAAAGTAATAACCTATTTTTTCTTTTATCTTTATTAGAATGAAAAATTTAGATAATATTGTAAATAAAATTGAGAAAAGCATTGATGATAAAGATAAGATTAGAGAGAGATCGTTAAAATACTCTAGAGACATCATAATAAATTGCCGAAAAGCAATACAGCTTATTCATCAAAATTTAAATAAAAATGCTCAAGAAAACATAAAAAAAGCATCGGCTAAACTAGCGGAACTCTATGATACAACAAAGGAACACCCTGATATTTTTCATGCAGGTTTTGTAGAAAATGCTTCACAGGAACTGGTAGAGGCTTTTTGTTTTCTAAACATAATGGCTGGTAAAAATCTCCCAGATCCAGATGACATGCAGACAACCTATAGCTCATATTTACTGGGTTTATGTGACTTGGTTGGAGAGTTGAGAAGAAGCGCTTTAGATTCAATCAGAAATGGAAGACCAAAGAAGGCAGATGAATATTTAAAAATGATGGAAGAAATATATGATGTAATAATACGTTTTGATTATCCATCAGGTCTTATTCCGATAAAAAAGAAACAAGACATGGTAAGAGGGCTTATTGAAAAAACGCGTGGGGAGCTTGCAGTTGCAAGTTGTGAAAGAAGAATCGAATACAGAACAAATGAATTTCGTGGAATACTTGATACAATAAACAATCAAGAAAAACAAAAGGATCAATCCAAAAAGAAAAAAAATGATCTCGACCTTGATGGAATTTTATAAAATAGAAATATATTTTATATTTTTGTAAACGAAATGTTTATAAACCCTTTATATACTTCCAGGAAGAAAAGATAGAAAATATCGTGATAAAAAAAATATTTAGAAATTTGTTTTCTCCTTTTTGCAGAAAAAAATCTGTTATAAAGGTTTTAATTAAAATATAAGATTTGGAGGAAGAAATTATGCCAAAAGTAATAGTAGAAAATATTGTCGCATCTACATCTTTTTCAGATAAGCTGGATTTAGATGCTATTGCGCAATCACTAGAAGAAGCAGAATACGAACCAGAACAATTCCCAGGGCTTGTATACCGATTAGACTCGCCTAAAACAGCAACTCTTTTATTCAGAAGCGGAAAAGCTAACTGCACAGGTGCAAAACATGTAGAAGACGTTAAAAAAACAGTAGATATTATCGGAGATAAACTCAGAAATCTTGGTGTAGATGTTTATGATGATTTCAAAATAGTTATCCAAAATATCGTTGCAATATCTGATTTAGGTACAGAATTAAATCTAAATGAAGTAGCTATGGGTCTTGGCCTAGAAAAAGTAGAATACGAACCAGAACAATTCCCAGGGCTTGTATACCGTCTAGATGAGCCTAAAGTTGCTATGCTCCTATTTGGGTCCGGAAAAATAGTTTGTACTGGTGCTCGTGAAACAAAAGATGTGTCACTAGCAGTTGAAAAGCTATCAGAAGAACTTACATCTCTTGACCTGATAAGAAAATAAAAAAATTTTATTTTTTTATTTTATTTTTTAAAGATCTTTTTGGTTTGCCGCTGTAATTACTGCTTGTACTGCAGCCATTGCAGCTGCTGTTTTTGATGCTCCGTCTTGTGTTTTTTGAGTTTTAACATGTTCAACAACTTGATCGAGAATATTATATCTTGGAATAAAGCTTGTATCGTATTCACCTTTGAGCCACTTTTCATTGTTCATTACAACTTGATGGAAAGGTATATTATGTCTAACTCCACCTACTTGAAATTCCCATAAGGCTCTTTTTGTTCGTTCTATACAGCGTTTTCTGTCCTCTGCCCAAATAATAAGTTTTGCAATCATTGAGTCATAAAATGGAGGTATAGTAAATCCTTGGTAAACACCTGAGTCTATTCTAATACCTGGCCCTGAAGGCTCAGCATAACGAATAATTTTCCCAGGTGAAGGGTTAAAATTATTTAATGGATCTTCGGCATTAATCCGACATTCAATCGCATGCCCACGTGGATTAATATCCTTTTGTTCATTTTCAAGTTCAAGACCTGATGCAACACGGAGTTGCTCACGAGCTAGATCGATACCAGTTGTCGCTTCAGTTATAGGATGTTCGACTTGGAGTCGTGCATTCATTTCTAAAAAATAGTATTTACCATCCTTAAACATGAACTCGCAAGTACCTGCATTGTAGTAACCAGCTGTTTCAGCGGCAAGTACAGCTTGCTTTCCTATTTCTTCACGGAGATCTGGTGTGAGTGCACAGCTTGGCGTTTCTTCAATTAGTTTTTGATGACGTCTTTGTACACTGCATTCACGTTCATATAAATGAATGATGTGTCCTTTTTTATCGCCAATAATCTGATATTCAATATGACGTGGATCTCCAATAAATTTCTCAATAAAAACAGCGTCATTTCCGAAACTATTTTTTGCAAGTTGTTTGACACTGGCAAGGGCCTTTTCCATTTGTTTTTCATCTTCAACTTTTTGAATGCCTATACCACCACCACCAGCAGATGCTTTTAGCATTACTGGATAGCCTATTTCATGTGCAATGTCTTTTGCTTTTTCATGACCTGCAATAGCTTCTGTAACACCCGGTACAACATGAACTCCTGCTTTCATCATTGATTTCTTAGAATCGATTTTTGAACCCATAAGTTTCATCGCGCTCACTGGGGGCCCGATGAATTCAATATTATTTTTATGACATAATTCTGCAAATTCTGCATCTTCTGCCATAAAACCATAACCTGGATGAATGCCATCTGTTTCAGATTCTAATGCTACGTCAATTATTTTTTTCTTATTCAAATAACTTTGACTTGCGGGACCGGGGCCTATGTTGTATTTCTCATCCGCATATTTCACAAAAAGTGCTTTTTGATCTGCATCAGAGTAAACTGCTACAGTTGGAATTCCAAGTTCTTTACATGCACGCATTATACGAACTGCAATTTCCCCACGGTTTGCAATTAGAACTTTGTTTAGCATTATTATTACCTCAGATATATTTATAAGACTTGTATTAGAAGATCTCCATTTGCAACGGAGTCACCTTCTTTTATAAAAATTTCTTTTACTTCTCCTTCTTTTTCAGCTTTGATTTCTTGTTCCATTTTCATTGCTTCAATTGTTGCAATAACATCACCGGTTTTTACTTTGTCACCTTTTTTAACAGTAACTGAGAGGATTGTGCCCTGCATATTAGATTTAATGCCTCCTTCAACGTCTTTTGGTGTCACATCTCCAGTGCCACTTTCTCCAGCCACCATAAAACCACCTGAAGGTTTTACTTTAACTTCGAATGGTTCACCATCGACTTCTACTTCAAATTCTGTTGGAATTTGAGCTGGACCACTACGTTTTTCTGGTGGCTCAGTTTCAAGATATAAATCATCTAGTTCAGGAAATGATTGTTTTACCATTCCACGTGTCAGTTTATGATCGATTGGAAGAGGTAGTTCATCTGATGTGAATTCAGCTTGTGCTTTTCCTTGTAAGAACTTAAGACCTACTTGTGGATAAATTGCATATGTCATAACGTTTTCATCTGTAATTTCTACATCATCATGTTCTTTTAGTTCCGATTTTCTTTTTTGCCACATTGGTTCAAGAAGATCTGCCGGTCTGCAGTCAATTACCTCGTCTTTCCAGTTTTTGCCAAGTACTATTTTCATAATTTCTTTTTTTATTGGTGCAGGAGGTTTTCCATACATTCCTTTACAATAATTTTTTGTTTCTTTTGGAATTACTTTGTATCTGCCATGAAGTACATTCATAACAGCTTGTACTCCAACCACCTGACTAGTTGGTGTTACAAGTGGAGGAAAACCTAATTCTTCACGAACTTTTGCAGTTTCAGCTAAGATTTCTTGGTATTTACCATGCGCACCCTGTTCTTCAAGTTGGAAAATAAGGTTTGACAACATTCCGCCAGGTACTTGATGAACTGTAACACTTGGATCAACTTTTAATGCATTGAATCTGTGTAAGTGCCTGTATTTATCCCATACTTTCAAGAAATACTTACGAATCTCAATCAAAAGATCCATATCATATCCAGTATCCCATTTTGTACCTCTCAAAGCTGCAACAATACTTTCAGTTGGAGGTGCTGCAGTTCCACCTGATATTGGTGAAATTGAGGTGTCAATTATATCAACACCTGCTTCAACTGCTCTTTGATATGCCATACCAGTCATACCACTAGTACAATGTGAATGTAAATCAATTTCTACTTTAATTCCGGCGTCTTTGCACCCTTTTATTATATCATATGCACGCTGCGGTGAAATCATCCCAGCCATATCTTTTATACAAAGACTGTCTGCACCCATTCTTTCTAACTTTTTGAAATTTTCAATATAATAATCAACAGTATGAACAGGAGAGATTGTATAACTCATACAGGCTTGCACATGCCCACCTTCATCTTTTACAGCCTTCATCGGAACTTCCATGTTTCTAATATCATTAAGTGCATCAAAAATTCTAAAATAATCTACTCCGTTCTTTTTTGCAAGGAAGATAAATTTTTTTACGATGTCATCAGGAAAATTCCAGTAGGCGACAATGTTCATTGCTCTTTCGAGCATCTGCATAGGTGTGTTTGGCATTGCTTCCTTTAGCAGCCTTATTCTTTCCCATGGATCTTGATTCAAGTATCTAATTGGAACATCAAAGGTTGCACCACCCCATACTTCCATTGAGAAATATCCAACTTGATCTAATTTCTCACATATGGGCAACATATCTTCTGTTCTCATACGTGTTGCAAGCATGGACTGATGGCCATCTCTTAAAATCTGTTCATGGATTTTTACCATTTATCATTTCCTCCATATTATTATTAATATCTTCGATATTAAGATGGGCAACTGTATCTTATCATTGTACTTAAGAGTATTGGCTTAGTGTATTTTATATTGAGAAATAATAGTTTATGTCAATCATTTTGTTGTGTATAACTGTTCTAGAAAATTTATATGGAGATTATTAATATATATTTGAAAAAATAGAAAGAGGGATTTTAGAAGATGAAAAAAAGAACATTGCTAGGTGTATTCCTTGCAACAATTTTAATGCTGGCGATGCCCTGTATGGGTGCAATAGACGAGAAATCAGACGAGAGCGGAAATATCGATGAGGGGCAAGTAAACTATGACACTGGACAAAAAACTGTAACTAAGAATATAGGCAAGATACATATATTTTATGATTACAGCCAAGAAGAAGCAGGTGAAGTTGAAATAGAGGCAGTGGAAGATTTCACCGTGTATCTAGGTGATGGTGGCGGAAGCTTACGAATCGAAGCTGATGTACATATCGATATAACTGGTGACCATGATTGTGGGCATGCCAAACTATACTGTGATGGTGAAGAAGAAGCACACATACGTGAAGAAGATTTTACATACACTGATTTTGGATTTAAAGCAGATAATTTAAATCCTGGTGATGAAATATCAGTTAGATTATATGGTCAATTTGATCCACCATGGTACTGGTTTGATGAGATTGTAAAAGTATCAAAGACCGTAAATATTGAAATAATAGATTACAATCCAGATGTTGATCCAAAGCTAGATTACAGCCCTCGTAAAACTCTTAGAGATGAAGATTCTCAGCATTGGCAAGTTAGTTTTAATGTAAAAAACGCTGTGGATTCTCAAGATAGTCTACATTGGACCATAACAAAAAGTTCTGCTTATTCAAATGATTTTTTTAAAAACGAAGGAGTATTCTCAATATCTAAAACTGAAGGATGGCTTTATGGTTTAGAGTCGGTAAGAATAACTGTATCATATACTCTTGAAAGACCAATCAAACAACGCCAAACATGGTACATACAACTGAAATTAAGGGGTGTCAACACTGGTGAAGAGGAAACAGTGCATATAACATTTACAGATGATTTTCCTAATGTTCCTTATGAAGGTCAAATATTGGACATCCCAACTGGAACTGACTCTAATCAGGATACTAATGATGATAACCAAGATCAAGGCGATGACTCAGAGGGATCGGATCAAAACCAGGACCCTGAACCAGAACCATTAGTGCTTACTAGTTGTATTCCTGCCTCTAGTCAGACTATTACTGTTGAGGAGGGTGAGACCGTTAGTTTTAGTGGTTGGGCTTTTGGAGGCAGCGGTGAATACAATTTTGTTTTTAATGTTGGTGAGACTGTTGTAGAGCAGGTTGATTCTGAAGATAACGGGTATGAGGAATATATACATACTTATTCTCAGGAGGGTACTTATAGCACAAGTATAACATTGGAGGACTTGGGCAATGGTGACACTACGCAGCCTCAGACAACTGCAATGATCACTGTAACCGCAAACAATAATCAAAATAACCCTGTATAAAAACAACAAAATATTTTCTAATTTTCTTTTTTTTTGATTTTTTTAAGATTTTAATTGGTTTTAAAGTAATTCTAGATAAAAATTTATAGGAATGTATATTAGGATTTTTAGACATAGCATACCTGTAAAAAAAATTTAATGGCTTAGTATCCTTCAAAACATTTTTCAATGCTTTTTTAGTATACAGGTCTAATAATAACAAACCGATGTGATATTAATGAGAAATAAGGTATTGATGATTCCCGCAATAATAGTAATTTGTTTAATAGGTTTTAATAACCTAACCTTTTCAGCTTATGCCGGCCCTGGAGACATCAATATTGGTAATGCTTCTATTGAATTTCGTAATGTTACAGTATATGCTCCTGCTGTTGGTATGTCTGAGGGAGAACAAGTAGGTGTAATATCTACTATTACAGTATCTATTCAAAGTAAAGGAAGCGGAAGAGTTTTTCTTGATACTTTGCCTTTAGCTCAAGTTGATATGCAAGGGTCAGCACGTCTCGCTGTCAAAGTAGCTAGTGCATTAGTTAAAAATGATGAAAATTGTAGTACTAACCCCGACAACTATGATTATTTTTTTGTCGTAAGAACTTCTTCACCAATAATAGGTGGGCCATCAGCAGGTGCTATAATGACAGTGGCAACAATTGCTTTACTTGAAAATTGGGACATGGACAATAGAACAGTTATGACAGGTATGATTAATCCTGACGGAAGTATAGGACCTGTTGGAGGCATTCCTAAAAAAATAGATGCTGCATATCTACAAGTAGGAGCAAAACGTTTTCTTGTTCCAAAAGGACAAGGGACATATGTTGATTATGTCACTGAGACTACCACCACCGGAGGAGGAATAGTACAATCAGTAAAACCGGTTAGAAAAACCCTTGAGCAATATATAGAAGAAAAAAGTTATAACATCGAGTTAATTGAAGTAGCAGATATACGAGAAGTTGTCCAAAACTATACGGGATATAGTTTCTCTTCAGGAAGCTCCTCAATAGAAATAAAAACAGAAGAATATCTTAATGTTTTAGAGCCTTTAGCAAGTACACTCCTGGAAGAAGCAAGTGATTTGTACAAAGAAGCAAATGATTTGTATAATTCATCAAAAAACAATATACCATATAGAGTATGGGATTGGGACGAATTTGGGTATATATATTATCAGCGCGATGTGGAGGATGCGCTTTCTTATGCAAAACTTCTTAAAATTGATGGTGAGGATTGGTACCAGAAAGATAAATTTTATACAAGTATAACTAAATCTTTTCAATCACTTATTGACTCGCGTTTTGTTTTGTATGTTTGCCAATATTTCAACACTAACGAAAATTCAAGAGACGAGTTAATCAATAATCTCTTATACGATGCAAGTGAATTACTTGAGAATAAAAGCAATTTAGCTAGAAACAGTAAAATTGAAGGAGTTATGTCCCTTCAATTTGTTGGCGCAGCACAAAAAAGAGCATCCCAAGCTGAAGAACATTTGACAAATGCACAGTCTCTTTATAATGCCAATAATTACTATTCCTCAATACCATATCTTGCAAGAGCATATGAACGATGTAAAAGTGTGGGATGGTGGATAAACATTTCAGAAGGTTTCAACGAATCTGAAAAAATAAACAGCTCAGAAATAGACACTTTAGCACTAGAATACATTGAGGATGCGCAACAATCAATTACTTACTCAAGTATATTAATAGAAGAAACCGGTGAATCTTCAGATTTTTTAGATGAAGCTGAAAACCTATTACAAAGCGCAAGAGATGAACGAGATAAGGGTTATCCTGCCTCTGCTCTATTCAAAGCCTTGGAAGCCATTACAAGAGCAAATTTAGAAATTGAGACAATAGGGCTGGATAATCAAACAGAGTTCTTAGAGAAAATAGAGATGGTAAATGAAAGTACTAGCAGTAAAATAGGTAATAGCCTTCACCAAAATATTGAGCCGACACTCTCAGTTTGTTATTATGAGTACGCAGAAAGTTTACTTGAAGAAAATGATCTTAGTAATGCTCTTTTTTACTTTAGATATAGTGGTATGATAGCAGGTGCATTGATTTTTACAAATATATCGAAAGGTTCAACATCTTCAAGATACGTTGGCATTTCAACTCCAAATTTACCATCATACGTAAATGAATGCAAGTCAAGCATAACAAAAGAATCACTTGCAATATTGTTCTTTCTTGGTGCCCTAGTAGGTTTAGGGATTGGTATAATTATAGTTGGAATTGTTTCAAGAAAACAAGAATCGAAAATCAAAGAAAAATGGACTCCAAGAAGTTTAATGAAATATAAAAACCAAGAGAAATACAAAGATGATTTTAATTCACCAAGCAATATCGAGGATTACTACAAAAGGAACAAATAGTAAAAAATTTATTGACTGTGTTATATTATGAAAACAACTGGAGATTTACTTAAAGATAAAATAATTGTCAAAAAAGCCAAAGATGTAGGTAGACTTTATAATAAAAGTTTTTTTGGGAAAACAATCTCAGGTAATTTTTTGCAGCTAGAACTCATAGAAGGAGTTTTTCTGTTAGACGAAGATAAAATCAATATTTATAAAAAGGGAGAACTTGTAAATTTTAAGAATCTTTTTTTAGAAGCGGCAAAAAAAGATGAAAGGTTTCTGACAAAATATCTTGTATTCAAGGATTTAAGAAAGAGAGGAGTTACACCCAGAATCTACAAAGAGAAAGAATTTGATTTTTATCTTTCTTCAAAAAACCAAGCAGAAAAAAATTGTGTAATATCTGTCTTTTCAGAGCGAGAAAATATTGATATTGATAGTATTCTTGATTTAATAAAAGAGACAGATAAAGATTGTGAGCTTTTAATTGCAGTTGTTGATGAAGAAGGAGATATAACATATTATAAAAGCGGATTTCATGATATGAAAGGTAAAATTGAAATTCATAATTTTTCAGATATAAAAGGATGGTTCACTGAAGGGCGTATATTAATTTTTAACAAAGAAGATTCAAAAAAATTATTTAATAAGGAGTTTTTCGGAAAAACTCTAGATGAAAAAGGCCTTCAGTTATCTATGATAGAATCCGTCTATCTAATGGACAAAGGAAGTCTTGAGATAAAAGATATATCAGATAAAAACAATATTTCTGTTAGAGATTTAAAAGAATACTCAAAAAAAACACAAATAGATTTTAATATACTTTATAAAGTTTTCAAAGATCTTAAACAGCGCGGGTTTATCATTAAAACAGGTTTCAAATTTGGAGTTCATTTTAGAGCTTATAGTGATCTACCTGATAAAACTCATGCAGAATACCTTATTCATATTTTAAAACATGAAAAAGAACTTATTTGGACAGAGATAAGTAGAGCTGTAAGACTTGCCCATTCTGTTAATAAATTATTGGTTTTTGCTGTGACATACAATAAAAAAGATTTTGAGTATATCAGTTTTTACAGATGCCGCCCATAATCTTATATAATTATTTTGAGTTATAGGGGTTTTACCTGGGGAGGAAATTATTATGTTACAGATAAGATGGCATGGTCATGCTTGTTTTGAAATAACTAACGATATAAAAATAGTAACCGATCCACATGACGGAAGGTCAATTGGCATACCAACACCTAATGTTGCTGCAGATATAATCCTTGTTTCACATGATCATTATGATCACAACAGTGTAAAAACTGTAGAAAAAGAAAATTCTAAAATTGTGACTGATGGTAGAAAGAGAAATATTTTTAATGTTGAAATTAAAGGAGTTTTATCTTATCATGATGAAAGCCAGGGAGAAAAAAGAGGGAAAAATATAATTTTCAAATTTAATATAGATGGTATTAATTTTTGTCATCTTGGAGATCTAGGTCATGATTTAGATGAGGATACTGTTGAAAAAATTGGTGATGTTGATATCCTTTTTATACCAGTTGGTGGTAATTTTACTATTAACGCAGAGAAAGCCTGGTCAGTTGTTAATAAAATTAAACCAAAAATTGTTGTTCCAATGCATTACAGAATAGGTGGTCTTTCAATTCCAATTGATGGAGTGGAACCATTTATTGAAAAAAATGAAAATAAAGTTTTTAAAGTTGGTAACGAAGTAGAAATCAACAAGGACGATTTCCCTGATAAACTTGAAATCTGGACTTTTACGTTATAGCAAGCTTATACTGATAAAATGGAATATCTGGAGTGTTTTTTGAATACATAAATGGTAGTTGAGGGAAAAACACTGGCATTTGTTTCCATAGTGAAAACCAGAATGTTGGAAATCTTGAATATCTAAAAACTTCTTTTGCGGAAACCCAATCATCATTATTAATGTCTGCTACGCCATCAAGCCCTTGAAGAATGAAATATGTAAACATTCCATGGCCCAGTGTTGAATCTTCATCGACTATGCATAAAAGAAATCTACCGCCAGCGGCTAAAATTATTCTACCCTTTTGGTTGAGTGAAAACATTTTACCAGAGTAGCAGTGATCGATTATTACAATTACATTATTTGAATCGAGCTCATCTAAATATAAATCGAGTTCTTTATCTGAGATATCATTTTCATCAAAAGCAAAATCTGTATTGTTATATGTAAAAAGATAAGCGTTTCCATGTTTTCTATCTGTTAATTTTGTCTTCCAGCCATGACCTGAGTAGTAAAACAATACTACATCATTTTCTGTTTCATTTTCAGAAATGCAGCCTATTGCTTCTATTATTTTTTCTTTGGTTGCGTTTTCATTAATCAAAAGTTTAATATTATCCTCTTTCCAGTTTAGGCTTTGAAGTAGTTTGTTATACATTGCAATTGCATCTTCATCTATACAAACCGTATCATTATATTCTAATCCCTTGAATTTTTCACATGCAACAATTAAAGCGTAATAATTAATATCATCTTCTGATAAGGGATTTTTTTTCACAACTCCAACAATATTGTTTGAACCTATTAGGATAAAAGATAAAGAAAGTATAATGATATATGCAAATTTCTTTTTCATATAATATACCTTTTTCAGATTTTAATAATATTAATACTGCCTATATGTTTGTCATATAAAAACGGAATTTGCGGATTTCGAAAATCTATTCCTCCTTCAGTTTTAATGTAGGGAAAATTAAACCATAAAGAATGCCAAATTACCGGGAAACGTAGATAATGATACGCTTCTCTAACTGAGACCCATCCATCCTTATTAATATCTGCAACTCCGGTTAATGCTTGCCTGAAGAAAAAACCAAACATTGTATCTTCAAGATACTTGCTCCAGTTACATGGACATAACAAGTATTTTCCTCCGGCTGAAAGAAGAGTCCTACCATATTTTACTATATTATACCATCTGCCAGAGTAACAGTTTTCAAGAATAACTGCAATATGTTTGGAATCAAGTGTGTCAAGCCAGCTGTCTAGTTCTTTATCAGTTATTTTTGTTTCTTTATCATAAAGGAAACTTGATGAGTTGTGAGTGAAAAAATAAGCGTTTCCATACTTTCTATCTGTTAATTTAGTTTTCCAACCATGAGTTGCAACATAAAAAACTACTACATCGCTTTCATTTTCTCTTTCAGCAAGCCAAATTGTTACAGCATCATGTATGTTATCTTTTGTTGCATTTTCATTTAACAGTAAAAGAATGTTTTCTTCCTGCCAATTTGAACTCTCAAGAAGTCTATTATAAAAAGCAGTTGCAGATTCATCAAGATATTCTTGAACTGGTGTATCAAAACCTGAAAACTCTTCCAGACCAATTATTACGGCATAATAATTAGTTTCACAACTACTTGTCTCTTCTGTAAATTTTTCTTCAAAGATTTTATTTGTTTTATAATTAGTAGCACCAGTTGATAATGTAAAGAAAATTAATGCAATAAAAATTGCTACCAATACGTTAATAGATTTAGTTTTCATTTTAAACTCCCATATAATACAAAACATTATGTATTAAAATATTTTTGTAAAAATATTAACAAATTAAACATAAAATGTGTTAAAAGAGCCCAATTTGTAATCAGCCAGTATTAATCTGTATTAAAAATTTCAGCATTTACACAATTAGGTGGCACTTTACCATAAAGACCAGAAATCATATTTTCAGCAGCCATTATTGCCATTTTTGTACGAGTTTCAATACTTGCTGATGCAGAATGAGGCTGAAGAATAACGTTATCAAGTTTTAATAACTCTTTAGAAATTTTTGGTTCTTTTTCATAGACGTCTAGCCCTGCAGCAAAAATCCAATTTTCTTCTAAAGCTTTTGCAAGTGCTTTTTCATCAACAACTGGACCTCTTGATGTGTTAATCAAAACCGCTGTCTTTTTCATAATTTTTAATTCTTTTTTTCCTATCATGTGTTTTGTTGAGTCTAAGAGTGGTACATGCATAGATATAAAATCTGATTTTTTTAAAAGTGTTTCAAGATTTACTTTTTTTGCATCTAGTTCAGTTTCTAATTTTTTATTTCTCTTTTTATCATGATAAAGAACTTTCATTTCAAATCCTTTGCTTTTCATTGCAAAAGCGCTACCAATTCTGCCAACACCAATTATTCCAAGGGTTTTATTTGTTATATCTTGGCCGAGCATTAGCATTGGTGCCCAGCCTTTGAATTTTCCAGCCCTTGTGAATTTATCTGCTTCAACAATTCTTCGAGATGCTGAAAAAAGTAATGCCCAGGCCATCTCAGCAGTTGTATCAGTAAGAACTCCCGGTGTATTACTTACTGGAATCTTATGTTTTGATGCGGTTTTTATATCAATGTTGTTGTATCCAACTGCATAGTTTGCAATCATCTTAAGTTTTGGCTCAGATTTTATGATATCTTTATCGATATTATCAGTTAAGAGGCATAGCAAACCTTCTTTTCCATTTAAACCTCTAATTATTTCTTTCTTAGTTAAAACCCTATCCCGGGGGTTAACTTCTATTTCATAATGTTTTTTTAATAGTTTTAGTCCTTCTTCAGGTATTTTTCTTGTTACAAATATTTTCATTTTAGAACCTATAATTTTGTAATAAAAGAGAGATACTTATTCTTTTATTGTTTCAAAACATGCAAATGTAAGTGTTTTTCCAACACCTTTTAATTTTCGTATCTTATCTATAACTAGTTTTCCAATTTCCTCCAGTGACCCCCCACGGACTTTTAAAAGTAGATCATACTCTCCAGATATAATATGTACTTCAGAAATTCCCTCTATTTTCGATATTCTTTTAGCGAGTTCTCTTTGGGATATATCTAAACCTGATTGGAATGATACAAATATAAATACTTCAGTTGTAAGGCCGAGTTTTTTATAATCTATATTGACAGTAAATTTTTTTATTATATTTTGTTTTTTCATTTTTTTAATTCTGTCATGAACGGTAACTCTAGGCATATCAACGTTTTTTGAAATATTTTTAGTAGAGTTTCTCGAATTTTTCTTTAATTCTTCAATTATTTTTTTATCTTTTTCATCAATCATTGTTTACATATTGTCGGTTTTTACTTAAATAATTTACTATTTTTCGAATATATGACAATAAATTCAACAATATGTTTATAAACCTTATAAAACAAATATAATAACGATGAAGACAAAAAAGCAAGCCATATTAAAAATTCAAAGTAAAATAAGACGGATAATAGCAGAACATCTTGAATCAAAAAACTTTGTAGAAATATCACCAGTAATATTGTCGCCAATGACAGATCCGCTTAATCATCCTACAACACCGGGCGATATTGAATGCTATGGACAAAAATATCACCTCACACAAAGCATGATTTTCCACAAACAAGTAGCGTTAAAAACCCTTGATAAAATATTTGTTTTTTCACCAAATGTAAGACTCGAACCCACACAAAGATCAACTACAGGAAGGCATCTATTTGAATTTACACAACTTGATTTAGAAGTAAAAAACGCAAAAAGAGAACAAATAATAAATCTAGCAGAAGAAATAATTGTAAAGCTAATCAAAAAGATAAAAAATGAAGCAAAAAAAGAACTAAAATATTTGAATAGAGAACTAAAAGTTCCAAAAAGACCATTTAAAAAGATATCCTACAAAGAAGCTTATAAAAAATACGGAGAAGAATTTGAAACTGAAATCTCAAAGAGAAACACTGAACCAGTATGGATAATAGATATGCCAATAATGCATAGAGAATTTTATGATAAAGAACATTCACATAAGAAAGGTTACTTAGTAGATATGGACCTAATCTATCCTGAAGGATATGGTGAAGCCTTATCAGGGGGCGAAAGAGAATACAAAGTAGAAAGAATAAAAAAACGTATGAAATTAAAAGGAAAAAAATTCAAAGATTTTCAAGCATACCTAGATATCGCAAAAAAAGGACTCCCCTCATCTGCAGGCTTTGGAATAGGTATAGAAAGGCTAACAAGATATATATGCGGCCTCGAAAAAATCCAAGACGCATCCCTATTCCCTAAAATACCAGGTAAAAAAGGCATCTAAAAAGAAATTAACTTATTGATTTTATTAAATAAACCATTGATTCATTCAAAACAGTTCTACAACTCTTTTTTTTACCATATCTAACCATCATTCCATTTATCGAATCTATTTCTGTTTTTCCTTTTGAAAGACTCTGTAACATAGATGAATGATTGTTATAGGTTTCTTTTATAACATTCTTAGTTTTACTAATCATATCTTTTTGGTTTAATTCAATCCCATTATTATTTGCAATATTTGTTGACTCAATACACACTTCTTCAGCAAATTTTTCTAAAACAGTATTTTCTAAGATATGTCCATTTTTACATCCAAAAAATGCAGTTAATGGATTTATACTAGAGTTTACTATTGCTTTTTCCCATATCTCTTTAAGAATGTCTTCACAAATCGATGTATTAATTCCTACATTATTAAAAATTTCAACTAAGGTCTTAATTCTATCTGTTTTTTCACCTGATATTTCACCTAAAGCAGTGTAGCCCTTGCCAGTATGATTGACCAAACCTGGTTTTTCAAAAATTACCCCATTTGATGTGATGCCCCCGATAACATTTTTTTTATCGAAATATTTTGTAATTTTTTCAATATTGCCGAGTCCATTTTGTAAAGATAAAACTGTCACATTTTTTGAGAAAGAACAGCTCAATTCTTCTGCAGCAATCTCTGTATCATATGATTTAACTGTAAGAATAATTAAATCAAAGTTATTTGAAAGACCTGCCAGGCTATCTGAGGCTTTGACATTTGCTGTTAGTTTTGTCTTTCCAACGATCTTCAAACTTGATTTATTGATTTCATTTACATGTGGTTTTCTACCAATTAAAACCACATTGTGTTTTTTCGCCAAAACACCCCCGAAAAAAGAACCTATTGCCCCTGCACCCATGACTAAAACATTCATATTTTCAATCCTATCTCCGAACTTTTGTTATGTATTGATTTTTTATCCATCAATATTAATGGGGTTAAAACAGGTACGTTAATTTTTTCTTTTATTATCTTTAAATCTTTAATAACATCATAATTGTCATACACTGAATGATCCGTAACCATAGCGAAACAATTTTCATCTTTGATTACTGTATTAATTTTTTCAAAAAAATTTTCGGTTAGTTTTAACTCAAAATACTTACATTTTATATGCCATTTTTCGTTGAAAGACCTCAAATCAGTTTCTGAAACTTTTTTACCACCTATTAGAATAGAGTTGCAGCCTCTACGAATTAAAAACCAACTTGCAAGTAAAGATTTATCGTCATTAAATAAAGTTAAAACTTTTCCTTGTGTATTATATGGTAGACCGCCTATCCCAGGTTTTTTTTCTGTAAATATATATGTAAATTTTTCTCTTATATCAATGAATAACTCTAAATCAGGTATCGTCAAATTAACTTTAGATGTTGTATTATTCACAATTTTTTCCCCGGTTTTAATAGCAACATCTTGACTTGAAAAATTATGTTTTCCTGATCTTGTTGCTCTTATTGCAAAACTAGTATTTTCATCTAAATTTTCTCTTGCTAAAGATATAGCAAGTTTTGAAATAGATTTTAAATTACTTTCAGTTTTAAATGCGGGACTAAATGAATATATTCCAAAAATTTTTTCTAAAACCTTTGATGTTTTTTTTATTTCTTTTGTAGATATGTATATTCTGCTCCATGTTTTAGATATAGAAAAATCTATGCCTTCTAAATTAAGCGCTTTTTTTATATTTTCTATTAGTTTATTTACGAATATTTTACGAGTAGCTTTTCCTTTCAGACCTATTTCACTATATCTAACGATTATAAGTTGAGCTTTCACAAAATAGTCAAATATAATATGTTTAAATAAGTATTATCCATGAAAAAATAGTTTGAAGATGAAAACTCACGTTATAAATTTAGAGAATTAAGTGCAGGGGGAGCGATTCGAACGCTCGAACCTCTACAGGAATAGATCTTGAGTCTATCGCCGTTGACCTAGCTTGGCTACCCCTGCCTTCAACTCAGAAAAGCGAAAATAGAATTAAAAGTAATAAATTTATGGTTTTGAAAAAAAAATTATTTTTTTGTTTTGTTTTTTTTAGATTTAGAATGTTTAACTAGCTTATCTAAAGTGTTATAACATCTCATAGTGTCTTCTCTTGAAACTAGCATGCTCAATTCTTTTTGTGTTAATATTATACTTACAACATTAATATTTTCCCAGGCTAAAAATCTAAGAATGTTATACATAACACCTGGTTTAAACATATAAACTTTTGAGTATGTTAATGAAATTAAAACTAGATCTTCTACCACTCGTAACACTTTTTCATCATATAATAAATCCATTATTTTGTCTTTAGAATCTTGATTTGTTATTATTCCTACTTCGTAATTTCCTTGTATTACATTGAATATTTGACCTTTCTTAAAGTCTATTTGTTCATATAAATTCTGTATTCTGGTTAAGGCATTTGGAGATTCTTCGACTATTATGTAACAGATATCTGTTTTGAGTAGCGTTTCTCTGAAGTAATCAAAAGTTGGTGTTTTTTCTTTTCCTTCAATTTTTTCTGCATGTCTCCTAAGGGCCATCACTATTGAATTTGTTTTTACTTTTCGATCTACTATCTGTTGAACCTCTGCTTTGATATTTGATGCCAATTTGTTATAAGACACTATATTATGTTTTACTGCTTCTTGTAGAAATATGTTCTTATTTACTATATCCTGTACTGCTTGACTTATTGTTACCATAAATACAACCCCGAATTCTTATATTTGTTTGTATTTCATAGTATATAAAAATTTTTGTTATTATATTGACATACAATCTTGTGAATTTGTAATTCAAATTGAGTGTTATTAGAGTTGGATAATAATATTATTTTTCTATATTGTACAATATTATACATTGAACAATATATTTATATATCTTAATATAATATTATACCATAATGTATATTTATATACATCAAAGTCAAAAAAAATAAACACTACTAACAAAAAAATGATTTCAAATGAAAAAAAATAAGATCACTCTAATATTTTGCCTCCTTCTGGTGACGCCTACATTTCATATTTTAACTACATGTAGTGCATCCCAAAATCAAAATGACATCCAAAAGTATACAGAGATTCACTATTACAAAAATGGATACAGATATAACATACAGGGCTGGGTATATATGCATTTAGAGGGAGAACCATATGATAGAGGATATCAGTATGGCTATTTAGCATCTGAAGAAATAATTGATCTATTTTACAGATATGCTGAAATTGCTCTCGAATTAACAACTATGAAAAAATACATTTTCAAAACAAATGAAGAGCTTTCGGAGCGGTGGTGGAATACTGTAAGAACTAAATCAATGAAATATTTTCATAAACATGTTCCTGAAGAATACAAACAAGAGTTAAAAGGTATAACAGATGGTTTAAATGCAAAAAATAAAAAAATATTTGGAAGAGGAGTAGAATATGAAGACGTAGTGGCTTCACAATTTTTTCAAGAAGTAAAATACGGTTTTTTTGATTACCCGCAAAAAAGATTTCACCCGTTTATGGACTTTATCTACGGTTTGAGAGATCTTTTCACTAAAAGAATTAAAAATGGAGAAATTGGTCATTGTCATGCATTTATCTCAACAGGTGATGCAACAGAAGATGGAGATATCGTTGCAGGTCACGCAACTGTTTTCCCAAAATACATTTCACAGAGATGTAACTTTATAGTAAATATAAAACCAACAGATGGATTTGAATTTACTATGACAGGGCCTCCTGGATCTTTATGGAGTCAAGAAGACTGGTATCAAAATGAAAAAGGCATAATACTCACTGAAACGGAGTTAACACCTCAAGGCCCTTTCAATATCAAAAAAACACCTAAAGGAATACGTTCAAGACAAGCAATACAATATTCGGAAAATATTGATGAAGTCATAAGTAATTTACAAAAAAATAATAATGGTCTCATACCCAACGAATGGCTTATTGGAGATGCAAAAAATGGAGAGATAGCTAAAATTGAGCAGGCCTATTATAATTCACCCATACAAAGAACAAAAAATGGTTTTTTTGAATCCCTAACCTATCCTCATAACGAAAAAGTCAGAAAGGAACTCTTTGGAAGAGGACTATTTCACTTATACAACATAGCAACAAAGACAAATTTTGGTAGAAAAATATTAAATAAATATGATGGGAGATTAGAAATTCTTGATAAATTCCAAGAATTGAAGAAAAAATATTATGGAAAAATAAATGAAGAGGTAGCTAAAGAAATTTTTAGCACCTCTCCAATTAATAGAGGTGTTTCAGATTGTAAGATTACAAGCTCTAAAATGTTGAAAAATAAAGGTTTAATTGCTTTTATGGGAAATCCCATAGGTTTGGAATTAACATTTACTGACAAACAAAAAGCCAAACACAAGAGTTTAACAAATTTACCGGCTAGTGGATGGTTAGAAATATACACGGGTAATACAGGCCCAAAAAATCAGGAAAAACAATCAAATAAAAAAATACCAAATCTCAAAAATATTTCCAAAGGAATAGTGCTGTGGGATTATAAACAAGAGGGATTTAATAACGATACAATAACAGAACTTTCATCTGATTTGAAAAGTACTGTATTTACAACTTATAATAATGGAAAAACCACTGCTTTAAACAAAATAAATCGGGAAAAAATATGGGAACGAAAAATTAAAAAGAAAATATTTCAAACATCAGCCCAAGATGAATTATTATTATTAGCAACATATGGTGGCCTTTATGGTTTAAATGCAAAAACAGGGGTAATTTTATGGTGCATATTAGAAAATACGAAAATTTGTTCAATATCAAATATTAATAACGGATATATCTACGCGGGGTCACTTGATGGAGTTTTGTATGCAATTGATATTTCTAATCAAAGAGTTAAATGGAGTTATAAACTAGAAGAACCAGTAAGAATCTCCAATATAGGAGAAGATAAAATATTTGTAAACTCAGGAAAAAAATGTATCGCTTTTAATTTAAATGACGGTCATAAAATTTGGGAATTTAAAACACAAGGAATTAATGTAAATTCCCCTCTTTATATGCGGGGACGTGTTTACTTTGGATCATGGGATAAAAATATTTATTGTTTAAAAAGTGAGAACGGAGAATTACTATGGAGTTATAGCACAGGATGGGGTATAGAAACAACACCATGTATTTCAGAAGATATGATATATTTTGGAGGTTTAGATGGTGTTTTTTATGCATTGGATAAAAATACAGGTGAATTAAAATGGGAACATGTATGTAATTCAGCAATTCATTCAAAACCAAATGTGTATGGTGAGTGCGTATTTTTTGGCTCAGATGACGGTAGATTCTATTCAATTGATAAAAAAAATGGGAAGGTAATATGGACATTTGAACCAGAATATTATATAGATCACTCAGAGGTAAATAACTATATTACTACCCCCATCTTATCAGATCCTTACATAGATGAGGATGGTGTAATCTATATCAACGTAAGAGATATGGTTTATGCTCTCGACTCCCAAACTTTTGAAACGTCTTCATCAAAAAATAAAGCTAAGACAGATTTATTTGAATATGAATCCATCATAATACTATCAATAATAGTTACATTAAGTGTTGTGATTTTGATTTCGTTTCTAATTCTAAATAATAAAAATAAGTGAAATCTATTTATAAAAGAAAAGAAATAAATATAATGAAAAAGGTTAGATATTAATATTAATTATATATTATAATTAAGAGGTTGATAATATAGCGATAAGGGAACATTGGAACTCTAGATATGCATTTATCATGGCCGCAATCGGTTCAGCCGTAGGACTGGGAAATGTATGGAGATTTCCTTACGTCTGCTACGAAAATGGAGGCGGGGCTTTCCTAATACCATATTTTGTAGCACTGTTTACAGCAGGAATACCTTTAATGATACTTGAATTTAGTATAGGACATAAAACAAGAAAAGCCCCACCAGAGTGCTTTAGAAAAATTGGAAAGAAGTGGGAATGGGCTGGTTGGTTAAGTGTTCTATTACCTTTCTCTGTTGCAATATACTATATTGTAATTATGTCCTGGTGTTTTTCATATATGGTATATTCAATTGATCTTAAATGGGGATTAAGCGCAGATTCATTTTTTAAAAGCTTTTTAGGCGATACAGGTAATCCGGCGATATTTGGAAATATAAGCATACCTGTTATAATAGGTTTAATTGCGTTATGGCTCATAGTTTTCGTTATATTATATAAAGGAGTGAAAAGAATTGGCAAAGTAGTGGCACTAACAGTGCCGATACCCACTGCCTTATTAATAATATTAACAATCCGAGGGGTAACACTACCTGGTGCCATTGAGGGTATATCTTATTATCTTACTCCAAATTTTACAAGTCTTACCAATGCAAATGTCTGGCTTGCAGCATACGCACAAATATTTTTTTCAATTGGTGTAGCACAAGGTATAATGATTACTTATGCAAGTTTTCTAAAAAAGAAATCAGATATTTCAAACAATGCATTTATTATAGCGCTTGCTGACGCGGGAACAAGTTTTTTAGCAGGATTTACAGTATTTAGCGTAGTAGGATATCTTGCTGCTGTCAATGAAATGGGTATTCAAAACCTAGGTAATCAGATTGCAGGGCCCAACTTGACTTTTGTAACCTATCCCACCGCTATATCTCTTCTACCTTTTGCAGCAGCCTTTTTTGGTGCAATATTTTTCATAGCGCTTCTAACATTTGGAATCGACTCGGCATTTTCGATGATTGAACCTATCTCCCAGAGTATAAACGATAAATGGAATGTTAATAAAGCAAAAATTGTTGGAGTTATTTGTATACTTGGATTTATCCTAAGTTTATTATTTACTATGGGAAACGGGTTACATCTAATTGATATATTTGATCATCATATTGCAAACTTTGGATTGGTAATCATAGGGCTTATTGAATGCTTTTTATTTGGATGGTATTTTGGAATTGAAAAACTAAGAGAGCATGCAAATAAAACATCAGATATAAAAATTGGAATATGGTGGGATATTTTAATAAAATATGTAATCCCCATAGTTCTTTCAATAATTCTAGTTTTATCAATAATTGATAGCGTGACTACACCGTACATGAATTATCCATGGTATATACTAATCATATTTGGTTTGATACCTGCAATAATATTATTCTTGTTTTCCTTTATACTTGCAAATATCAAAGTAAGGAGGAGTACATAGATGTTGCCACTATCAGCAATTATAATGTTAATATTTGGAATAGTAGTAATATATGGCGGACTTGCATATTTCCTCTTTAAAGCAATAAAAAAATAACTAGATTATTATGAGAAAAAAAATAATTGTCTCAATAGCTGTAATTATTATAACTATATTCTTAGTAATTTCAGTTTTTAATAATCAACTATTTTTTGAAAAAAAAGAAAAATTATCTGATGAAAAAATTACCAATATTCAAGATATAATAGATGGAGCATCTGATAAAGATGTTATACATCTTTCAAATGAAATTTATTATGGGAAATTATCAATAGATAAACAACTAACAATAAAAGGCAATACAAAAGAAGATACAATTATAGATGGCGGCGGTCTAGAGTCGATTATAACTATAAATTGTGATAATGTAATAATAGAAAACATAACAGTAAGAAACAGTGGTGGTCATAGCGGAGATTCTGCAATAAAAATAATTTCAAATAATAATCAAATTAAAAACTGCGTCATATATAAAAGCAGAACAGGTATTAAAATAGATGAATCTAAAAACAATATAATTTCAAACTGTTTTTTTCATACCAACGGAGAGGGAATTTTATGTAATTACTCTCATGAGAATATTATCAAACATTGCCAATTTAGAAACAATGCTTTTGGAATTCATTTAAATAATTGTGATTCTGAAGAAATCAAAAACTCATATCTGCATACAAATGGATTGGGCATATATGATAAAAAATCAACTAACACCAAGATATATGATAGTGCAATATGTGATAACAACCAAGATGGAGGCGGAGTTTGGTCATATCAAAGTAAAAAACTTGAAATAAAAAACTCAAATATTAACCATAATGGTGCCGGTATAAGACTAGAAGAGAGCGATGCAGATATTTCAAATTGTAATCTGAATGACAACATGTACAACACTTTTAGAATATTAAATGTTGGAAGATGCAATATTCAAGATTGTGATATTAAAGATAGTTATAGGACTGCAATTTATTTAAGGACAAGTATGTGTAATATAAATAATAACAATATCTATAATAGCGCTCTTTATGGCTTAGATTGCGGCAAGGATTCTTTATGTAATGCTAAAAATAATTACTGGGGTTCAAAAATTGGGCCTTCAATTACTTCATTTGGACTGGGAGATAAAATCACTTTTAGAATTTTAAATAATAACTATTTTCCTTGGGAGTTAAAGCCTATTGGAAATATTGGATCTGATTGGAATGTAGAAGAGAAATTTAATAAAAAAAACATAATGGTTGATAAAACCTGTAAAATTAAGTTTCAAGATCTAGACTCGGATGGAGATAATGCACCAGATTATTGGGAAGAAAAATGGGGCTATAACCCAAACAGATACGATGAGCATTTATGTTTAGATCCAGATAATGACGGTTTAAACAATATTGAAGAATGCTATACAGAAAAATACGGCTCAAATCCATTTTATAAGGATATATTCATTGAAGTTGATTATTCAAAGGGGAATAAACCAACAGATGAGTATATACAAAAAACAAAAGATATTTTTAAGAAGCATGAAATAGCGCTTCATATAGATACTGGAGGTTTAGATGGTGGCGAAAAATTACCTTTTAACTCAATTAATTCATGTTCTGAGTTTCGCGATATATACTGGAATTATTTCCTTCACAATAATTTAGATAATCCTCGTAAGGGAATTTTCCGTTATGCAGTAATTGTAGACTCAATTGATGAATTATATGGTGCTTTCGTATTTGTAGGGTGTGACAATCTAGATAGCATTGGTTTTGCAACAAAAGTTTCTAAGCAGAATTACTGGCATATTGATGGTGACAAAATCATTGTAGGCGGAATTATTCATGAGTTGGGGCACACCATGGGTTTGTTGATTGATGATCATGGAGGGATCGATAATGTAAATTCTATAAAATTTTTTACAAAAGATGGTTGGCAATATAAAAACTATTTTAGCTGTTTGAATTACAGATATGTCTTTCTTTTACTGGGTTTTTCTGATGGTTCACATGGTCGAGGAGATTTTGATGATTGGTCAAATTTAGATTATAGTTTTTTTAAAAATACTAACTTTGAAATACCTAATATTGATTGAAAAATAATTAAACATTTATTAAAACTCTTTTTTCTAATCTTTTAACTTTAGAAAAAAAAGACTGGTTAATTTCAAATTCAAAATCATAAAATAATTCTTTTAGTAGTAACGGTTTTGCTGGAGCGCTATTAAAATCAACTGCCTTATTTGGATTTAATAATGCACTTATAACTTCTTCTTTCTTTATTTTATCTTGCCCTACTTTTAACGAAGCACTGATTATTCTTCTTATTTGATTCCATAAAAAACTAGGTGCAAAAAAATCTATAACCAGAAAATCTTCTGTAATTTCACACACAATATTTTCAATAATTCTTATAGGATTTTTAAAACTTTCAACTCTTGCAAAATTTGAAAAATCATGTTCACCTGTAAAAACAGATAATGTTGAAATTATTTTATCTAAGTCTAAATTTTTATTACATCTCAGAAAGTATCTATATTGGCGACTATTAGCATATCTAGGATTAAAATCTTCTGATAAATTTTTAACTCCATAGAATATAATATCCGAAGATTTTTTAGACAGCAATTTAAGAATTTTTGTATATTCTACATCAGTCTTAAATGACACAACATTTGAAAGTGCAGATACCCCTTTATCTGTTCTACTTGCGGATCTAAAAGAAGATTTTTTTGTATCTTCAATAATTCCATTTAATACTAGTTCTTTTATTATATCTCCTTCAACGGTTTTTAGTTGAGGTTGTCTTGCATAGCCATAAAAATTTTGGCCATTATATGCAAATTTAAGAGCTATATTCATAATTTAAACACGCAGGAATGACATAACTGTTGATATATCTTTTTCGTCAATTACGAATATTGTATCTGTCCAGCAGCTCATGGTTTCTATAATATTTATTCCATGTTTAGCAAAAGCAGATGAGATAAAACCAATAACACCGGGTGTATCTTCTAAATCTTTTGGACTTTTAATTGTAACCATTACTAGTTTTTTTGATATTTTTTTAATTCCACTTTTAAATTCTTTTTGTAATTTCTCCAGGTGTTTTTCTGTTGTAATTATTGTAAACACTTTAGATCCTTCAATTGAATAAAATATGTCACCGAGATTGTGTATTCTTTTTTCAATTTTTATTAAGTTTTCTAGAAATTTTGTTTTTTCAATAATTATAACTACTATTTTATTTTTGATTTCTAATTCACTTTTTTTGAGTATACCTAAGATTCTATCTTCAATGATTTTGTCTTTTTTAATTTTAGCTTCATATCTTCTACATGCAATTAGTATTGCTTCCACGCTTGTCTTTTTTTCAATATCTAGTTCTTTAGCTATTTTTCTTGAGAGTTTTGAATAATTTATTATTCCGTTCTTTAAACAGTCTAGTATGCTTGGATGTTGGGAAAGATATTTTTCTGTTAATTCAGCTGTTGTTGGCATAAAATAATATTGATATTCATAACTATTAAATGTTTCTTTTAAAACTATTTAGTTTAATATTGAACAAATGTTCTAAATGAAACAAATAATAAATTTTTAGTTAAGACTCGGTCGTCTTTAATAAAAATATGAAGAAATACTAACAAATACATGAAAGAAAAAGTAATACTTGCATACAGCGGCGGACTTGATACAACTGTCATGTTAAAATGGCTTATAAAAAAAGGATACAATGTTATTGCATACATTGCAGATGTTGGGCAAAAAGAAGACTTTGAAAAAATCAAAGAAAAAGCTATCAAAACAGGTGCAAGCAAAGTATATATCGAAGATTTAAAAGAAGAACTAGTTGAAAAATATATTTTTAAAATGTTAAAATCAAATGCAATCTATGAAAACCAATATCTTTTAGGGACTGCAATTGCAAGACCTGTTATTGCAAAAAAACAAGTTGAAATTGCAAAGAAAGAAAAAACAAACATCTTAGCTCATGGTTGCACAGGTAAAGGCAATGACCAAATTAGATTTGAATTTGTTTGGATGAAATTTTTACCAAATTTAAAGATTTTAAGTCCGTGGAAACAACAAGATTGGCTTTCAGAATTTAAAGGAAGGGGGGATCTGATATCTTATGCTAAAAAGCATAATCTTTCATGTGATGTAACCTATGACAAACCATATAGTATGGATGAAAATCTTATGCATATTAGCTATGAATCTGGCATTCTTGAGGATGCGGCATGTGAACCTAAAGAAGAAATGTTTAAACTAAGCAAATCACCAAAAAATGCACCTGATATAGAAACAAATATTGCAATAGAATTTAATGAAGGTAACCCGGTAAAAATTACTAATTTAAATAATGGGAAAAAAGTAACAGGACCTCTTAATCTGTTTAATTATTTAAATAAAATATCAGCAGAAAATGGGATAGGTAGAATAGATATTGTTGAAGATCGTTTTATTGGCATTAAATCAAGAGGAGTTTATGAAACACCAGCAGGAACTGTTCTATTAAAAGCTCATCAAGATTTAGAAAGTCTCATACTTGACCGGGAAGTTATTCATTTAAAAAACATGTTTTCTCCGATTATTGCTAATCTTATCTATAATGGATTTTGGTTCTCACCTGAAATGAATGTGCTTATGGCTGCAGTTGAAAAAAGTCAAGTAAATGTAACTGGAAAAGTATTCTTAACATTATACAAAGGAAATGTTATTGTTAAAGGACGGGAATCTAAGTATTCAATTTATAATCACACACTTTCAAGTATGGATATTGAAGGTGGTTTTGACCAAAAAGACGCTGCAGGTTTTATAAAAACTATAGGTCTGAAATATAAGGTGTAGTGTATGAAACTTTGGCAAAAAAATAACATTTTAAAAAAAGAAGTCGAAGAATTTACAGTAGGTTCAGATTATCTTGTAGATAGGAAACTGGTGAAATATGATTGTATTGCATCGATTTCGCATGCAAAAATGTTGCATCAAATTGGCATCTTATCAACTACGGAGCTAAAAATGTTAGAAAATGAACTTAATGATATCATAAAATTAAGTGAAAAGAAAAAATTTCTCATTAAAAAAGAAGAGGAGGATTGCCATACTGCTATCGAAAACCATCTTGTTAAAAAACTTGGAGATGTTGGTAAAAAAATACATACTGCCAGATCGAGAAATGACCAGGTGGCTACTGCACTACGCTTGTATTATAAATATGAACTTAAAGAGAGTTTAACACAAATTGACTTATTCATTGAAAGTCTAAATGACTTTAAAAAAAAATATGCACAAGTGAAAATACCAGGATATACACATATGAGAAAGGCAATGCCTTCATCTATTGATATGTGGATTTCTGCGTTTATTGAATCTATGCAAGACAATAAAAAATTCTTGAAATTCTCCTTTAATATGATTAATCAAAATCCGCTGGGTTCTGGTGCAGGATATGGTGTTCCTATATATCTTAAAAGAGAGTTTACAACAAATGATTTAGGATTTGAAAAAATTCAAAAAAATCCTCTTTATGTACAAAATAGTAGAGGAAAATTTGAATCTATTATCGTAGATTCATTATCCAATATTATGTTAGATTTAAACAAAATGGCCTCAGACATTTTATTGTTTAGTATGCAGGAATTTGGATATTTTGAATTAAATGATAATATTTGTACAGGTAGTAGTATAATGCCTCATAAAAAAAACCCTGATGTATTGGAACTTGTTCGAGCAAATTATCATCATATAATTTCACTAGATTTTCAAATAAAACAGACTATTGGAAATTTGATATCTGGTTATAACAGAGATGTTCAACTTACAAAAAAAGCAGTCATGACAAGTTTTGAAATATCTAAAAAATGTCTTAATATTATGACAATTGTTTTTGATAATTTAAAAATTAATAAAGAGAAATGTTTACAGGCCATAACTGATGAAATGTTAAGTGTAGACGAAGTTTTTAATTTGGTAAAAAAAGGTTTGCCTTTTAGAGAGGCATATAAAGATATTTCTAAAAAATATTAAAATTGTTTTATAGGATAAATCTTTTAAAAGCTGATGTATACAAGTTACCGGAGTTTAAATGCCTAGAAAAAAGTTCATTGAAAAAAAGTTACAAGACGCCGATGCAGAAGTCGGGGATCGTATAAAGATTAGTTCCAACAAGGATATTAAAGAAGGTGTTTTAATGCCCCATCATGATTTCAGTGATGAGGATATTGTAAATATTAAACTTGATAATGGTTATAATATCGGTCTTGCTATTGATAAGGGAACGGAAATTGAACTTGTAAAAAAACATAAAAAAGTTATGAAAAAACCAAAAGAGATTCCTTTTGATAAATCTAAACCAACCATTTCAATGATTGGAACAGGTGGAACGATTGCTTGTTATGTTGATTATAGAACAGGTGCAGTCCACCCTGCAAGTTCTGCCAAAGAGCTTGCATTTGCCATACCTGGTATTTTTGATATAAGTAATGTTAAAACAGAGGTTGCTTTTCAAATCTTAAGTGAAAATATTGAAGTACGCCATTGGAAGGCACTTGCAAATAAAATTGCTGATGAGCTCAACTCTGGTGTAAAAGGCGTTGTAATTCCTCATGGTACAGATACCTTAGGTTACACAGCTGCTGCTTTATCTTTTATGTTAAAGAATTTAACGGGACCTGTTGTTTTAGTAGGCTCTCAGCGCAGTAGTGACCGGCCTAGTTCTGATGCAACTGTGAATCTTACTAATGCTGTAAAAATTGCTGCAAAATCTGATATAGGTGAGATCGTTGCTGCTATGCACGGCAGCATTTCTGATAAAGTTACATATATACATAGAGGTACAAAGGTACGTAAATTTCATACTTCTCGACGTGACGCATTTAAAACAGTTAACGAGCGGCATTTAGGTGAAATAAAAAATGATTCTATTAATTTCAATGAAAAATATAACAAGATTTCTAAGGGGCCTGTAACAGTTGATGATAAAATGAGTGATGATGTGTCATTAGTGTATTATCATCCGAATTTAAAACCAGAGGACATACCTGATAAAAAAGGTATAGTTTTAGCTGGTACGGGCCTTGGTCATGTATCCACTAAGGTTATCCCTCGTATTAAAAGTATGATTGAGGAAAACGGTAGTGTTTTTCTTATGACTTCTCAGTGTTTTTTTGGAAGAGTAAATATGAACGTATATTCCACTGGTAGAGATTTAATTAAAGCAGGAGTCATACCCTGCGAGGATATGCTCCCTGAAACTGCTTATGTAAAACTTATGTGGGCCCTTGGGCATACTAAGAATAAAGAGAAAATTGAAACGCTTATTGGAGAAAATATTGCTGGCGAAATCTCTAATAGAAGTCGCAGTGATGTCTTTTTATGAGTTTGCTTGGGCGATATCTCCAGCAATTGGTATTTTAAAAAGTATACCTTGATAGGCTTTTATCATTAAAATCAGCCACAATATTAAAACTAAAATCCACAAAAGTGTACCAATAATCCAGCCTATAACTGGTATAAAACCTAATACAAATGATATTATAAATAAGGGTAGAAAGATAATAATTGATTGCATAGCGTGAAAACGTACAAATCTATTTTTCGGTTCAAGTACATAAAAAACGATTCCTGTTATAAAACCTAGTAGATAGCATAGTGCTCCTTCTAAGTTTTCTTCAATTCCTAAAGATGTTTTTGTCATAATTTAATTTCCCCCACTTTTCCTTACGTTAATACTAAGTGTTTATTAGTCTTTTGCCTATTTAGCGGCTTAGAAATATTCTATCATCTATTTTTATTACTTTTATGTTGTCTTTATTAAAATCTATTTCTCTAGGTTTTTTGATTTGAGTTGTACTGTATGTTTTTTTATCCATTAGTTGAATCTCGTTCTTGGTTTGACTTACTAGAATCATTTCTTTCTCAGTTATAGAGTCGTTAACTATTTTTGCATCATCTAATTTACTTATATTGTATATATCTTCATTCCAGTTTGAAAGATTTAAAAGCTTTATCTTGTTTGAAGTGATATTTGTAATTTTAAAAAATTTTTTTTCAAACTCAATATAGTCACCAACTGTAAATTTTGAAAATCTGACTAGATACGTATTTCGATAGATTTGTCTACCATCTTCCATTCCTATATTAGATGAAGATTTCTTAATATTGCCACCAAATTTCTCATGTAGTTTTTGAACTATACTAAAGGCAGCTGATTTATCACTTATAAAAAAGGTATAACCACCATGCTCAGGCCCCATATCCGCAATAAAAATACCTCTCTGGCCTTTATTATTCATATTTCTAATATTTTCTTCTACAAACAAAACAATTTTATTTAACTCATCCTGGGTTAAATCTCTATCTTCAGCACGAATCTGAATTATAGCTTCATGATAACCACCGAATCTTTTACTACAGACATCGCAAACTGTATTTTTTAATCTAACAAATACATTATGAGCATCTTCAATACTGGTGTGGTCAATAAATCCTTTAATTAAAACTTTGCAGCCGATCCTTTCTTTTTCTTCTATGCACTCTAGTTCAATTTTTGTATCTTTTAACTCTTTGCTAATGTAAAATTGATCTTTAATAAAACGTTTAACAACTTCATCAAAAGGATTGTTCACCCATGTATTTTTGTATTTATATCCGCCACAATGAACACAAAATGGTATATCAAAAAACTCAGGCCCATGTGTAAACTCATTTTGTTTAACATAGCACTCAATACAAAGTCCATCCCTGAAAATGGGTCCTTTTTTACCGCATTCTACACAAAACATATTATAATCCTTATAATTTAACAAGATAAGTACATCATATATATAGGTTATTTTATGATCCGAATAAGATCTGCAAACATAAAAGATATAAATCAAATAACAAAGATATACAATTATGCTATCCTAAAAACAGTTGCAACATTTGATACAGAACCTAAAAAAATTGATGAGATGAGACAATGGTTCAAATACCATGAAACTAAAAAACCTATTATTGTCGCTGAAAATGATAAAAAAATTATAGGTTGGGCAGCACTTAGTAAATATGATAAAAAGGAAGCATATTCAAAAACAGCTGAGTTATCATTATATGTTTTAGAAGAATTTCAAAAACAGGGTATCGGAAAAAAATTAATGAATGCCATCTTAAAAAGAGGAAAACAAGTGGGATTTCATACAGTTATTGCAAGAATTACAGAAGGAAATAAAATTAGTGTTCATCTTCATAAAAAATTTGGCTTTAAACACACAGGGATTCTCAAAGAAGTTGGTTTTAAATTTGGTAAAAAACTTGATGCGCACATAATGCAAAAAATATATGAAAAATAAAAAAATTTTATTTTACTGATTTGAACGCGTTATATCCTTCTTTAAATGCTTTTTTGTTTACATCTTGAAATTTTTCTGGTACATTTTCAAGTATCGTATCAAGCAAAACGTTTTCTTTGAAAGGCAGCACATCTGAGGCTTGCAGCGCTCCAAGCATTACAACATTTTTTGTAATAATTGCACCAATATTTTTAGCTATTCCTAGTGCATCAATTTTGTATAACTTTGCATAATCTGAGATTTCATTGAAAACATCATCAAGATTGGGGTATTCATCCATACCTACAGATACAGTAAAGGGGACAACCGCTGTTTTGTCTGTAATAACTTTTGTATCTTTATTTGAAAAATTGATATAACGAAGCGCTTCAATAGGCTCCATAGACACGATAACGTCAGCAGTTCCACTAGCAACCAAGGGCCCAGATACACTGCCTAGTCGAACTGTACAATTTACACTTCCACCGCGTTGGGCCATACCATGAACCTCTGAAACAAAAACATTAACATCAGCGTTTACAGCGGCTTTACCTAGAATGTTAGCTGCAGTTATAACACCTTGACCGCCGACACCAGTAAGCAAAATACTTGTTTTATCCTTCATCTAGTTTCCCTCCTTTTTAACTTTAATAGCATGCTCAGGGCAAATCTGTACACAATTACCACATCCATTACACTGCTGCTCATCAATATGAATACTACTATCCTCAGCGTAATAAAAAGCAGGACATGCAAACCTGGAAATACATATTTTACAGCCTTTACATTTTTCTTGGTCGATAGTAAAAACAGGTATTTTTTTGCACTCTCGCCTTTTATCTCTATTAGCAAGAAGAATACACGGAGATTTGCTAATCACAACAGACGGTCCTTTAAACTCTAATGCTTTTTTGAAAGCCTCAGTAGTTTTTTTAATATTGTTAGGATTTGTAATATGAACATCCTCAACACCACAACCTCGGACAACATCTTCCACTAGAATACGTTTCGCAGGCCGGCCCATACCATCAGTTTCTGTCCCTGGATGAGGTTGATGACCAGTCATAGCCGTCGTACGATTATCAAGAACAGTAATAACCACATCATGGTTATGATGAACCGCGTTGACAACCGGTGGGATACCACTATGGAAAAAAGTGCTATCACCCATAAAACTCATAATCTTCTCATCTGTTGCAACCGCAAGACCACATGCAGTACCCGCGTTACTACCCATACAAAGCAAAAGATCTGCCATCTCATAGGGTTTTTCACGACCCAAAGTGTAACAGCCTATATCAGTTGGATAAATCACACCCTTTGGTTGTGCTTTCTTTGCAGCATAATATGTAGCCCTATGTGGACAACCCGGACATAAAGCAGGCGGCCGACTAGGGAGTTTAACACTACTTTCTTTGGGTTTTTTAATAGGATTTTCAAGGTCTAAAATCTTACAAAAAGCATCAGTTACAATATCAGGATTATATTCAAAAAGCCTTGAAAAATGACCACTATGTTTACCATAAATCTTTACGTTACAATCTAGATCATAAGCCATCTGTTTAAACTGATTTTCAAGGAACGGTTCAAGCTCTTCAACAACGATAATATTTTTACAACTTTTAATAAAACTCCCACACATCTTACGAGGAAGAGGATTAGTCATACCAAGTTTTAAAATTCTAACATCCAAGTTAAGATCTTCAGCCACCTCTCTAACATAGTTATAGGCAACACCAGAGGTTACAATACCCCAATCTTTAGGTTTGCCAAGATCAATAACTTCATTAAAAGGGGATTTCTCAGATATCTTCTCAGCGCGCTCAAGCATTTTAAGAAGTTCAGGGTGACGAGCTCTAGCAATCGCAGGGGTAGTAACCCACATCGGGTTTCTCTGAAATTTACCGCTACGTTTTGATTTTATAAGTTTCTCTGTTTTAATAGGACCACGAACATGGTTCAGACGAGTAGTAGTACGAAGAAGAATAGGAGACTGCAACTCCTCTGATATATCAAAACCAAGCCGGGTCATCTCCTTTGCCTCCTGAGGAGTTGTAGGCTCAAGCATAGGTGCTCCACCAAGCAATGCATAATAACGGTTATCCTGCTCATTTTGAGAAGAATGACATGAGGGATCATCAGCGGAAATAATCACATGACCTCCTCTACAACCAATATAAAGATATGTCATAAAGGTATCAGCTGCAACATTTAGTCCTACATGTTTCATACAAGTAATTGCCCTAAGATTAGAAATCGCGGCAGCACCTGCAACTTCAAGTGCAACTTTTTCATTTGTACTATATTCAAAATAAAAACCAGGGTCTTTATCCTGTCTAGTATAAAATTTTGCAATATGTGAAAATGTGTCAGCTATCTCAGATGATGGAGTTCCAGGATAAGTTGTTGCGACATCAACTCCTGCCTCCAAAGCACCTCTAGTAATAGCTTCATTTCCCAGTAAAAGAATATTCTTATTAGGACTCTTTTCTAATATTTCCATACACTAATCAACTCCAATTTTTATTAAAATATAAACTATGTTTAAGGTTTCCCGCAAGATTCGTAAAAGGAGGGCAGAATATAAATCTTATTAATAGCTGAATACATGCAGAATCTATGAAAAAAAACAAGAAAGCTGTACTATCAATAGCAGGATCTGATTCATCAGCAGGCGCAGGAATACAAGCCGATCTAAAAACATTTAATGCAATGGGATTACATGGATTAACAGCTCTCACTTGTGTTACAGCACAAAATACACAAAAAGTAAAAAAAATACAACCACTACCGGCTGAAATAGTTGGAGAACAAATAGAGATTTTAACAGAAGATATGAATATTGCTTTTGCTAAATCAGGTATGCTCTTCAATGAAGATATTATCAAAATTGTATCTGAAAAAATCAAACAACACAATATAAAACTAGTATCTGATCCTGTAATGTTTGCAACGAGCGGAGATTTGCTAAAAAACCAAAAATTTACAAAATCTTTTAAAAAACACATTATCCCCAAATCATATATTTTAACACCCAATATAAATGAAGCACAAATTCTTACCGGATTTGAAATTAAAAAACTAGAAGATATCAAACACAGCTGTAAAAATTTACATAAAATGGGTGCAAAAAATGTTTTAATAAAAGGCGGCCACCTCCAAGGAGAACAGTGTATAGATGTTTTTTATGATGGAGAACAATTTGAAACCATTAGCCTACCAAGAATTAGAAATAAAAAAGCCCATGGATCTGGCTGCACACTATCTTCTTTAATAGCGGGTTTTTTAACACTAAACAACAGCCCACATCTCTCTTTTAAAAAATCAAAATATACCCTTTGGAACATGATAAACAAAGGATACAAACCAGCGAAAGGCTCAGATGTTTTAAACCAAACATCACAAATAATAAATGAAATACCTAAAGAATTCAAATCCGAGCAATATTTTAATGTATGGTATGAACTAGATAAAAATATTGAAAAACTGTTGTCTTTTCTACCAAATGAACTCATAGCTGAAGTTGGAATGAATTTTGGATATGCCACCCCAAATGCAGAAAAAAGAGCAGAAATATGCGCCCTCGCAGGAAGAATTGTAAAAGGAATGCATAGACCTGTAAAATGTGGAACTCTTCGCTTTGGTGGGTCAAAACACGTTGCATCAATTATCCTTGCAGCAATTAATCACGATAAAAATATCAGAAGCGTGATTAATCTAAAATATTCCTGGAAAATAGTAGATACATGCAAAAAAAATAATCTAAAAATAGGATTTTTCAATAGAGCTGAAGAACCAAAAACTGTTGAATCCACAATGGAATGGGGTACAAAAGAGGTTATCCAAAAACATGGTTTTGTTCCAGATATAATATATGATATAGGAAGTGTGGGTAAAGAACCGATGATAAGGCTACTGGGTAAAAATCCTGATAATGTCATTAAAAAACTACGGATTTTAGTGAAAAAATAATATATCTGTCGAAAAGTTTATAAATAAAAGATTGGTTTTTAGGGGCTACCTAGAAAAACTAGTAAATTTTCAGGGAGGAAAAATAGAAATGACAGCAAAAGAAGTAAATCCAGATGAAAACACAATATATGTAGGAAACAAACCACCAATGAGCTATGTACTAGCAGTTGTAACCCAGTTCAATGGTGGCTCAGATGAAGTAGTAATTAAAGCGCGTGGCCGTGCTATAAGTCGTGCTGTTGATACAGCGGAAATTACAAGAAATCGTTTTGTCACAGATGCTAAAATAAAAGACATAGTAATTGGCACAGAAAGCATCACAAATGAAGAAGGACGAAATTCCAACGTTTCCTCAATTGAAATAGCGCTTACTACAAAAAAATAAAAAACAAATTAAATCAAATACACTAAAAAACTCAGAAAAAACAATAATTCAATTTTGGTTAAATAGTCTATAATTAACCAAAAAACTATTTTCTTTTTTATTCAATAAAACTAATTTTCTTTTGTGGCTATTTGAATTTATCGAAACTATTTAAATTATGTAGACCATAACAAAATTGTTGTTGATAGGGATGGTAAATTATATAATCATTACTGGCGGAGTTCTTTCTGGTTTAGGGAAAGGAATTACAACTGCATCAATAGGAAAAATACTACAGCTTCATGGATATAAAGTAACAGCAATGAAAATCGACCCATATATAAACTATGACGCGGGAACACTAAGACCGACTGAACACGGTGAAGTATGGGTTACAGATGATGGTGGAGAAATTGACCAAGATCTTGGTCATTATGAAAGGTTTTTAAATATAAATATTCCAAAATATCATAATATAACAACAGGTCAAGTATTCAATGCAGTAATTGAAAAAGAACGTAAAGGAAAATATCTTGGTAAAACAGTTCAACCAATACCACATGTAACAAATGAGATAAAACGAAGGGTTCGACGTCCTGCTGAAGAAAAAAACTGGGATTTTGTACTTGTAGAAATTGGAGGTACTGTTGGGGACTATGAAAATCAATTATTTTTAGAAGCAGTACGTCAAATGAAGCTAGAAGGAGATAAAGTAATATATGTTCACGTAACATTTGTACCTGTTTTAAGTGCATTGGGTGACCCCCAACAACGATGGCATTAACGACACCTTTTACGGCAAAGGTTATGGAATTGACGATC
>CAZOBL010000003.1:50354-69111 GCA_964578185.1 uncultured Thermoplasmatales archaeon
TACTCAACATTCAGTAAAACAGCTACGCGAGATAGGTATTCAACCTGATTTTATTGTAACACGCTCAGAAAAACCTCTCGATAATGTTCGTAGAGAGAAAATCGCACTATTTTGTAACATACATGAAGAAGGAGTGATATCTGACTCAGATATGGATAATATATATGCTGTAAGTCTTCTTTTTGAACAGCAAGATTTCTGTGAAAAAATTCTACATAAATTACGGCTCAGAAGAAAGCATAAAGATATTGAAGGTTGGGCAAAATTTATCAAAAAAATCAGACGTCTGAAAAAGAAAGTAAAAATAGGTATAATAGGGAAATATTTTGATATCGGTACCAGCCAGCTCTCAGATAGTTATATATCTGTAATTGAAGCTGTTAAACATGCTAGTTGGAATAATAATTTAAAACCTGAAATTGAATGGATTGATTCAAAAGATTTTGAAAAAGATCCAAGTAAGCTAAAAGAGCTAGACAAATTAGACGGGATAATTGTTCCAGGTGGTTTTGGACTATCAGGCATTCAAGGGAAAATTGATAGTATTTACTATGCTCGTGAGAATAATATTCCTTATCTAGGTCTTTGTCTTGGTATGCAACTTGCGGTAGTAGAGTATGCTAGAAATGTTTGCGATATGAAAAATGCAACTTCCAGAGAGTTTGATAAAGACGCAAAAGTTGCAGTTATTGACTATATACCTGAGCAAGTGAAGATTCTACGTGACTCCCGTTATGGAGCATCCATGCGTCTTGGTAGCTATCCTGCTAAACTAACAAAGGATACAAAAATTCAGAAGATGTATGATAAACTAACAGTACATGAACGACATCGTCATCGCTATGAAGTAAACCCCGATTATGTAAGAAAATTAGAAGATTGTGGAATTGTATTTTCAGGGCGTAGTCCCAACGGCGTACTTATGGAATTTATGGAACTACCAGATCATCCATATTTTGTTGGCACACAAGCACATCCTGAATTTAAAAGCCGACCGCTGTACCCAGCACCTCTATTTGACGGTCTGATAAAAGCTGCTAAAAAAAGGAAAAAATAAATTTAAAAATAGATATTCTGTATGCCTTTTAAAATCATATTAATACCAATAGCACCCACAAAAAAACCACTAATTCTAAGCATTATACCCATTGCTTTATCAAACGCTATTTTTACTTTTTTTGTTGGAATTCCCTCTCTAATAGCATTTAAACCAAGTATTATAAAATAGTTAATGGCCAAAATTGCTGGTAGTAATATTATATTGACCTGTAAGGGGAGTTCATTTCCCATAAGTATTGCAAGAGATATTGTACCTGCACCTACCATAAATGGTAGAGCGATTTCTGATGCCAGATCATCGAGACTGCCCTTTAGTTCAATTAGTGCTTTTCTTCCTTTTACAATATAAAAATATGCAAAGGAAAAGATTACAATACCTCCAAACACTCTAAATGAGTTGAAATCAATTTGGAAAACTTGAGTGAAAAGAAAATCACCAGTTAAAATAAAGACAAAATATACCAGATATGATATCAAAGTTGCTTTGAGTAAGACTATCATAAACTGTTTTTTTGAGAGATGATTTATAACTGGTGTTAGATACAGGAAAAGTGCAAAAGGGTTAAGCATTATAATAAAGGATACCATAGTTGTAACAATTGCGGGATTCATTTTTAATCAAACTCTTTTTTTTATTAAAAAAAGATAAGGTTTATCATGTTTTTAGTTTTACTTATAATTATTATTCTTTTTTGTTCTGTGGTGGTAATGGTGGTTTTTTAATTTGTAATCTGAGTTGGCATTTAAGGCAGCGCTGTGCTTCTTTTTTTGCATCTTCTTCACATAGGCACTGCTCAACTTGATTGAAACCAGGGATTCTATCACATACGGGAATTTTTGTAATCTCTCTTCTTTTTCTATCAGCAAATCCTTCTTCCCTACCGATATATGGATCTGCTTCATCCTCAGGATATAGTCTTTGATCGATTTCCCCATCCCCTCCTAGATACTTATCAATTGATTTAGCTGCAAGTCTTCCACCTTGAACTGCCCAGATTACTGTTTGAGGGCCAGTGACAAGATCTCCTCCAGCGAAAACACCTTTTTTCGAAGTTTTCTGAGTTTTTTCTTCTGCTATAACTCTACCTCTTTTATTTAATTTAACACCAAAACCTTCAGCATCACAGCTCTGACCTATTCCAAATATAAGTCTGTCAAGCTCTAATATAAACTCTGAACCTTCAATTGGTATAGGCCTTCTACGACCACTTTTATCAGGTTCTCCGAGTTCCATTTTAATGCATTCAACTTTCAGTTTATCCTTATCTTTGATTATCCTTGTTGGATTTGTAAGAATTAATATCTCTACTCCTTCATCGAGAGCGTCTTCAATTTCATGAGCATATGCTGGCATTTCTTTTTTTGTTCTTCTATAAATGATTTTTACTGACTTTGCCCCTTTCCTAAGTGACGATCTTGCAATATCAACTGCGACATTTCCACCGCCGACAACACCTACATCACCTTTTAGATCTGTATCTTCACCGAAGTTTATTTTTCTAAGTGTTTCTATTCCATCAAGAACCCTGGGATCATCTTCACCTTCGATTCCCATGGACCATCCTTTTGGCGCACCCATTGCTAAGTATACTGCATCAAATTCCGTTCTAATGAGTTCATTAGTTGATTCTATTTTTGTATTACACTTTATTTTAACGTCAATGTTTTCTATTTCTTTTATTTCACTTTCAAGTACGGTAGGCGGAAGCCTGTAATCTGGTATTCCTGCTTTAAGCATCCCACCAGCCTTTGGAAGCATTTCAAAAACTGTGACATCATGCCCTTTCAATCTTAAAAACCAAGCAGCAGTTAGACCCGAGGGACCTGCTCCAACTATTGCTACTTTTTTACCAGTAGGTTTTGCAATTTTTAGTCTTTCTTTCCATTTTCCTTCATCCCTTTCAGCAACAAATCGTTTTAGTTCTCTAATAGAAATAGGTTCGTTTATCTCTGTTCTTGAGCATTCATCTTCACATGGATGATTGCAAACAAGACCAAGAGAGTAAGGAAATGGAAATTTTGATCTAATAACTGCGAGTGAATCATGGTATCTTCCTTCTGCAATATATCTAACATATCTTGGGATGTCAGTATGAGCAGGACACCCTGCTTTACATGGAATTAATTTTTCTTCTCTAGTTTTTTCTTCGCCTTTTTCTCTTTCTTTATCAGTGAGCGCTCCAGAAGGGCATACTTCAACACAGGCTCTGCAGAATTTACAACCTGAATCTTTCAAACTAGAATCTTTTGTTGTTCCAACAAAAGTGTCTATTCCTCTATTTATAAGACCGATAGCACCGACACCACGTATCTCCTGACACATACGAACACAGCGGCCGCATAAGATACATTTATCCAAATCCCGAGTGAACAATGGATCCTCGGAATAAATCGGTAAATCACTTTCTTTAGGTGTATAATTTTTAAGAATTTCATTTACGCCGACGTAATCTATTACTTTTTTAAGATCACAAGAAGGTGGTATGTCCTTTGGATAATTTGATAAGATAAGCCAGATGAGGTTTTTTCTTAAGTTTTGTAGCTCCTCTGTATTTGTTTTAACAACCATCCCCTCAGATATCTTTGTAGTGCATGCCGTTGGAAAACCCTTCATTTTTTCAATTTCTACAATACATAATCTACATGCCGCAATAGGTTTAAGATTTGGATGATAACACAGATTTGGAATATATATTCCATTATCTGTTGCTGCTTCTAGAACAGTTTGTCCTTCTTTTGCTTTTATTTCTTTTCTATCAACAGTTAATTTGATCATTCTATCGCCATAAATTTACATGCATTTATACAGGATTTACATTTGATACATTTATCATTGTTAATTTTTGCAGTTTTTCCTTTTTCCCATTCGATTGCATCCACAGGACACGCTTTATAACACATCCCGCATTTCACACATTTTTCTTCATTCACTTCAAACTTTATTAGATTGGTACAAACCGCAGCTGGGCAGTGCTTATCTTTGATATGAGCCTTATACTCATCAGAATAATATTTCATAGTTGTAAGAACAGGGTTTGGTGCAGTGTTACCTAGGCCACATAAGGCTGTTTTTTTGATAGTATCACTCATTTCATCGAGAAACTTTAAATGCTCTTTATTTCCCTTTCCTTCTGTAATTGTTTCAAGTACTTCATACATTCTTTTTAGACCTATTCTACATGGAACGCATTTACCACATGACTCAGCAACCGTGAAACTCAAAAAGTATCGTGCGACATCTACCATGCAGGTCTTTTGATCCATTACCACCATTCCACCAGAGCCCATTATGGCACCAGTTTCATTTATGGATTCATAATCAATTGGTGTCTCAAACATGTCTTCAGGTATGCATCCTCCAGAGGGACCACCTAACTGTACTGCTTTAATTGGAATTTTTTTATCAACAACTCCACCACCCGGTCCATTTAGGATTTCTCCAATTTTTGTACCCATTGGAACCTCGACTAGCCCTGTGTTTTTGATCTTTCCAGCCAATGCAAAAACCTTTGTTCCCTTGGATTTCTTGTATCCAATTGAAGAAAACCAATCTGCTCCTTTCAAAATGATATGCCTTACATTTGCAAATGTTTCAACGTTGTTGATGTTAGTTGGTTTTTCAAATAAACCTTTTTGTGCTGGAAACGGAGGTCTCGGATTTGGCATACCTCTTCTTCCTTCTATAGAGGCCATTAGAGCAGTTTCTTCACCACATACAAAAGCACCTGCTCCTTCTTTTACTAAAATATCAAAATCAAAATCCGAATTTAAGATATTTTTACCTAGAAACCCTTTTTCTCTAGCTTGTTTCATTGCTAGATTAAGTCTTTTAACTGCAAGTGGATACTCAGCCCTACAATAAATATAACCATGTGTTGCACCAATGGCATATGCACCAATAACCATGCCTTCAATTACAGCATGAGGATCACCTTCGAGGATACTTCTGTCCATAAAAGCACCAGGATCACCTTCATCAGCATTACAAACAATGTATTTTTCATCGCTTTTTGCATCACGTGCAAATTGCCATTTCAAGCCAGTCGGAAAACCAGCACCACCTCGACCACGTAGTCCTGATTCTTTCATCTCTTCAATTATTTTTTCTGGGCCTATTTTAAATGCTTTTTTTAGTGCATTATATCCATTTGTTTTTATGTATTCATCAATGTCTTCAGGATCAATTTCCCCGCAATTTTTTAAAACTATTCTTTCTTGGTTTTCAAAAAAGGTTGTGTAGTCTTTTCCGGCTACTAATTTTTTAAAAGGTTTTTTTTCAATTAAATGACTTTTTACAATTTCCTTTACATCTTCTGGTTTTACAAACTCATAAGTTGTTCTATCAGAATTAATTATTACATCAACAAGTACATCTCTAAATAGGCCTCTATCACCAACTCTTATTACCTCAAAATCAATATCTGCTTTTTTGATTTCTTTTTCAAAGTTATCTGCAACTTTTACAGCACCAGCAGAAACGCCACTTGTTCCAACGCATACTAGAACTCTGTTCATCTATTCTTCCTCCGCTCTATATTTTTCAAGCATATCGTCTATCATCTGAATCGTACAGTTTCCATAGAAATCATCATCGACTTGTACAACTGGTGCCATCCCGCAGCATCCTAAGCATGCTACTCTTTCTAGTGAAAAAACTCCATCCTCTGTTGTTTCTCCATCTTTTATTTCTAATTTTCTTGAGAGATACTCAAGAATTTCTTGTCCACCCATCACATGACATGCGGTACCTTGACAAATACGGATTGTATGCTTACCACGAGGAGTTAGATAAAACTGAGCGTAAAAGGTAAGAACACCGTATATTTCCACTGGAAAAATTCCAAGTTCCTTAGAAATAAGATCTACAGCTTCTTCTGGTACATATCCATATTCTTTTTGGACATCTTGTAAAAGTGGTATTAATACTCCTTTTTTTCTACCATGTTTTTCAATAAGCTTTTTAGTTTTAGAAAGATCTACTGACATTTTAAATTCCTTCTACAAATTACAATGTTTAAGATATGGTGCCTCGCATAACCGTTATCTTGAAATGTTTATAAAAGTTTACTATCAATTATTAAGGTGTTTAATTGAACTGCATATTTGTATCAGATTTACATGGAAACATAAAAAAATACGAAAACTTGTTTAAAATAATTGAAGAAGAAAGTCCAAAAGCAGTTTTTTTTGGTGGCGATCTTCTACCAAATAGTTTTTCAATAAATGAAAAAATGTATAGATTCTTGAAGGAATACTTTTTTTCGAAAATCAAAGATATAAATGAAAAAAAAGATGAGAGAATTCGTTTTTTTGTAATAATGGGGAATGATGACCCGAAATCTTTTGAAAAATATTTTTTAGATGCTGATAAAAAAAATATTATTGATTATGTAAACCTAAAAACGGTAAAATTTGATGGGTTATATGTTACAGGATATTCATATGTTCCACCAACTCCTTTTCAACTAAAAGACTGGGAGCGCTATGATGTATCCCGTTTTGTAGATGTTGGTACTGTTTCACCAGAGAAGGGAAAAAGGACAGTAGAAGTTGATATTGATGAAATAAAATATTCAACTATTTCAGATGACTTAGAAAAATTAGTTAAAAAATCAGTGCCAAAAAAAACAATTTATTTGTTTCATTCGCCACCATATAACTCTGCTCTAGATAGGGCAGATGTTGATGGGAAAAATGTGGATCATGCACCAATGGATCTGCATGTTGGAAGCATTGCAATTCAGCGTTTTATTAAAAATTATCATCCTTTTTTAACATTACACGGACATATTCATGAGTCTTCTGAAATAACTGGTGAATGGCATGAGAAAATAGATCAGACTCATAGTTTTTCTGCAGCATATAACAAATCGATGTTTGCAATTGTTAGATTCAACACAGATAATTTAGAAAATGCAAAAAGAGAGATTTTAGAGATTTAGTTTTTTTCTCTATCTTTAAGTGGTATTTCTCTTACACTCATGTGTGGGCTTGTTAGATGTGTTGCCCAGCTGGTTTTATTTTCAATGTCTTTATCTGTTATTATATGAACGTCTAATAAATCATCTGTTTCAATACCTGTTCTTTTTTTGTTTTCACTGGCAAGTTTTTTCCCTCTTTCTTCAAACCATGCAAGAAGCCGGTCTTTTTGTTCCTCGTTTCCACTAAAATGTACTATTAAATCTATATCACTTGCAGGCCCTGCCTCACCTGTTTTTGTACTACCTACCAGATATAATGACTTTACACCGTAGACTTCTGCGTCTAACTCTTCTGCAATTTCATATACTTTTTTCATCCTCCAACTCCAATGATCGGGTGGTTTTAAAAAAGCTAGAGCTTCATTTGCCTCACCATCCAAGATAACTGATAGAGTTGATGATTCTTCAAGATCTGATGTTTTTATAACTCTGACAACGTTTTTGAAAGCCTCGTAATCTTTAAGTTTCTCAGTTAGATAATTTTTTGTATCAAGTAGTTTCTTTTCGTTAAAAATTATTCTGGGTTCATCTGGATATAGGGGAATATATTTTATATCTGCTTCTACAAGATCTTGGAAGAAATGCGTTCCAAAAGATAGTTCTGGTGTGTATTCTCCTTTTTTCTTTGCAATTTCTACTAGAAGTGAAGTATTATTTATGTCACCATATTTAACAGGGACGCCTAGTTTCATATCACCTCGGCTACCCCATCGACCTGGGCCCATAAGTATAAAGTTTCTTTTAGGTAGTTTTTGATTGAGTTCATTTACAATTGTTGCCACCTTCTGCATTTTTTCTCTTGATTCAAGTTTACTATACTCTTCTGGTACTACATAGACAATGTATTCTATATTTTCTATTTGCCCTGTTGTAATATATTTGTTTGCAGAAAACAATTTTCTATTCTCAGGTATCTTTTTAGGTATAGGTTTCCTTTCAATTCCCCTGCCTTGGCTTTGAGGTCTGCACTGCAAGAAATAAAATTTTTCCCCATCTGATGCAAACTCTACATCGACGGGAACGCCAATTTTTTCTTCAAGGAGGGTTAAAATTATTTTCATTTTTTTAAGAAAATCTGTTTTTTCAAATAACTTGTCAAAAGTAATTACAATGTCTTCCTCTTTTAGATTTGTAAGTATGTTCGGCTGTGAAAGCCGATCATTTTTGAAAATTGAAACAAGCTTATCAAGATCTGAGAAATTCTCATAGTTTTTTTTGAAAAAATCTATTGCATCTGCCGTCTCGATTGCACCAGTTTTCAGATTTATTGCGTCAAGATATTTTGGCGAATACTGCACTCTTTCATTTATTAAAGTGTTAACTTGCAGTTTAGGACGCATGGGTGAAACAAGTACTGGATAATCATTTCCAACTCTGTCTACTGCTCTAGTACCAAGACCTGGTACAAGACGCATCATTCCATCTTCACGTTTAATCCTTGGCGACCATCTAAACTCACTTCTACTAAAAGCAACACCTGCAAATAAAGGCAGATAATAATCTCCAATTTTTTTACCTACAACCTGTTGTATTAATATTCCCATTTCTTCGCTGAAATCAAGTAGCCCGCGCTCTCGTCTATATTCAATGGGATCTGGACCAAATGTTGAAGCATATACCTCTGCAACTGCATCCATTAAACTATACAATCTTTCATCCTCAGAACCTGTATTTGCCACAAATAAGCTTTTATATTTACCAGAAAAAGCTGCACCAAAGCTATCTTCCAAAAGACTAGAAGAACGAACGATAATTGGTTTTCCTTCTAAATCACGTACTATTCTTCTAAAACCTTCCATCATCTCATTTGGAAAAGTAGCATTTTTAAAAACTTGTTCCAGGAAAGGCTGTTCTTTACGAATTTGATCAGAATCAAGATATTTTATATGAAATGCTTCATCAAGATCGTTATAATGAATAAACTCACGTAGAGTATCTGATGTTACATACCAGCTTTTGGGAAAATCGATATCTTTTAAGACTTCATCTTTATCTTTTGCTTCCTCAAGTATTTTTTCAGCAAGAAATACACCGCTTGTTTTACCGCCAAATTTACCAGGACCTTGCATGGGGCCTACTACCCGGCTTAATAAAAATTTGAAATCATCAAGTTTAATGAAATTTTTAGCAACATTTACATATTCCAAGCGGTCGGTAAAAAACCGTCTTATAAGAGCAGTTCTAATTGTTATTTTATCTTCAGGGGAGAGGGTTTCTTCAACATCTTCTTTTTCAAAAAAACGGTTAAGTTCATCTGTTATCTCAGCAAGAGCCATACCCGGTTTCTGTGAGGTAAGTAGTAAGCTTCTAGCCTTATCTTGTTTAAGCCATTCCTTAAACATTCTGGATATTTCCTCATCTGATAGAGTTTCTTTTGCCATTTGAAAAATTTGTTTTTGAATGTGTTGAAGTGACTCCAGATCCTGACGTGGATTTGGCATGTTAATACCGCACCACTCACTTTCTGCGGCAGTTCTATCTACAGGACATATACTTCCTAATAATGTAGTAATTTTTTCATTTTCATGTCGATACAAATAATAAACCATTTTTCTAGTGATACGCAGAAGAGTTCGAGGATCTGTTTTTAAAAGAAGATCTATTATTACTTCCCAGTCCTGTTTTTTTTGTTCAGAGATAGGTTCACCAGTGAGAGTTTTCTGATATTTATCAATTTTTCTTTTCTGCTGTTCCAACTCTTTTTTTATATAATTTTCACTAACATATGTGCCTATAAGATCAGCTATGGCATCAATTAATCTTCGCTCATCTATTAAAAAAGGACCTTCATCAATTTCAGGTTTTTCTTCTAAATAGTATACTTCCAATGAACCAATTTTCTTATTATCTGAGATTATATTGCTAACTTGACTCCACTTTGTTTCCTTGAAATTTTTGGTCTTATATTCCTTACCATTTATAGATATTCTTGCACATGTAATATCAGGATATTGCCAGGCTTGCGGCAAATAATTTACAATTTTTGTTATAGTATCATTAAAAGAGAGTTTTTTATCTCTTACAAGATTTGTAATACTATACAAACAGTTTAATTCTTTTACTCTCTCCTTTAGAGCATTTCTATCATTACCGACTTCAAATTTATTTTTGTTCATTTTGATTCACTCGATGGTATATTTTCAATATTATTTCTTATTACAGCACCTTTACCTTTTTTACCGTCAACAATTATCTGTAAAGGGGCATTTGTTTTAATATGTTTAATATATTTTGTTTCATCAATTATTTTTTGTTTTTTAATCCACCGCCAATCTACATCATCCTGTTTTTTAGTGATCATATATACAACTTGTGCAGCAGTCATATCATGGAAAAAATGTGAACCTTGAGAGGGGTCAATAGGGCGTTCTTTGTATGGAGTTTCAATTATTGCTCTAACAGCTGCTATATCACTCCAGATAACCGGGATACCAAGCCACGGGTCAGATGAGCCCCATCTCCCCGGGCCGATTAGTATATATGGTGTATGTTCATCAGATAAATGGTTGTTCATTTTTTTAATTTGACTTATAACCTCATTTGATTTAGACAAATCAAAATTTTCTTGATCTACATACACTACGTCATAAACATTCTCAAGTATACCATTACCTAAAACATCTTTACTGCAAATAATGGTATTATCTCTAGAAATTTTTTCAAAATCAACATTTACGTCTTTTTCAGGTGTTAACATGTTACGTATCTGAAGTATTACCAAATCTGATGGTTTGTTTTCATCTTTTGATATGTTCACCGCAAACTCAATCTCAACTGGATAGCCCAGAGCTATTTCGCTTATATTTAATAAAAGTTTAACAGCCTTTGCAAGTGGAAGATAATTATATTTAAGAATAGGAGCAAAGTCTACTACTAATGAACCATCATATATGCCTGGATATAAACTGTCATCCTCTGAAATATAAGTTGATACAATTTTATTCAAAACACCATGTTTTTTTGCGGTATTTAAATCTAATTTATCTAAAGATGTTTCCTCATTGTAGTTTACAAATTTATAGATAGATTTCAAGTTTAATGCATAAAAACTTGTTTGAGAATATTTAATAAAATCTTTTGGAGTGCCGAAAAGAGGTGCTTTAGGTTTCTCAGGGCAAAACGCAAAACTTGCACCACCATCAACGATAGCCTTACCAAGTCCTAGCGCAAGATATACTATTCCCTCCTGTGGTTTACATGGACCTTGAGGATAATAGTTATAAGATTTTGCAACACCAGATATTGTAGGATAAAAATATCCATCATGTTTTTCTCCAACCAGCTCTTGTATCAAAACAGCCATTTTTTCATCGCCAATATGTTTTGGCGTAGATTTTATATATCCTCTAGATTGTTCAAAATAAGTTGAAGCATAAACATACTTAATTGAATTGGTTACCTCATGGAATCTTAAATCTGTTTCCCAGGATTCATTTGGTAAAACCATGGAAGCGTATACCCCTGCGAAAGGCTGCATCATCGAATCTTCAAGAAGACCTGAGGATCTAACAATTACAGGTTTTCTAGTATTTCTGATAAAAGATCTTAAATCGCCTAAAACCGTTGCAGGTAAACTTGCTTTCATAAATTTGGAGCTTATACGCTCATCTGAAAGATTGCTATAATCTATATCAGAAAAATTGTTTTTCTCCATAAACTTATCGAAGACATCGGTAGAGAGAACAATACTCCTAGGTATTGTAATTTTTAAGTTAGGAAATTTATCCTCTGAAATATATTTTGAAATAATCTTTGCTAAAAATGCAAGACCACGTGCTTTACCACCCAGGGCCCCTTTACCAATACGTGTTATCTTCACAAATGGATCGCCTAACCGGGGCGAAAAACTTGTAACTGCCGCTTGATTAATTTGGTAATTGTAATCCTCCATTAACTCAATAAATCTTTTTTGAAGTCTCTCACCATCTGCAATGTTTTGTTCTGCCTCATAACATTTCTGCGAGAATTCTTTTTCACCAATTGCATTTAAGAACCTAGAAATGTCATTTTTTCTCGCACACCTCACAATTGAACCAACAGTTTGATTTTCAAAAGCATATTGTAATTCTTTTAATTTTGTTACCTCAAATTTACTGCCATTTTCTTTATAAAAAGTTATTTTATAAGGCCCAAAATTATCTTTGATAAAATTCCTAATTTTAATAATTAACTTATGAGAAGTCTTTAAGACAAATTTTATATTTTTGTTGGCAAGTTTTGTTTTATCTATTTTCTCTGATGATTGTATCAAAACGGGAATATTAATTTTATCCTCCGCTATTTTATTTGCTAGTTTAACACCAATTTGTTTTTTTGGGTTTTTATATTCAAGAAAGTTATCTGAAATTATTATTAACAAATCTTTTTTGTATTCATTATAAAAACCTAAAGTTTCATTATAATATTCTGAATGTAAAACATATGGTCTTCTTTTGAATCTTTGAATTTTCTGTTCACAGCTGAGTTCGTCATTCATTACTTTTTTTAAATGATTGCAGATTTCTTCATATATAAGTTGAATATAGGTAGAGTAATGCTGTATTGAGTCTTCAACTAAAAAAATAATATCTTTTCTATCATCTTTATTTGTGTATTCTAAATTTTTTTTATCTTCCAAATAGTGAACTATACTTATTACCGATTTTCCATCTCCGTTCCATGTAAAAAAATAATCAATTTTTGAAGTTTTTTTGTTTTTTATCTTTGATAATTCTGATACATCATTACATAACAGAACAACAGGAACATCCCTCACTTTTTTTATATTATCTGCAACTGACTCACTTCTTGAATCTTTTGGTTTGTTAAAAATAATTATTAAATCATAATTTTCCTTTCTGACTTTATTAAGTGCTTCTTTACTTTCTTCAATGTGATTTATTATAGGCGGTTGTATCTTATCTGTAAACGAACACCATTCAGAAAAAAGTGCATTGAGTCTGCCTTCTTCTTCAAGAAGGAAATAATCAAAGGATGAGCAAAGAAGAAGAATTTTGTTTATATGGTACTCTCTATAATTTTTAATATCTTCATAACAGACATTTTTATTTATATCAGTTTCTTGACCTGTTATCTCTTGTATTGCCTCTTTTATTTTTTGTTCTTTATCATTTACAAGCATTTTTTAAATTATATAGAATTGGATGGTTTAATTTAAACCCATCCTCTAAGTTTACATGCTTCAGCAACTCTTTGTATTGCTATCATGTATGCTGCATCGCTAATTCTAAGTTTTTTTTGCTGTGCCAGCTCCCAAACTTTGTAGAATGCATCTGTCATTTTATTGTCAAGTTTTCCAAGAGCTTCTTCCTTTGTCCAGTAATAATTTTGATTTGATTGAACTTGTTCAAAGTAACTGCAGACTACCCCACCTGCATTTGCAAGAAAATCAGGTATTACTATTACATTATTTTTTACAAGAATGTCTTCTGCTTCAGGTGTAACCGGGCCATTTGCTCCACAGATCGCAATTTTTACATTTGGTTTAATTTCTTTTACATTATCTTTGGTTATTGAGTTTTCAAGTGCAGCAGGGATAAGTATATCTACATCATGGGTGAGCCAGTCTTTTCCAGCCAGTCTTTTATATCCAAGTTTCTCTGCTTTGGATTTATCAATAGTTCCAAAACGGTCTGTGATTTTTCTTAACTCCTCTAAGTCTATTCCATCTTCTTTATAGTATGAGTAAGCTTTTCCATCTTTTTGATCCCAGCAGGAAACTGTAACTACTTTTCCACCATATTCTATAAAAAGTTCTGCTGCATGCTGTGCAACATTTCCAAATCCTTCTATTGCTGCTCTTGTTTTTGTGATATCCATATCCATCTCTTTGAGTGCTTCTCTTAATTGATAAATTACACCATATCCTGTTGCTTCTGTTCTTCCAAGGCTTCCTCCAAGTTCTACGGGTTTACCAGTGATTACACCAGGATATTGACCTCCATGAATAGCTTGAAATTCATCCATCATCCACAGCATATGTTGACTGTTAGTCATTACATCTGGAGCGGGTACATCACGAACTGGGCCGATATCTCTAGCGATCTGTCTTATCCATCCTCTAGATAAACATTCTTGTTCTCTTTCAGATAAATCATGAGGGTCGCAAATAACACCGCCTTTGCCGCCACCTAAAGGAATGTTTGCTACTGCACATTTCCAGGTCATCCACATAGCAAGTGCTCTAACAGTATCAGCTGTTTCCTGTGGGTGAAACCTGATTCCGCCTTTTGATGGGCCTCGTGCATCATTATGCTGTACCCTAAAACCTTTAAAAACTTTTGTTGAACCGTCATCCATTTTTACAGGTATAGAAAAATGATATTCTCTTAAGGGATTTCTTAAAAGTTCACGTGTTGGTTCATCCAAATCTAACATATCAGCTATTCTATCAAATTGTTGTTGAGCCATTTTAAATGGGTTGTATCCTTCTTTTGCCATAATCATTCATTCCTCCCAAATAATTACAGTAAGGGGTTGACCGATATAAACAAGTTAAATATAAACTATTGCCCTAAAAAATAGTTAATTGTCGAAGAAATATCAAAAAAAAAAGAAAGGTATTAACTAGATTAATCCTTGATCTATCATTGCATCAGCAACTTTAACAAAACCAGCTATATTTGCACCTTTAACATAGTTAACAATATTGTCTTCTTTACCATATTTTACACAAGAATCGTGTATGCTCTTCATTATTCCTTGGAGTTTCTGGTCCACCTCCTCACGTGACCAGCTAATACGCAGACTGTTTTGACTCATCTCAAGCCCAGATGTGGCAACACCACCAGCATTTGCTGCTTTTCCAGGCCCGTAGAGAATCTTGTTTTCCATAAAAATATCTATAGCATCAGGAGTTGAAGGCATATTTGCGCCTTCTGTCACACAGATACATCCGTTATCCGTAAGGGCTTGTGCATCATCTTTAGATATTTCATTTTGTGTTGCACTTGGAAATGCTACATCACATTTTACATTCCATGGTCTTTTTCCCGCTTCATATATTACATCTTTAAATTCTTCAGCATATTCCTTGATTCTTCCTCGTTTAACATTTTTAAGTTCCATTACATAAGCTAGTTTTTTTTCATCAATCCCCTTTGGATCATGGATCATACCCGATGAATCAGATAGGGTTACTACTTTTCCCCCAAGCTCTGTTACTTTCTCAACAGTATGTTGTGCAACATTACCGGAACCAGATACAGTTACAGTTTTCCCTTCCAAAGACTCTTTTCTGGTTTTTAGCATGTTTTGAGCGAAATAAGTAGAGCCGAAGCCTGTTGCTTCAGGTCTAATTAAGCTTCCTCCCCAATTAAGCCCTTTACCAGTAAGAACTCCAGTAAATTCATTTTTTATTTTTCTATATTGGCCAAAAAGATATCCAATTTCTCTTCCGCCAACACCAATGTCTCCTGCAGGCACATCTGTATTTGGGCCAATGTGCCGAGAAAGTTCTGTCATAAAACTCTGACAAAATCTCATAACCTCTTCGTCAGTTTTTCCCTTAGGATTAAAATCAGATCCTCCTTTTCCTCCACCCATTGGAAGAGTTGTAAGACTGTTTTTAAATATTTGTTCGAAACCTAAGAATTTTAAAATACTTAAGTTGACACTAGGATGGAATCTAAGGCCTCCTTTATATGGCCCAATGGCACTATTGAATTCAACTCTAAAACCACGATTTACATTTATTTCTCCATCATCAGTCATCCATGGTACGCGAAACATTATAACTCTTTCAGGTTCTACTATTCTTTCAAGTATCTTATGCTTCTGATATTTTGGATGCTTTTTTACGAAAGGCATAAGACTTGATACGACTTCTTCGACAGCTTGATGGAATTCTTTTTCACCCGGATTTTTCTGTTCAACATTTTCCATAAAATTTTCAACGTCTTTATCCATAAAATTTACCCCCTTTTTATGGGTGAAATTCGTATTAATAGTTTATATTAAAACTTTGTTGCAAAAGATTGTATTTAAGTACAAAAAAATAATTCATTTTTACCAAATAACCGAAGTATGATAATAAATATTAGAGAAATGGCAGATTTGTAATATTAAAGTAAATATTAATAATCAAAAAACTATATGGTTTTTTGAGGGAGAGGAATTACCTTAATTTTAAACTAAAATTGTGATTAAAATGGAAGATAGTATTATTGAAAAGGTAATAGAAAAAATTCATAAAGAAAAAGTTTTGTTTATTAGATTGCAATTCGTCGATATTCTTGGGATGCCAAAAAATATTGTAATTCCTACAAGCAGAATGGAAGAAGCTTTCATGGAGGGTATTGCCTTTGATGGTTCATCTATTGCAGGTTATGCAACAATTGAAGAATCTGATTATATTGCAAAACCCGACCCTAAAAGTTTTGTAATATTACCGGAAGAAATTGAGAAAAGAAGAACTGCAAAGTTAAATTGTGATATATACAACCCAAATGGAAAAAGATTCATGGGTGACTGTAAATATGCCTTAGAAAGAATATTAAATAAAGCAAATAAAATGGATTATATCTTTAATACAGGCCCAGAATGCGAATTTTTCTTATTTAAAAAAAATGGAGATTTTTCAACTCTTCAACCTAATGATTGCGCAGGATATTTTGATCTCTCACACCGGGATCTTGCCGAAGGAGTAAGAGCCGATATTTCCCTTGCGCTAAGTCAACTTGGCATTCAAACTTACACTTCTCATCATGAGGTAGCAGATGGTCAGCACGAGATTAATTTTAGATATTCAGATGCTCTAACAACTGCAGATAGGGTAATTACTTTGAAATATATAACTAAAATTATCGCTTCTAAACATGATCTTCACGCTTCTTTTATGCCAAAGCCAATTTTTGCAATAAACGGTTCTGGAATGCATACACATATGTCTCTTTTTGACTCCGGGAACGAAAATGTCTTTTTTAATAAAAATTCTAAAAAGTTAAGTCAAACTGCCAAATTTTTTATTGGTGGCCTCTTAGAACATATCAAGGAAATTACTTGTGTTTTAAATTCTACAGTAAATTCATATAAAAGACTTGTACCAGGTTACGAAGCTCCCACCTATATTTGCTGGGCTAGACGGAATAGAAGTGCCCTTATTAGAATTCCTACAAGCCGTGGAAATAGCACGAGATGTGAACTTAGAAGCCCTGATTTATCTGGAAATCCATACCTGCAATTTGCGGTAATGCTTGCAGCAGGTCTTAATGGTATAGAAAATAAAATTGATCCTCCAAAATCAATTGAAAAAAACATATATAATTTATCTGAAAAAGATAGAGAAAAATATAATATTAGACAATTGCCAGAAAGTTTAGGACATGCAATAAACCTTATGCAGGAAAGTACTTTTCTAAAAGAGGTTCTTGGATCTCATATATTTAATAATTTTATTCATGTTAAAAAAAGGGAATGGGAGAGTTATAGAACACAAGTTACAAAATGGGAAATTGATAAATATCTTCCTACATTGTAAATTAAGGTTATCTAATAAATTTTTATATTAATTGGTTTTCTTTGTAAAGTAATTGTTATAAATAGTGATTTCATTCTATCTTTAAAATGGTGGTTGGTTTCAATGAGTTTTGAGATAAAAGTAATAAGCAATACACCTTTAGTTGGTGAAGAGGACCCTAATCTTGTTGCAAAAAAGTTTTTTGAACAAATTGGATATATTTCCAAAGGATCAGATCCTGATATACCATATAAAATTTTTAATGATTTTTTCTTAAAACACCCTCAAAAGGCTTGGTATGTTGAAGAAATATCATCTAAACTTAAAACAAGTAAACCAACAGTGTACCGTCATTTAAATAAGCTTAAAGGTTTTGATATTTTAGAGGAGATTCATGTTTTTGATGAGAATTCAAAGCAGAATAAAAAAGCATATCGTTTAAGATATGGAAATCTTGAAAAAGCATGGAATTTTGTTGAAGCGCATATTAAAGTGGCAATAGAAAATTATGGAAAAACTGTAGAGCATTTACAGAATTTAATTGAGAGCCAAAAAAAGGATTGATTTACATGGGAAAAGATGAAAAAATGCAATTAACTGAGGGTTCAGAGTATAAAATCATATCTCTTGGTGGAAAAGATAAAAGTATTGAGACTTATGGTTTTTTTAGAGGTTTTATAAGTGTTGGATTGGATGAGAATGGCTTGGTAATGGAGCTAGGTTCTAAACATGAGGATTTACAAGGCAAAATGCGAATAATTCCTCTTCAAGTTGTTTTAGCCATAGATGTACTTGAAATGAAAGAAAACGATAAAGTTGATGATGAAAAAGGCGTTTCCCATTACGTTGGGTGATGGCTATTTTTAATTCTTTTTTATATTTTTTTTGCAAAATTTTATAATTAATGCATTGTTTATGGTAAATGGACTTTTTCATGGCGGAGAGGATTCAATCTATAGTAGAATTGGAAAATGTTTCAAAAAAATATAACGAATATGGGAATATAGTCAAAGCCTTAGATGGTGTATCTTTACAAATAAATAATGGTGAATTTGTAAGTATTGTAGGTACTTCTGGTTCAGGTAAATCAACTCTACTTCATTGTATGGGGCTTCTTGACAGAGTAAGCGCAGGTAGGGTTTTTATTGAAAGAAAAGAGGTTTCTTCTATATCTGGTAAAGAAATAGCAAAGATTAGGGGAGAAAAATTGGGATTTGTATTTCAAAGCTATAACTTGATTCCTCGTCTAACTGTTTTAGAA
>CAZOBL010000004.1:0-38015 GCA_964578185.1 uncultured Thermoplasmatales archaeon
CAGTAATTTCATTGAATCGTTTCCGTAAAACAAGTAAATGTTCTTAAATATTAGGTTTGGTAACCTAGTTTTGGCTCTATGTTTTTTTTATCATAATTTTTTTAGAAATATACAGATAAGAATGTATTATTACCAAAAATTATCACTAAAATATATTAATTTTTCAAGATTAACCAAAATCATTTTATCTCCTTTGAAAATAACATATTCTGAAATGAAAGTTATTCTAACAACTTCTCCAGAAATTATCAAAGGAACTAGAGTTCAACCATTAGGTTTGGCGTATCTTGCTGCAACTGCTGAAAAACTTGGACATAAAATAAAAATAATAGATGCAATGATAATGGAATATAGTTTTGAAGACATAATTAAAGAAATAACAATTTTCGATCCAGATGTTATTGGAGCCACTTCTTGGACACAAAATATCAATAGTACATTAGGTATAATTAGAGAAGCTAAGACGAGAAATCCTAATTTAATTAGTGTTATTGGAGGTCCGCATGCTTCTCTGATGGCAAAGGATATTTTAAAAGAAAATAAATTTGTTGATATAGTAGTTAGAGGTGAAGGAGAAAGAACATTTAGCGAAGTTCTTGAAAAAATTGAAAAAAATCAAGACTATTCATCAATAAAAGGAATTAGTTATAGAGATAATAAAATAATTATTGAAAATGATGATAGAGAAAAAATAAAGGATTTAGATGATTTGCCTTTACCAGCATATCACCTTTTACCGATGGATAAATATACCGTGAAATATCGATTATTTGATTATGAACGAGTTGGTAATTTAGGCGATAAATACTGTGCAATTTCAACTTGTAGAGGTTGTCCTTATAATTGTGTTTTTTGTTCTTCTAGAGCTTTATGGGGGAAAAAGTGGAGAGCAAGAAGTGCTGAAAATGTTATTGATGAAATTAAATTTTTAAAGGAGAAATACAAGATAAAAGTAATTGATTTTATGGATGACACTGTCACAATTAATAAAAAACGTATTTTAAAAATATGTGAATTAATAAAAAAAGAAAAACTTGATATTTTTTGGACCGCAGGTACAAGAGTAGATCTTTTTGATAAAGAAATTGCAAGGGCATTTAGAAAAGCTGATTGTAGTTTGGCAAGGCTTGCTCCTGAATCGGGAAATCAAGAATCTCTAGATTATTTACAAAAAAATTTCACTTTAGATGATGTTAAAGGGGCTATAAAAATCGCAAAAGAATCAAAATTAGATACAAGTGGTAATTTCATTATAGGAGTTCCTGGTGAAAACAGAAAAATGATAAATAAAACAATTAGTTTTGCAAAAAAACTTAATCTTACTCATACAACTTTTTCAATTTTAGATCCATTACCTGGAACAAAAATTTATGAAATTGCAAAGCAAAATAATTTATTATTGACAGATGATTGGTCAAAATATACACCGATGAAATCTGTTTTAAAGTTAAAAAATTTAAAACCAAAAGAATTAGAAAGACTCTTGATAAAAGCCTTTTTGATTTGCAGTTGGTTTAATCTTAAAAAAACACCAAAAATTTTGACAAAAGATTTGATTCAATTATTGCAATTTAAAAAATCTCATTCAAATGTTTGGTCTATCTGAGCAAGTAATTTTTTATGCATCTGTATAATATGATATTCTGCGTCTTCCTCATCAAATGGTGATTCTGTTAATCTAAATTTGATTTGTGAATTATTTTCTGTCGTTTTGTCTATAAGATCGATATATTGTTTATAAAATGATAAATTGTATTTTGTTAGAGATAAAGATTTAAAAAATGACGAATCAACATTTGGTTTAAATTTTAATTCTAATAATGAAGCAAAATATTTTTTTGCTTCAATTGGCTTACCCGTAGCCAAATATAGAAATGGAAGAATATGAAATAAATTTATTAATTGACTGCAATTGCCTCTGTTTATGTAGAAGTTATAAAAATAGAGTTCTCTTGATAAATATTCCTCAAGATTATTTATTAGATTTTTTATTTGTTTTTTATCATTTATCCAATCATCGTTTTGTAAATATCTGTAAAAATCTTTTATGCTGTAGAGATAATTTATTCTCTTCTCAAGTTCATCAATTTTGATAATTTTTCTTGAAAAAAGATCAATATCTGTAGATACTTTGGGGATAACTACTCTAACCGTTGGGAAATCCAGGATTTTATGAGTATAGTCTATAATATAAAAACCCCATTTGTTTTTTCTACATATTTCTGTAATGTCTGATATATCGTCAAGACTGTCCTTATTTTTTTGAGTTTTTAAATTATTAAAATCTATTTTTTCTCCTTTCTCTAAAAATGAAATATCCCCATAGAAATCATAATATCTTGTAAGATATTTGTATTTATTATTTACACCTAAATATTGCTTACCAAGTTTATTAACCCATATGTCATATAGTATCTCTGAGTTCTTTTGGTCAAAAACTTCTTTTCTATCTAAATGAACTGTTTGAAAATACTCGATAAAACATCTCATTATAGCTTCATTTAGGTTTACATGTGAACCTGAATTCAATCTTTTGTAATCCCGTTCTTTAAGTAATTTATTACTACTCTTTTTTAGGTTTTTATTTATAAATAAAACTCCAATTACTGGAATTTCTTTTCCCATTGAAAAATCCTTGATAATTATATTAATATTTAGAGATTTAAAAAGCTCTATACAATCAAGTATTTCTTTATTTCCAATAGTCTCTATATCTATAGTTGGGCTTTTGATATTTTTTAAAAACAACATACTTGTTGAATACCGCTCAAAAATTTCAAATGATGCTTGTGCGATAGCTTCTTCACGAGTATTCCCTGAAGCAATACCATTTGAAAAACTAATTAGCTCAACTAGATATAATGGGAGTTTGATATTTTTCTCATTGATGAGAGAATAAGCATCTACTGTATAATCTAGAAGACCTTGTTTTTTGTATAATTCATATGTTTTTTTATCTAATTTATCTTGAAAAAAAGAATTAACATATTCATAGTTATTTGATGAAATACTATTATTCTTTGAAAAACCTTTTAAAAAATTTCTACTATTGATATTTTTTAAAATATTTTCGTACTCTTGACCATTCCCAGATATGGGGATTTTGAAATCTAAAAAACAAGCAGAGAACCTTTCAGCAAGTTCAGCATAGGCGCTTGCTTTAGCTAGAGCACTAGATATTCCTTTTCCATGTTGAACTGCCCCTAATATATCTATCAATGCACTTCCAACAAATACCCTAAAATTAGAAGAGCCTATGTTATCTTCTGAATAAAAAATATCCAGACCTATTTTTTTAAAACCTTTTTCAATCCTGTTTATAGTATTTTTAGGTCTATCACATTTATAGTTTTGAAATATTTTGGGTGAATGAGATAGTTTCATTAAATCATTACTAATAATAACATCCACGGTTAAAAAGATTTATAACTAATAATATTAGTAGAACTAAATAAGGAAATTATCAACCGCATTTAACAATAGTTTTAATTCATAAATTCAAAAAACTTATATACTATTAAGTTCATAATATTGTTTTAAGTGATAATATGCCCGGATATACAATGTTGAGCTATGGTAAATTTCTTTCAATCCAAAGCGATAAAAAACATAAAAAGAAAAAGGAATAATTAATCGTTGGAAGAATTATACCTAAAAATTATTATTTCAGAAAATACTTAAAGATATTTATTTTTCTAAATTTAATGAAAAAAAGAATTTTTATTTATTGTAGGGGATGTGAATTAAGAGCCTTAGATACAAAAAAATTTGAAAAATATTTTTTAGCTAATGATTATGAGATTGTTAATAAACCTCAAAATGCAGATATCATTGTATATGTTACCTGTGCCTTTTCAGAGTCCATTGAAAAGAATGCATTAGAAAATGTTAGAAAGTTCAAACAATATGGTGCTGAATTAATTGTAGCTGGTTGTTTACCAAAGATAAATAAAGATAAATTAGAGAAAATTTTTAATGGAAAAGTTATCAGCACTGATGAACTAGACAAAGATCCAAGAAAAGTAGATGAATTATTTTCAACAAATAAGATGAAATTCAAGGATTTAAAAGATACAAATTTTTTATTTGTTAATTTAGATAATAACAAATTAATTAATGTTACACGATGGGCACTAGCTCAGATAAAATTTTTTAAAACAATCTATGACACAATTCTTGAATTTATTTTAAAAAATTCTTTTTACGAACATGCAGATCCTTACATACTTAATTCTCAAAAATTATATTTTATAAGAACTTCTTGGGGGTGCTTAAGTAATTGTTCATATTGTGCTATTAAAAGGGCCATTGGACAATTACATAGTAAGCCAATAAAAGAATGTTTAAATGAATTAGATCATGCACTAAATAAGGGCTATAAAAAAATTATTTTAACAGCTGATAGTATAGGTGCTTATGGACTTGATATTAACAGTTCATTACCAGTATTACTAAATAAAATATCTGAGTTTCCTCAAAATTTTACCATATCACTTTTAGGACTTTCACCAAAATGGGCTGTTAAATATGAAAAAGAATTGTTAGAGCTCTTTAGAAATGATAAACGATTTATCAATATTAGTATACCTATACAATCTGCAAGTAGTCGAATACTTAAGTTAATGAATCGCTATTCTAATGTAGAAAATATTTCAGAAATATTAAAAAAATTTAAAACTGCAAATCCTTCTCTAAATTTAGAAACAAATTATATCCTTTGTTTTCCTACTGAATCATTTGATGATATGAAAAATACTTTATCTTTTATCACTGAAATCCCATTTAACGATGGTATAATATATCCATTTTCTTGTAGACCTGATACAAAAGCTGAAAAAATAAATCCAAAAATATCTCAAAATGAAATTTTACAAAGACTTGAATATTCAAAGAATTATTTGGAAAAAGAGGAATATAATGTTTTATATTTTTCAAATGTTCCTCATATTATGTTCAATAAGAAATATTCAAGTCATTATCGGTAAAAAAAAGTTGGAGCCATATGAATAATCAAAAAGATTGTATAAAAATATTAAAAGGTGAACATATTTTACCTATTACAGCACATGAAGATATTGATTCATCTGAAGTTTCTTATTCTTTTCCATTAAATTATGGTGATCAAATACCCATTGCCTACGAAGCCAAAGGCGATTTTTTATCTTACAAAATTATTAATGATAAAACAAACAACAATCAAATTATTAGATTTAAATTACCCCCGTTGAAAAAAGAAGAAAAGAAGAAAATACATCTAAAATATTGGGTCTTAATAAAAAATAGTGTTTATGAAAAATTAGAAAAAACTGAATTTTTATCATATAAAAATGATTTACCAGATAATTTTAAAAAATGGGTTAATGCCTCAGGTTCAATTCAGGCAGATAATTTTCTAATAAAAGTTACTTCAAAAATTCTAAAAGGTTTTTCTGATGATTTGTTTTGGTATTCAAAAAAAGTAGCTTTTTGGATTTCTTATCATGGTTTATTTTTGGATTTTTTCAAAAGATTTGTTGTTAAACATCCTTTTTGGCATAAAATTTTTCTGCCTGATTCATATTGGTACCCTTTAGAAGATGCACTTTCAGGTTTAATATTTGGAGGTATCTGTTCAGCTCAAGCAAATCTTATAGTTGCTTTTCTTAGAGCAAGAGATATACCCGCGAGAATATTGATTACGTCAACTCTTTATTTTGGGGCAGAAAAATGGATGGATTCACAACATTACATTGCTGAATTTTATACGAAAAGATACGGATGGATTAGAATCCAAGCCGGTCGTATTCCATCTATTGAGGAAAAAAATATAGTTTTAAGGGTAGTCAATCCAAATGAGGAAGATTTAGCTGGCAATGGACTTAGTAAATATGGCGGAATGGCACCATGGTTTTGGTTTAGCAACAAAAATATTGATTTTTACGTTATGCATGGTTATATGGATTTTAAACTTCCAAGATCCAAAAAGATTGGTTTTCCATTAACAAGAGCAAGTATTGAAAAAAAATTTGAAATATCTTCAGAAAAAACTGAAGAAATATTAAAAATTGCAAAAGAAAATTGGAATCTATTTTTAAAATTTAATAATGATGAAAATTTTTATAAAAAAATTGAAAAAATTTCTTTTTTACAATGTAAGGCATTAGAAAGTTTGAAAAAATCAAATTATAAAGATTTCTTTGAGATGATGAACGATATAAAAAAATATTTTAATACAGTTAACTAACAAAAAAGAACAAAATATCTTTTTTATACAGATTTATCGAGTATAACATTAAAAGTTGCTTAATGGGGGAGGCGGCGGAGGTGTTACAACACCGCATTAAAAAAAATTATGAACTACTTGTCATCCCATCTCTCCGCCTGTATTTGAAATATATTAGAACATATAAAAGTTTTCCGGAAAATATTTCTCTCCATGTATTTAAGGAGAAAAAAACGTTTTTGATTTAATTTATTCAATCGCGTCTTTGTATGAATCTGCGTCGAGCAGTTCATTCACTTCTGTGTTATCTGTAAGCTCTATTTCGACAAGCCATCCGTCATCATAAGGGCTTTCATTTACTGTTTCTGGAGCATCTTCTAACTCATCGTTTATCTTAACAATTTTGCCTGAAACTGGTGAGTAAATTTCTGATACCGATTTTACTGATTCAACTACGCATAGTTCATCGCCTTTTTGTACTTCTTTTCCAATCTCTGGGAGTTCTACAAATACTATATCTGTGAGTTCATCTTGAGCATGATCAGTTATTCCTACACGTGCAACATTACCTTTTAAAAGTTCTAACCATTCATGAGTGTCAGTATATTTCAAACCATCACGTATTTCATTTGACATAAATATCACGAAAAGCATGTATTTTTCAATATGGTTTAAATCTTTCCACAAATTAAAAAAAAATTTATGGGTTTTTTTCAGCCCAGTCTTTTTTTACAAAAGGTGGTTTAATCATTTTTGCTTTAACTGCTCTGCCTCGGATTTGTATTTCTGCTTCGTTATCAACTTTAATATATTTGGGTTTAATGTAAGCCATTGCTATGCCTTTATTAAGACAAGGCGAGAGTGTTCCACTTGAGACAACTCCGATTTCTTCACCGTTTTTTGTTACTTTACATCCATGTCGAGGTATACCTCTTTCTGTGCAAATCATAGCTGTAAGTCTTTCATAATCTCCTTTTTCTTTTTGTTTTAGTAATGCTTCTTTACCTATGAATTCATGATCCCAATTGACAAAAAATCCAATATTTGCTTCAAGAGGTGTTCGCCCCCCTTCGAATTCGTTTCCAGCTAGAAGGAAGAATTTTTCCATTCTAAGTGTATCTCTTGCACCCAGGCCTATGGGTTTAATATTATATTCTTTGCCCGCATCCATTATTTTAGTGGAAATTTTATCAGCTTTTTTGAAGTCATCTATCTGAAACTCATATCCAAGCTCACCTGTGTACCCTGTAAATGAGATTATTACATCTTCATCTGCAAGTTTTATCTTTTTACATCCAAAAAAACCTATTTTTGAGAGGTCTTCATCGGTGAGTTTTTGTAAAGTTTTTCTTGATTTTGGTCCTTGAACTGCCAGTATTACAAATTTACGTGACACATTTTCTACTTGTGCATTCAAATCATGTTTTTCTGATTGAGTGTTAAGCCAATTTGTTACTTTTTCGGATTGTCCTGCGTTAGGTATTAGCATGAATCTTTCATCTACATGCATAAAAATTGTATCATCAATTATTGTCCCATCTTCTCTAAGTATAGCGGTGTACTGGCTTTTACCTTTACCGATTTTTGAAGCATCTTCCATAGTTGTTAGAGTTAAAAGTTTCTCTGCGTCATCTCCTGTTATCCATACATTTCCCATGTGTGATACATCAAAAAGACCAACGTTTTTTCTAACTGCCAGATGTTCATCTTTTATAGATGAAAACTGTAGTGGCATTTCAAAGCCAGCAAAGTCTGTAAATTTTGCTCCAAGTTTATTATGTATTTCATTTAATGGTGATTTTAAAGCCATAATAATCAAAACCCCGGGGTGAATACAGATTGCTATAGTTTAACGTTTCGACAAAATTTATTTCAAAACACATTATGATACATATTATTTAATGAAGTCTACAGCTATTAATGGTGTATATAAAGATAAAAGAAATCTTTTTACAAAAAGCAGGGTGGAGGGATTCAGTGTTTATAATGAAAAAATAGTTAAAAAAAATGATTTTGAATATCGGTTATGGAATCCTTACCGAAGTAAACTTGCAGCAGCTATTTTAAAAGACTTAAAAATTGATATAAAATATGATTATAGATTTTTATATCTTGGGGTAGCAACAGGTACAACCGTTAGTCATATTTCTGATATATTATCTAAAGGCCTAATATGGGCAGTTGAAAACTCAGCTATATCTTTTAAAAAACTTTTAGAGTCTACTGGAAATAGAGATAACATTATACATATCTTTGAAGATGCTGCTCATCCTGATAGATACAAACCTTTTGTTTCAAATGTAGATGTTGTTTATCAGGATATATCTCAAAGGAATCAGTCATATATCTTTATTGAAAATATAAAAAAATATCTTAAAGAAGGCGGTATTGGTATTTTAATGGTTAAAGCAAGAAGTATCAATGTAGCTTTAAAACCAAAAGAGGCATATGAAAAAGTTGAATTAGAGCTAGAGGATAACGGTTTTATAGTTGATACTCGAATTGATTTATCGCCTTATGAAAAAGATCATGCGGTAATTAAAATTTCAACATAAATATCAAATAATTTTATTGATGGCAGATAGAATGAAAAGTGTTGATAAAGAAGATGTAATGGAGAGATTTGGTAAACTCACAATACCTTTTTTAATTGCAGCTGTAGTTATCGCTTTATTATATTTTGTTGTTGAGCCGAAAAGCTCAGGTAAACTTTTCCTTTTAATGATGGCATATTTTTTCCCACCATTAGGTAAAGAGTCAATAATACCTATTGGTGTAGCTGGCGGAGAGATATACATACCAATTTTAAATCAACACGCAGTTGTCCCCGCAATTAATCCTTTTGTTATGGCTATGACTATTGCATTTGTTGATATTATTGTTGCTTTGTTTCTTTTATGGAATTATGATCTAGCAAAAAAAATTCCATTTGTTGGAAAGTTTATGGGAAAGGTAGAAAAAATAGGTCAAAAATCTTCGTCAAAGTATAGTTGGTTAAAACCCCTTCGTTTTGTAGGTATCATGCTTTTTGTTATGGTTCCCTTTCAGGGTTCGGGCGGTCTAGTTGGTTCAATAGTCGGTCGTCTTATTGGTATGAAACCGTTAAATACTTTTTTTGCAATTAGCATTGGTGCAATAGTGGGTTGTTTAATTATTGCATATTTTGCTGATTTTATAACTAGTGTTTTAATTCAAAATTTCTTGTTAGGTATCATGATTATTATAGTTCTTGTTGTAATTGGTCTAATGATTTATGTTTATAAAAAAAACAAGAAAAACAATGCTTAAGATAAAAAATAAGTTTTTTTAGATTTTAAAATCTATTTCTTTAAGCATCTTGTTTATGACATATGATGGTGCATCATGTAGAAGTTTTTTAAATGAAGATTCTGGTATTATATCTGATTTACTGAGTTTTTCAGCTTTTTTAACATGTTTTTTGATTTCTTGTAAATACAAATTTTTGATTTTATCTTCATTTCTTGCAAGTTTACGTTTTATAACTGAGATGGTTAAGGATTCATTATTAACTTTTTTGTTTTCAAGTCTTGTAAGAAGTGGTATTATCACACTATCTATTAATTCACCGTTTTCAAGGTCCACTAGATCATCAGCAAGTTGATAAGCAAGACCAATTTCAAGGCCGTAGTCATATAGTATTTCTAGTATTTCTCCTGATGCATCGGCTTCTATTGCTCCTGCTCTGCAGGATGATGCAAATAAAGATGCAGTTTTTTTCTCAATTATTTCGTTGTAAAATTTGAAGATTTTTGATTTTTTAGTTATGCCTTTTGTACCGTTTTTGATTTCTTCTTTGTTATATTTTACTTCTTCAAGTTGACCGTTTAATACTTCATACCATGTATCTACATATAGTTTAGCTATTTTGTCTCCATGGCTTAGTGCAATGTTAAATCCTTCTGCTAGCATCTTATGTCCGATTAAAAGTGCATTGGGTATTCCTTCTTGTGTATAAAAAGCAGGTTTTCCTCTTCTTTCTTTATCCTCATCGATGATGTCATCATGTACGAGTGATGCTGTATGTGCTAATTCTATTGTTACAGTGCCCTCTAGTGATTTGTCATATTGATATGGGGTTTCTTTACCGCCAGTGCAGACTTTAAATGAGAGTTGAGCTAAAAGAGGTCTTAGTCTTTTACCGTTTTTTAGTATTTCAACAATTTTTTTTTCTCTCACCACGTTTTCTATTTTTTTTTCTACGTCTTTTTTTGTTTGATAAAAAAATTTTTCTAACGTAAGTTTTTGTTTTTCACCCATTTTTTATCATCTATATTATTTATTTATCTATATTATTATATTTTCATAATTATTTATATATTTCTCTTAATTATATGTGTGTTCTTCCCCCACAACTATAATTAACAGGTGTTAATAAGCTTTTATTATTTATAAGCTTTACCACCATATTCAGGAAATTTTATAGTATTTACCAATCAGATAAATCTCAGAACTACTTTTTCTGGAGGCACTTGGTGAAAACCGTTTTACAGATTTAAAACTTTGCAAAACTTTATCGACAAATCCCTTAAAATCTTCACCCTCAAAAACCTTACAGACAAAAAAACCATCCTGTTTCAAAAAAATTTTAGCAGTATCAAGTGCTTTTTCACAAAGATAAATGCTTCTTGCTTGATCCATGCTGTAATTACCTGTGATATCCGGTGACATGTCTGAGAGTACCACATCTACTTTTTGCTTTTTGTCGATAATATCTTTTATTTTTTGAATTGATGCCTCCTGGGTCATATCTCCTTTTAGAAAAACGACATCATCAATTGGTTTTATGGGTGATAAGTCTATACCTATGATTTTACCATTTTCACCTACGATTTTTTTTGCAACTTGACTCCATCCACCTGGTGCTGCACCTAGGTCTAAAACTGTATCTCCTTTGTTTAAAATTCTATATTTTTTTTGTATTTGTTTTAGTTTATACGCTGAGCGTGCGCGGTATCCTTCTTTTTTGGCTTTTTTGTAGAAATGTTCACGTTTTTTTTCTTTGTACCAGCGGGTCATATAAAAAAAATAAAAAAATGTTGGATTATAGTATGATATCTATATCCAATCTTTCAGCTAATTCTTTGTAACGATTTCGTATTGTGACTTCTGTTACACCTGCAACATCTGCGACTTCTCTTTGTGTACGTCGTTCACCACACAAAATACTTGCAATATATATTGATGCAGCGGCAACTCCTGTGGGTCCTCGTCCGCTTGTAAGTTCTTTGTCTGCTGCGTCTTTTAGGATCTCTACTGCTTTGCTTTGTACATCACCGCTTAAGTCGAGCATACTGCAGAATCTTGATACGTAGTCCTGTGGTGATGTGGGCATTAGTTTAAGTCCTAGTTCACGTGCAATAAACCTGTAGGTTCTACCTATTTCTTTACGTGAGACGCGTGATGCATCTGCAATTTCGTCAAGTGTTCTTGGTACGTTACATTGGCGGCATGCCGCATAAAGTGCTGCAGCACTTACTCCTTCTATACTTCGTCCACGTATTAGGTTTTTAAGAACTGCTTTACGATAAATCATAGCTGCGGTTTCACGGACGTTTCTTGGTAAACCCATACCAGATGCCATACGGTCTAGCTCTGATAATGCAAATGCTAGGTTTCTCTCGGTTGCATCTGATATTCTTATTCTTCTTTGCCATTTACGAAGACGGTACAGCTGTGCACGGTTTCTGGTTGGAATGCTTTTTCCGTATGAATCACGATTTTTCCAACCTATCATAGTTGAAAGACCTTTATCGTGAATTGTATATGTCATTGGTGCACCGACACGTGCACGTTTTTCTCTTTGTTCACTATCAAAAGCACGCCATTCAGGACCATGATCTATAAAATCTTCATCTATTACAAGTCCACAATCTTCACATACTAGTTCTGCACGAGAATAATCCTTTGTTAAATGTGTGCTACCACAACTGGGGCATTTAGTTATTTGTTCAATTCGAGGTTTTTCCTTTTTATTTTTCGACGGTGGTTTAACCATGAAATATCTTCCTCCAAAAATCTTTTATACTTTTCGATACACTTTTAAATGACATGATAGAACTTATATATAAAATTTATCGTCCTTATGTGTTGTAACGTAAGGGTTTGACTAATGAGTCAAAAAGTGCTGACTAATTAGTAAAAGCTCTTTAGTCAGGAAAATTGGTTCTGTTACGATGAGCGGTGTTACATCTGAGTTGTTACATTCATGTTGGTAAGGATTGTAAAAGAAGACTCATATAAAATAATTAATAAAGTATTAATAATGAATACATTATGCAAAAAAATTATTATATTTACAATAATAGTATCATTAACTGGAATTAGTACTTGTCAGGCAAAAACTCTAGACTTAATCGAAGGAAAATCAAAATTAGAAAACAATTCTTTAGATTTATCAGATGAACAGCTTTTTGATTTAAAAGTAAAATTAAACATGTTAAAAGGACATCTTCCATCAATTTCTGCTTGTATTATTAAAAATGATAGTATAGTTTGGTCAAATAATTATGGATATTCTAGATATTTTGGTTTTAAAAAACCAACAATGGATACAGTATATTCTGTTTATAGTTTAACAAAGCCTATTACAGCAACAGCACTCATGCAGTTATATGAACAAGGCGAATTAGATTTAGATGATGATATAAATGACTATCTAGATTTTAATGTTAGACATCCAAATTACCCTAATGTCCCTATCACTTTTCGAATGTTACTTGCCCACCAGTCGAGCCTTGGAGATAACTCTATACCACAGTCAGTATACATGAATATATGTTTTAGACTAAGGAGAATTGCATTTGGATATCCATATCCTATGATAAAAGAGATCATACAACCTGATGGGCGGTTATACAACTCCATGTCATGGAAGGAGTATAAACCAGGTGCAAACTGTGCATATTCAAATCTAAATTATATTTTATTAGAATACTTAATAGAGATTTTATCAAATCAGTCTTATCAGGATTACTGCAAAGAAAACATTTTTGAACCACTTGACATGAAAAACTCTAGTTTTGATTATTCTGACTTTGATAAAAATCAATTAGCTGTTCTATATGAAAATATAGGAAATTTACATATTCGACTTCCATTTCTTCACTTTCCTTATGGGGCAGGAGGGTTAAAAACAACTATGAGCGACATGTCTCATTTTTTAATTGCACATATGAATGATGGTTGCTATAAAAATGTTCAAATTCTAAATAAATCATCTATTGAAGAGATGCATAAATTGCAATATCCAAATAGCTTTGATGGTGAAATAAAAAGATATGCACTTGGATGGGAAAATTTTAATTCAAGTGTCCATGGTGTAATTATTGAAGGACACGAAGGTAGATATCTAGGTGGAAGTGCGGCAATGATGATGAACTCAACAAATAATATTGGCTTTATATTCTGTTTTAATAAAATGTTACATATGAATAACCCGCTGGAGTACAATGCATATCTAGATTTATTATTTGATTTTACTAAGAAAGCAACAAATTACATTACCTAGCATTATTACATAAAGAGTTTTTATTCGATTTAAAACGCTCTTTTTTGTTTTTTATTGATATAGAGTTAGGAAATAAAAAATGGGAAAAAATATTACTTAAATCATTAGAAAACAAATTACTCTGAGTTCATATTTCAATAGTTTTCAATAATTCAGTTATTATCTGATCATAACACCAAATTAATAAATTACTAAGTCTAGACATTTTTCTATTCATAAATGCAAGAATTCCCAGATCGCTTGATTCATTCCATAGCATTTCTCCCCCGCCTCCTATAGTGCTTCCTGCATGTCCTTGTAAGACCATTCCATTCCATATCCAATCTTCAGGGTATATCTCCCATCCTAGACCATAATAATATCCCAATATTTGGCCTATACTATCTGGAAATTGTTTTGAGTGCATTAATTCGGCAGTCTCGTTTTTTAATATTCTTACTCCATCATATGTTCCATTATTCATATGAGCAATTAGATAATGAGAAAGGTCTTCAATACTTGTTGTCAAACCTGCAGCTCCAGTTATAGTGGGCTTATAATATGGAAAAGGTAGAAGCATTAGGCTTACGTAATAAGTCGCAGTATTTTTACCTAATTCATTTGTTTCAAAACTAGTATTTTTCATCTTGAGTGGATCAAAGATATTTTCTTGGCAATAATCTTCGTAGGATTTATCTGTAATTCTTTCAATTAAATGTTCCAGCAATACATATGGAGTATTTCCATAATAAGCTTCTTTACCAGGTTCAATATCAAGCCATCTATCAGAAGATTTTAAGTATTCTTTGATGTAAGGATAAGGATAATCATATTTATTAAAAACAGGAAAGGTAGATCTTAATAAGTCACCCATATACTTGCTCCCCATTTGTGCTAATTCAGAATTTGGATAAAAACTTGCTTGATGAGCCATAAGCATTCGAAAAGTAATTGGGATGTCAGGATGATTTGGGTTTCTCACACTAAAATTCAGGTAATTGTTAATATCATCATCAATATCAACACCATAGGATTCATTTTCTATGATTTGCATCATAGCAGTAGCAGTAACTGATTTAGTAATTGATGCGACTTTGTAGACTGTATCCTTATTTGGTATCTTTTTTTCCGCTCTATTAGCATAGCCTAGTCCTTTATAAAAGATGATACTATCATTTTTGATAAAACAAACTGATAAAGAGGGAATTCGGCCAATTTTCATAAGTAAATTAATTTTCATTTCAGATAAATTATTCAAACAATCATTATCTGAGTTAATCAGGGTTGCCTCTGATGTTGGAATAGTAGATGGCAATATAACTGTAAATAAAAGAACTGAAATAATTGAGACTGTAATAAATTTAATATTTTTCATACTAATTCAAAAATATTTTTCATTTACAATATATATAAATATTATTGTACACTTATAACCGTAAATTAATATTTAACACTACTAAATCAACACTACTCTTTCAACACACCTCCATTCAACAGTACAGGTTCTGTTGGTTCTTCAACTTTATCATTAAAATATTTTTCTTAAGAAAGACCTTTAAATAAATTCATCCCAGCTTTTTATTTTCATATTACTCAAATTGGTTCTTTCTATACTCTCAACAAGTCTTTTTGCTAGTTGAATGTTTGTAATTAATGACACTCCAAAGTCTACTGCTTGACGCCGTATAAGATAATCGTTATCTAGTTCTTCTTTTTCAGTGTTCTTTGGGATATTTACTACAAGATCGATTTCACCGTTTTCTATAAGTGTTAAAGCATTAGGCTCTTTTTTTTCTGAAGGCCAAAAAACTTTTTTTGAATCTATATTATTTTTTTCCAAAAAATCTGCTGTCCCTTGAGTTGCATAGAACTTATATCCCATCTCCTCTAATTTTTTTGCACTTTTTAAAAAATCAGCTTTATTTTCAAGTGTTCCAGTTGAAAGTAAAATGTTTTTTTCAGGTAGTTTAAAACCTGTTGATATAATACTATTTAGAAAAGCTTCAGAAAAATCTTCACCAATACAGGCAACTTCACCAGTTGATGCCATCTCTACACCTAAAACTGGGTCAGATCCCTTCAGGCGTTTGAAAGAAAACTGTGGTGCCTTTACTCCAACATAATCTAAATCAAAAGAGGATCGATTAATTGTTTTTTCCCATTTATCTATGAATATCTTTGTAGCAATATCTACAAAATTTATTTTAAAAACTTTTGATGCAAATGGAAAACTACGTGATGCTCTTAGATTACACTCTATTACTTTCACATGGTTTTCTTTTGCGATGAATTGGATATTAAAGGGACCTGTTATATTCAAGGCTTTAGCAATTTTTTTTGAAATGATTTTTACTTTTCTCATGGTCTCAATATAAGTTCTCTGTGGGGGGAGCACTATTGTTGCATCACCACTATGCACTCCAGCATTTTCTACATGCTCAGATACTGCATAGGCAACAACTTTTCCTTTTTTTGCTACAGCATCCACTTCTATTTCTTTTCCACCTTCAATGAACTTACTTATCACAACTGGATGGTCTTTATTTACATCTGATGCTTTTTTTAGATAGGTTCTTAGTTCTTTTGTACTTAGTGCTATACTCATTGCTGCTCCGCTTAGAACATAACTTGGTCTTACAAGTACCGGATATCCTACTTTATCTGCAAATTTTTCTGCACTTTTTATGTCTTTTAATTCTCTCCATTCCGGCTGGTCTATACCTAATTCATCTAGAAGGTTAGAAAAAATATTACGATTCTCAGCTCTATCTATATCTTTTGGTGATGTTCCAAGTATTTTAATTCCACTATTGTAGAGTGGAAGAGCAAGATTATTCGGGATTTGTCCGCCCATTGATACAATTACACCTAATGGGTTTTCTTTTTCACATATATCAAGTACTCTTTCATGTGTTAATTCCTCAAAATATAGTTTATCACAGATGTCATAATCTGTGCTAACTGTTTCAGGGTTACAGTTTATTAGAATTGTTTGATATTTTAGTTTTTTAAGTGTTGATACTGTATTTACACAACACCAGTCAAACTCTACTGATGATCCTATTCTATATGCTCCTCCGCCTAGTACTATTACCTCATTTTTTTCCTTAAATTCTATGTCATCTTTTATTCCGTTGTATGTTAGATATAAATAATTTGTTTTAGCAGGGTATTCTGCTGCAAGGGTATCAATTTGTTTTACATATGGGATTATACCATGTTTTTTTCTTTTTTTTCTGATTTCTTTTTCAGAGCTATTTACAAGTAATGCTATTTGTTTATCTGAAAAACCTTCCTTTTTTGCTTCTTTTAAAAGAGATATTGGTATATTTTTTATAGTATGGTTTTTAAGATTTTTTTCAGTTTTTACAAGATTTTTAATTTTATATAAAAACCATGGATCAATTCCTGTTAGTTCATGTATCTTTTCAACAGTAAAACCTTGTTTTAACGCTTCTGCTACTGCAAACATTCGTTTGTCAGTTGGTTTTTTTAATTCTGTTTCTACATTTGTAAAATTGATATCATTACATAAAACACCATTCATTCCTATATCAAGCATACGAATAGATTTTTGTAGCACTTCTTCAAAATTCCTACCTATTGCCATTACTTCTCCTACTGATTTCATCTCAGAACTAAGAATTGGTGTTACCCCTTTGAATTTCTGCAGATCCCATCTTGGATATTTTACAACTACATAATCTAAAGATGGTTCAAAACAAGCTGACGTTTCTTTTGTAATAACATTTCTTATCTTTGTAAGATTATATCCTAATGCTAGTTTTGTTGCAATAAATGCAAGTGGGTAACCTGTTGCTTTTGATGCAAGTGCTGAACTTCTACTTAGACGAGCATTTACTTCAATTATTCGATATTCTTCAGATTTTGGGTCTAGTGCAAACTGTATGTTACATTCTCCAACTATCCCTAGATTTCTAATGACCTTTATAGAAATTGAACGTAGTTTGAAATATTCTTTTGAAGTTAATGTTTGAACAGGTGCAACGACTATGCTTTCACCTGTATGAATCCCCATTGGATCAAGATTTTCCATCCCGCAGACTACAATACAGTTATCATCACAATCTCTAACAACTTCGCATTCTATTTCTTTCCATCCTCTGCAACATTCTTCTATCAAGATCTGTTTTGTAAATGAAAATGCTTTTTTTACAAGATTTGTTAGTTCTTCTTTGTTATTTACAATCCCTGAGCCAAGACCTCCAAGGGCATAAGCAACTCGGCACATCACAGGATAACCTATTTTTCCAGCTGTTTTTAATGCTTCATCCACACTTTCTACTGCTTTACTTTTTGGAACCTTTAGACCACATTCTTTTATTTTTTTAACAAAAAGATCTCTGTCTTCTGTTGTCAGTATTGATTCAACTGGAGTGCCTAAAATTTTAACATTATTTTCTTTTAGGATTTTTTTCTTATAAAGTTCTACACCTACATCCAGTGCAGTTTGCCCGCCGAAGCTGAGAAGTATACCATCTGGTTTTTCCTTTTTTATTATCTTTTCAACAAAATAGGAGTTTATTGGTAAAAAATATACTTTATCTGCTAGATAATCTGAGGTCTGAATTGTAGCTATATTTGGATTTACTAGAACTGTTTTTATTCCCTCTTCTTTCAGTGCTTTTATTGCTTGGCTGCCTGAGTAATCAAACTCCCCTGCTTGACCTATTCTTATTGCTCCAGAACCTAGTATTATTACTTTTTTTATATCTTTAGTTTTTTCTTTAATCATTTTACAGCCCTCGTAAACATATCAAACAAAAACTCAGTGTCATCAGGACCGGGTGATGATTCTGGATGAAACTGTGTTCCAAAAAAAGGTTTAGAGATATGAATAATTCCTTCATTTGTCCCATCATTGTTATTATAAAACCATTCTCTCCAATCCTCAGGTATTGTGTTTGTATCAATTGCATAACCATGATTTTGTGACGTGATGTAGCATCTATTTTCGCCATTTTCTATACAGGGCTGATTTTGACTTCTGTGACCGTATTTTAGTTTGTATGTTTTTGCACCAGCGGCAAGACCAAGTATCTGTGAACCAAGGCATATTCCAAGAATAGGTATATTTTTATCAAGGAGAGTTCTTACATTTTCAATAGTTTCAGTACATTTTTTAGGGTCTCCTGGTCCATTTGATATTACTATTCCATCTGCTTTACCATTTTGTATTGGATAATTCCATGGTACCCTTTCTACTGTGAAATTTTTTTCCAAAAGTAATCTTATTATATTGTTTTTTGTTCCACAGTCCACTAATAATATTTTTTTATTTGACTTTTTGTAAGTTATTGGTTTTTTGATACTTACTTCTGATACAAGGTTTCTTTTGTTTGGATCGGTAAAAGGTATTTTTTCATGGTTGTATATTATCTTTCCAAGCATTGTTCCATTTTTTCTAATTTTTTTTGTTAGTTCCCTTGTGTCCATATCTGAAATTCCCGGTACATTATATTTTTTCATCCAATTTGATAGTGATTTTTCTGAATTCCAGTGTGAATAATCTTTAGAATAATTTGATATAATAAGCCCCTGGACTTGGATTTTTTCTGATTCAAAATATTTTAAAATATTTTTTTCTTTTTTGTCTTTTGATATTCCATAGTTTCCTATTAGAGGATAAGTCAGGACTAGTATTTGGCCTTTATATGATGGATCTGTTAGTGTCTCAGGGTATCCGACCATGCCCGTGTTAAACACAACTTCGCCTGAAACAGGTTTTTTCGAACCAAAAATCTTTCCTTCAAATTCTGTTCCATCTTCTAAAATAAATTTAGCTTTTTTCATTAAAAATATAGAATGGTTAAAAATCTATTTAAAATAAGTATCAAAATTTATAACAAATTATAACATTAATGTTACATATGGAACAAAATCATATTCCAATATCAAAGCAGGTAAAAACCTATCTTGAAAAAAAACCTTATATTATTGAGGCAATCGAGCAAGAAATCGTAAACTATAGCGCTCTTTCTAGAAAAATATGTAAAGAACTAAAAATTGTAAACAAAGACGCAGTAAAAGCAGCAATAATAAGAACAGGAAAAATCAATAGAAAAAAAAGAAAACACGCACAAGAAAAAGCAATAAAAATAGTAAGAAATGCTAGTTTTTCAGTTAAAAATAAGATAGCAACGCTACACCACAGCACATTTGTAAAAATAAAAGCTATAGCATACTCAAAAACACCAAGTGGATACGTATTCTTTCTGGATGAAAACACCGCAGAAAAAACCTCTTTTAGAAATATAGAATACGGTTTTGCAATAATACATATAAAAAGCTCAAAAGAAATCGAGCACACTCCAGGTTGGTTCTCACTACTGTTTCATACATTAGCACTAGAAGGCATTAACGTACCACATGTAATGGGAGTACGAGAAGACACATTTATCGTTGTAAAAGAATACGACGCACCACTAGCATTTAAGGTTCTTGCTCAAAAACTAAAGATATAGAAATGATTTTTTAGCCAATCAATTAATTTTATATATTACAAATTATTATTATGGACAATATAATATTGCTTATTTGTGATTGATTATGACATATGTTCCCAACTTTATATTCATAACTCGCTATATAAGATACCATCTGTCAGTTGACAGATTATGGGATTTTGACTCTGAAAAATTAAAATCATTTCAAACAAATCAATTAAAAAAAATAATTAAAAACGCATGTAAAACAGATATATACAAAAAAAAATTTGAAAAGGAAGAAATAAAAGCCGACTCAATTCAAAGTATTGATGATATTACAAAGATACCATTTACAACAAAACAAGATTTACGTGATTACGAAACAAAAAAAACCCTACCTCCTGACTTTGACATCAAAAAAGCATATAAAGTTGATACATCCGGCTCAACTGGGAAACCTGTTTCAATTTATCGTGATTTAAATGCTATAGCACTGGAAATGACAACAACATCAAGACTTCTTAGATCACACCATCTATCAAGTAACACCCGCATCTCAAACATCGGAGATTTTACACTTTCTAACAGCTACGATGAAGAATGTATAAACAAAGCATTATCTGATCAACTAGGTTTTTTTTTCAATAGATTTTATTCAAACAAATATCAGAATATATACACTGGGAAAAAAATCTCAAATATAATGAAAGATTTAAATGATTTCAACCCTGGTCTAATAATTGCATATCCTGGTGTTTTAATTGGTCTTTTAAAACTTAAGAAAGAAGGAAACGGAAAAAACGTATCGCCTTCACATATTGTTTATTCCGGTGGAGTACTTGACCCTTATACTAAAAAACAAATTGAAAACGAATTTGATACACATGTCCTAGGTTTATACACAGGAACAGAAAGCGGAGTTATAGCTTTTCAATGTCCACATGGGAATTTCCATGTTCAATCAGACCTTGTTCATATAGATGCAGTTGACAGTCAAGGTGAATCTGTAAAACCCGGGGAGCATGGTCATGTTGTTGTAACCCGCCTCTATGGTGGAGGAACACCTATTATTCGATATACTGGAATGGATGATATTATAACACCAATAGAGGGCGAATGCAAATGCGGTATGAACACTCCACTTATAAAAAATGTAGAGGGGAGAAGTGTCGACTCAATTGTACTACCGGATGGTAGAATCTTCCCAGCGGCAACCTTTACACTTATACCAGGTGAGGTGGCACAAGACTATAAAGTAGATATAATCCACCGCTTCCAAATAATACAAAACAAAAAAGACAAAATAGAAATACGTATCGTTATAGACGATGATAAAAGAAATCTAATAAAAAATCTCGATAAATTCTTTAATGAAATCAAAAAACGTTATCAAAAACTAGTAGGCAAAGATGTAACAATCAATATAAAAGAAGTTAAAAAAGTCAAAGAAGATAAACGCTCACCTGTTAATCTTTCATCAATTGTAATTTCAAAGGTTGACCATAAGTACTGGATTTAAAAATAATTTTTAAGTAAATCTAATTTAATAAAAGCAGACACCTCTAATATAAGGGTTACTTTTTGAAAAACCAGATAGACATGAGTATAAAAAAATTAATTATAATGTAAAATGATAAAAATTAAAAAATTCAGTCTACAGTTGAATTAGTTACAAAATCAAGTTTAAGGATAAATAAAGTAGGAGTTTTAAAAAAAACTTAAAAGCTTAAAATTTAGAATTTATACAAAAGAGTTAGTAATTTTAATAAATCTGTTTGTACATAATTATCATTAATGATTAAAATATTTTTACTTGGGAGTGGTAGATCCGGGACAAAATACTTAACATATCTTTTTAAAAATAATATATCGAATTGTATTAGTTTACATGAACCTTCACCAGATATGTTTGGAAAACCAATATACTGGCATCAATCTGGAGATAAGGATAAAATTAAAGATAGATTTTTTAAAAAAATTGAAATAATTAAAGGATATGAAAAATCTAAAATTGATGTTTATTTCGAATCAAATCATGCCTTTTTAAAATCCTTTTATGATATTGCCACAGAAGTTTTTCCAGATTTAAAACTTATTCATGTAATAAGAAATCCTTTAGAAGTTGCAAAAAGTCAATACAATAAAGGATTAGTGTGGATTGGAGAACCACAGTACTTATTACCTTACTTTGATGGTTTTAAGTTAAAGTTTCATAATTATACAGGTTCTGACGGTAGAAAATATTGCAGATGGGCGCTAACAGGAAAAGAAAAAATATTTCAGGATATCGATATAAAATTAAGTATGTATCAGATGCTTCTTGTTCAATGGATAGAAATTGAAAAACGTGCAATAAGATACTTAGAACAATACAAGAAAAAAAATGATTGTTATACATTAATTTTCCCTCAAGATCTAAATGAAAATAAGACAATAGAAAATATGTTTAATTTTTTTGATTTTAATTATAAACAAAAAAAGATAAAGTTACAGGGTAAAAAAAATAAAAATAGAAAACCCACAACCGTAACATCAAATGATAAAAAGCAATTAATGGAGTTAATAGATTATATTCCCAGGGGTTATTTGGAAATATTCAAAAAAAACCCATATAAAAAATGCAAATGGATTGATATGTTGCAAAGATAAATTTTTTTTATATCAAACTTTTATTTATTGTATTTATGCCCCAAATAAATGCAATTATGGCCGACAAACATGTAGCCATAACCAGACCTGCCCATACACCAAATAAACCAAAATTAAGATAAATGCCTAAAATGAAACAAATAGGTATCTGCAACATAATAGTCCTTAAAATATTAACAGCCAGAGATCTTATGCTTTTTCCCATACCAACAAACATTGCTGTAGTGGAAGTATCAATAGGGGAAAAAAAGTAGAAAATAGCAGTAACTCTAAGAAAATTTGCAATATCCTCTGAAAGATGAGCTGCATTTTGAGAATAGGTAAAAATATATGCTATCTGGTTTGCAAAAATAAAAATGAAAGACGCAACAAAAGCCTCGATTAATATACCAATTTTTATGGCATAAAAATAACCTGTTTTGAGTTTCTTTTTATCTCTAGCACCAAATGCGGCTCCTGAAACAGTGGTAAGACTCGGTCCGATTCCAAGTACAGGTATCATTGCAATCAAAAGAACCCTGTATCCACTTGTGAATACAGCCACTCCATCTGTACCTGCAATATCCAAAACAATTATATTTAAAACAAATAAAGAAATTGAGATGGAAAGCTGTGAGAGAGTAGAGGGAAACCCCACCTTGAGTATATCCCTTAAAATAGTCTTGTCAAAACTAAAATCCTTCAACGTTAAATTCAGATATATATCCTTTTTTACTAAAAGCCAATATAAGTATAAAATAGATGAGCTCATCATCGCAACCAATGTAGCCCATCCAGCACCTGCAACTCCTAAATCTAAATGATAAATAAATATAGGGTCTAAGATGATATTTAATCCGGATCCTAAAAGTAGACCATAAACAGCACGTTTTACGTTACCTTCACTTCTAAGGATAGCATTAGCCGAACTTACAAAAATTAAAAATATAGAGCTGATAAAAAGTATCCTTGAGTAATCTATAGCCATTGATGTTACGTTTTCATTTCCACTTAAATTATTAAATAACTCGCTAAGAAATGGGAGAGTTAAAGCTATTATAATTATACTTATGAGAATGCCTAGAACAATTGCATGAACTGCAGATTCTTCAGCAGTTTTTTTATTACCCTTACCGATATTTCTTGCTATTGAAGAATTAACACCAAGACCCAAACCGGTACCAATAGCCATAATTACTGTAAAAAACGGAAGAAAAAGACCAACAGCTGCTAGGGCATCAGCACCAAGTCCTGCTACCCAGAAAGCGTCTATCAGCTGATAAAAAGTAAGTACAAGTATTCCAAGCATCATTGGAAAAGATAACTTTACTAAGGCTTTCTTTGGGTCACCTAATATATCTTTTACACCAGGTGAAATTATCTCTTCTAGTTTTGTCATATCAAATTATCTCAACATCAGCAATTTTTTTCCTTATATCTTTTCAGACTAATAAAACTATATTAAAATACAAAATATAACACATCTTTTGCAAAATATCATTTTACAAAAAAATAGATATAATAGCTTATCAATAGTTTACAGAAGAGAAAAAATGACTAAGGATTTACCCAAAGTAGCATTCATGCCAATATTTGACAATTTCGGAGATTGCCTGCCACTAATAGAAGTTGCCAAAAAATATAAGGAACTCGGTGGAGAAGCAGTTTTCATAGGCTTGGAAGGGATATATCAACATAAACCAAAAGAATCAGGTCTAAAGGTTATAACAATTAAAAAAACTAGCTTAGTAAAAAACATAGATCATATAAAAGACAAATCAAATTATCTATTACTTAGCGACGGTAGAGCTTTAGATAAAAACAAATCAGATGAATTAAACCAAGAACAAATCTATAAAAACCTATACAATAAAGAAAGTAGAGATTACTATAGAAAAAAAATTAATCAAGAAATTAAAATTTTCAAAAAAGAAAAAATCGGTTTAGTATTTGCTGCATACAACTTTACAACCGCAATATCTGCACGTCATCTAAAATTACCACTAATAATTTTATTATCGGGAGTTGCTACCCCACAATATTTTGAATCAAACTATGCAACATTTCCAGAAAATTATGAAAACATTCTAACACGTTTAATACCATCTAGTATCAAAAAAAGATTTGTGAACTGGTATATTCTAAACTGTAAATGGGGTGTTAAAGGGTTTAATAAATTAGCAGATGAATACAATGCCCCACATATCAATCGTTTTCTTGATTTAACTCAAGGTGATTACACTTTAATAGCAGATGACCCCAATTTTTTAAAAATAAAACCAAACCAAGATATAACTAAGAAAAACTTTGTAGGACCCTTACTTCCAAAAGACGAACCAAGAGAAAAAAATAATGAAACAGATGAAAAGATCAAAAAACATCTTAAAAGAAATGGTAAATCAATACTTTTTACACTAGGTAGTTCAGGATCAAATTTAGTTTACAAGGAAATACTAAAGGCTTTAAATGACACAAAATATAATGTAATATCTCCTTATAATATGGTTGTTAAAAAAGAAGAACTACCTGTTTTAGATAATAATATTTTAGCAGTTGAATATGTACCCTCTATTAAACAACTACATAAAAAAACAGATATGGCAATTATACATGGCGGGAGAGGTACAGTTTATACATCTGCGTATGCCGGTAAACCTGCTGTTGGAATTCCAATGCACTCAGAACAACAACATAATCTAGATAATCTTGTACGGCATGGTTCATGTATTCAGATTTCAAAAAAATATTTCTCACAAAAAAAATTATTAAACGCTGTTGAAAAAATTTTTGATAACTATGAAATATACTTACAAAATGCAAAAAAACTTAGAGATAAACTAGATGAACCAAAAGGGGCTGAGAGAGCAGCTAAAAGAATCATGCAGATTTCAAAATATCAAACAAATTAAAGTAATGTACAGATCGCTCAAAGGCTCTTACATTAGAATGTGCAAATGATACAAGCATTTCACCGGTTTGAGGACATGCAACCCATTGATGAGATGCATAGTAACCAGTTTTTGAAAATTTCCATAGTAAATTGTTTAATTTAAACACAAGGTTATTTTTGCCGTTGTATACATCTCGCAATAAAGTCATCATATCAAATAGGTTAATTGAACCCCAAATATTTTCAATTGCTTTACTTAGTGCTTTATAATGCATCCAATAAATCTGAATTAAATTACTCGTGATACCGCGACCATTTATTGGTTTAATTAACGCTAATAGGTTTATTGGATTTCTCGGGTCAAAACAGTATCTTTGGGTTTTTGCAAGGGTTTTGTTAATAAAAAAATTTGTTCTTCTTGAAACATTTTCAATAGACCAACAAGGTTTATTTGACTCAACTGGGCTATTCCAAAAGCCTGCGCAATCAAGGCTTGGTGTTTGTTCTACAATCAAACTTTTATTTTCTTTACTATCAGATATTATAAAGTTGATACCGTTTGTTTTATTTTTACTGATAATATCTACTGCTTCTTTGACAGTAGATGCATGATCTAAAACTTTTCTCATTCTATATCTTGCAGCAAGACCATTAAAAGTTTCATCGCTACTATAAGCTCCTGCTGCAGCTATACTGATACCTTTCTCATTTATTCCACCGTATGTAGCAACGAAACCACTGTAACCTGCAAACATTGAACTATATCCTTCAGAGGGATCTCGAACAAATAAAACATGATTATTCAAAAATTCGCCAGTTATTGGATCTTTTATCGCACTAGACCAATCAAGACTACGGGCAAAGTACAGTTTTCCATCAGATGTTGCCGTGCCTGTTGCTGAAATGATGCTGCAATGATATTTCATACGCATCGTTTGAGCCACTGCAATTGCTTCAAATGACATACCAGAACCATCTGCAACACCTCTCATTTCTTCAATAATATAATCTGGAAAAAATTTACTTGTCTTATTCCAGATACGAAGACCTATATCATATGAAACACCAAATCTATAGTAATAATAATTTAAAAAAATCCAAACAGATTTTTTTATCTCTTCTTTTAGAAAAAACCCATGCTGATAACCCATTTCATAATATGTTCCATTAGTATAGAGTATTTTAACTCCATTTTCCTCTTTTAAAAAAGCATTATTTAGTAAATCTTTGTTGTAAGAAATTCTTTCATCAGATATATTTTCTTTATTTTGTGCAAATACAAAAGAAGATGAAGAAATTAGAAAAATAATAAATAAAATTCCAAAGATTTTAAACTTCATACTTATATCTTTATAAACAGAATTATTTATGTTTTCTAGAACGATTTTCATCACTATCCGGTTTTAAAGAGAATTTTTTGGAAAAATTTCATAGAAACGCTTAATAACTCTAATCTATTTTTAAGCTCAAGAGGTAGGATAAAAAATGGTTTGGGCATATCTAATTTTGTTAGTGCTATTTTTTCTTGTAATAATACTGGCATCAGCAATAAAAATAATGGCGGAATATCAAAGAATAGTAATTTTTAGACTCGGGCGACTTAAAGGAATAAAAGGACCTGGTCTTGTATTTATAATACCAATAATTGATAATATAATTAAACTGGATTTAAGAACCCGTGTTATAGATGTACCTAAACAACGTGTAATAACTGAGGATAATGTAACAGTTGATGTTGATGCCGTTGTATATTACCGTATAGTTGATCCGCAAAAAGCAGTTGTAGAAGTACAACGATATGATGTTGCAACAGGGCTTCAGGCTCAAACAACACTCAGAGACGTATTAGGCAGACAAGACCTAGATGAACTACTTTCAAATCGAGAGGAACTCAACAAAAGCCTACAGACAATAATCGATAGTGCAACAGATCCGTGGGGAATTAAAGTATCAGCAGTAACTATACGTGATGTATCAATACCTGAAGAAATGTTGCGTGCAATTGCAAAACAAGCAGAAGCTGAGCGAGAAAAACGCGCAAGGATAATCATAGCAGATGGAGAATTTCAGGCATCCAAAAAAATGACCGATGCAGCAAAACTCTATCAAGAAACACCTATAGCATTAAGACTCCGTGAATTACAAACACTCTCAGAGATAGCACGTGAAGGCAACCTAATTGTTGTACCTGGTGGAGATATTGGAAAAGTTGCAGGTATTGCAAAAGCAGTAAATCAAGAAGTGAAATGAAACAAAAAAACATCTCACTTTTTCTAATATTTTTTCTATTTCTTTTAACAATTTCTGCTTTTACAAATGCTTCAGCATCAAATGTAATGATAGTTGAAATTGATGGAACAATAAATCAATCAACAGTTGAACTTTTAAAAGAAAGCATACAACATGCTGAAAATGAAAACTCAGAGATAATAATACTAAAACTAAATACACCTGGTGGTGGTCTTCAGGAGACTTTTGATATAGCTAAAATGATTAATAAAAGTAGTATACCTATAGTTGGATACGTATATCCGCAAGGTTCAGCTGCCTGGTCAGCAGGAACCTTTATTTTAATGAGCACTCACATAGCATGCATGGCTAACAATACAGTAATAGGCTCATGCCAACCAGTTAAGGTTGGCCCAACTGGCACAGAACTAGTTGAAGACTCAAAAACAATAAACGCTCTTGTAAGCTGGATACAAACAAGAGCAAGAATGTATAATCGAAACCAAACCACAGTTGCTCGTTTCATCACAGAAAACTTAAATTTAAACGCATCAAATGCAAAAAAATATGGTGTAATAGAATTTATTTCACCAAACATAAACACACTTCTAAAACAAATAAATGGTACAAACATATCCACAATCGACAAGGAAATACAGCTCAATACACAAAATGCTAGAAAAATATACCATCAACCTTCTCTAAAAGTTATTTTTCTGGATATTATATCAAATCCACTATTAACATCTCTACTTTTTATGATCGGTATATTCGCAATTATATTTGGAATATCCTCCCCTGGTTTTGGTGCAGAAGTATTTGGAGTAATAGCAATACTGCTCTCTCTAGTAGGTTCAGGTTTTTCTGTACCCGTTTTAAGCATAATCTTTATAATTATTGGAATGCTACTACTTTTAATAGAAATATTAATAATACCTGGATTTGGTTTTGTAGGAATTGGCGGTGTAATAAGCCTTGCAATAGGTTCAATATTTCTCGTACCAAGTTATTCCACAAACAGATGGGTGATAACCATGGATTGGATTAATGATGCAATAATATTAGTGATAGCAGCAGTGGTAATAATTGCTGTGTTTTTCTTATTCTTGCTATATAAAATACTAGAGATAAGAACAAAGAAAAAAGCACTTGGTGTGTTCATTGGTGAAACAGCAGTAACACTTGATAAAATATCGCCAGATAAAAACGGCTATGTAAGATTCAAAGGTGAATACTGGCAAGCATCAGCAGATGAAACTATAGAAGAAAATAAAAAGGTATTAATAGTTGACAAAGACGGATCGATTCTTAAAGTTAAATCAAAAAATAATTGACCCCAAGTATTATCAACCCCTTATTTTATCAGCGGATTTGATTAGAAAATGAATAACGGTATAAAATTTCAATTTCTCGGCGGAGTTGAGGAAGTAGGTAGACTAGCACTACTTATGAAAACACGAGATGATACAAGATTCCTATTAGAATATGGTATGTGTCCAGGTAAACCACCAAGTTACCCGATGCCAGCACCACCAGTAGATACAGTTTTCCTCTCACATGCTCATTTAGACCATAGCGGTATGATACCATGGCTTTTTACTCATTCAGATCAACAAATACTTACAACAAAAATAACTGGGGAAATAAGCGGGCTATTGCATAAAGACTCCATAAAAATAGCGAAAATGGAAGGATATGCAGTACCTTTCTCAAATAGTGACATAAGACATGCGAAAAACAGTGTAGAGCCTGTAAAACCAAAACAAAAAATGAAAATAGGTGAAAATCATGAAGTCCGATTTCATGATGCAGGTCATATTCCAGGTTCACTAATGTTTGAGATAACAGGGGATAGAAAAATACTTTTTACAGGCGATTTCAATGTTATAGATACAAGATTAATAAAAGGTACAAAGCCTGTAAAAACAGATATATTATTTCTAGAAGGAACCTATGCCGGACGAGACCATCCGAAAAAAAGAGAAGAAATTGAAAAAGACCTTTTAGACAAAATTGATGAAGTTACCCGGCGTGGAGGTACAGCAGTTCTACCGGCTTTTGCTGTTTCACGCTCTCAAGAACTAGCTATGGTTCTTAGAAAATCGGGATACAATGTCTGGTTTGATGGCATGGGTCGGAAAGTATCAAAAATATTTTTAAAATATCCAAAATTTTTAAGATCACCAGAGAACCTTAAAAAAGCAATAAATAACATAAATCTTGTTCATTCAAACCATGGGCGTAAACTTGCTGCACAAAAAGCAGAAGTAATACTTACTTCTAGTGGAATGATGGACGGCGGACCTGTACTTAGCTATATGAATAAACTTAAAAACGATCCGAAAAGCGCGGTCCTTCTAACAGGTTACCAAGTTGAAGATACAAACAGCAGACTGCTAGTTGAACACGGTCAACTAGATTTCTATGGTGTAAAAGAAAAAGTAGAATGTGAAGTTGAATATTATGATTTCTCCGCACATGCCGGACATAGTGAACTTATAGATTTTGCAAAAAAATGTAACCCAGAAAAAATTGTTTTAATGCATAGCGATAACCGTGAGGCATTAGTTGAACCATTAAATGAGTTTGCAGAAGTTTTTACTCCAGAAACTGGAGAAACTTTTTCAATGTAAAATAATTTTATAATTTTGTAGCACTGATGAGAAAATGACTGAATTAACAAAAAAACAAGAATACGTTCTAAAAAGACAGCTCGAAGAAATAAAAGAAAGTAAAGGCCGTCATACAGAACTAATATCTTTGTATATTCCACCAAGTAAACAAGTATCAGATGTAACATCATATCTAAGAAATGAACTCTCAGAATCACAAAACATAAAATCAAAGCAAACACGTAAAAATGTTTTATCAGCAATCGAATCTATCATGAGTCGTTTAAAAAACTTTAAAAACATACCTGAAAACGGTCTTGTTTTTTTTGTAGGTCATAAAAGCGTCGGTGCAGATCAAACTGAAATGGTCGCCCATGTCATAGAACCACCTATGCCTGTTGTTACATTTCTTTATAGATGCGACTCTCAATTTTATGTAGAACCAATTGAAGCAATGCTCACTGAGAAAGAAATCTATGGTCTACTGCTGATTGATAGACGTGAATGTACAGTAGGGATATTACGTGGCAACCGCGTTGAACTGCTTAAATATATGACATCGCAGGTTCCCGGAAAACATGGTAAAGGAGGCCAGTCACAGCGTCGTTTCGAACGACTAACTGAGATTGCCGCGCATGAATGGTTTGTAAAATGCGGTGATAAAGTAAGTGAAATCCTACTTGAAGAAAAAAACATGGTTGGAATATTTGTAGGAGGCCCTGGACCTACAAAACATTACTTTGTAGATGAAGAATACCTGCATTATGAGATTCAACAAAAAATAATTGAAACATTTGATACAGGATACACCGATGAATATGGATTAAGAGAACTTGTAGATGCAGCATCAAAAACCAGAACAGATCTTAAAATATCAAAAGAAAAACAATTAATGAAAAAATTTTTAAAAGAAATAACAAAAGCCGAAAAAGGCCTTGCAGTTTACGGTGAAAATCACATTCGAAAAACCCTTCAAATGGGTGCAGTTGATACACTTCTTATATCCGAAAACCTTAGAAAATATCGGCTTACTCTAAAATGTCCCACATGTAACTATAAAAAACAAGTGACCGTCAAAGAAGACAGCCTAGAAGATTTCACTCCACCCGATTGTTTAGAATGTGATACACCAACACAGATGGAAATTGCAGAAAAAAAAGATTTAATTGAGGAACTCTCAGACCTTGCAGAGTCAATTAGTGCTGATGTTGAACTAATCTCCCAGGATAGCGAAGAAGGAGATTCACTATATTCAGCATTTGATGGAATAGGTGCAATTCTTAGATACCCGCTTGAACTCTAAATTTAATAAATATATTTTTTAAAAAATCAAATTTTTTGAACAGATTTTTCACTAAAAATTATAAGATATATATGCTGTATATGTTAGAATATTATAATATAATTTAAATTAAAACCGATGGTTTTATAAATAATGAAATATATTAATTATATTGGTAATTGTCATGACTGATAGAGAGAACTTTAAATCATTTATACCTGCAAAAAAACGTATACCTGAATTAACAATTAAAGCCGTTTTAGTAGGCGCACTTTTAGCCGTTATTCTCGGTTCAGCTAATGCTTATTTAGGATTATATGCTGGTATGACTGTTTCAGCAGTTATACCTGGTGCTGTAATGGCTTTTGCACTTTTGAAACCATTCAAAGGAACAATCCTTGAAGTTAATCTTGGTATGATGGGTGCAGCTGCTGGTGAAGCACTTGCAGCAGGTGTAATATTTACAATACCTGCACTTGTGGTATTAAACAGAATGGATTCTTCAATGGGGTGGGAGAGTATAAGATATTTGGAAACAACACTTATTGCACTATTTGGCGGTCTTTTAGGTGTTTTATGGATGGTTCCGCTAAGACGTGCACTTATCACAAAAACAGATCTACCCTTCCCAGAGGGGGTAGCTGTCGCAGCAGTTCTTACTACAACAGTTGGTGGTGAAGAAGCAGACGAATCAAAGAAATCAACAGGCGGAATTTGGCTTGTTATCGGTGTTTTATTAGCTGGTTCATTTAAATTTATGCAAGTTGCATTAAATGCAGCACGTGGTACAATACATGGAATAATAAATATAGGTAAATACAAAATACTTGGAGAACACCATGAAGGATATCTATATGGTGGAGTAGCCACATCTCCAGCACTTCTTGCTGTAGGGTGGATAATTGGCCCTAAGATAGCATCATTTGTATTTGTTGGAGGGCTTCTTGGATGGGTAATACTTGCGCCTCTTATAGCTTTAGCAACTGGTCTTCCAATGCCTGCAACTGAAGCTCAAATAGCTGAAGCCATAGACTTAGGCGCTGGAAATTTTGAAGTAGGAAAATTAATGTGGGGATTTTTCAAAATTTGGGGTGACTACATACGTTATATTGGTGTAGGTGCAATGGTAGTCGGTGGTCTTTATACAATATTTAAACTAAGAGCAAATCTAGCAAGTGGTATAAAAGAAGCAATAATTGGTATTAAAGGCGGCGAAGTTGAAACCAAAAAAAGAACTGATCAGGATTTGTCATTTAAAAAAGTATTTTTAATAATTGGTCTGCTTGCAATACCTATATTTTTGATATACGGCTGGATGTCATCACTTTGGGCTGTATCTGCTTTTATGGCGGTCTATGCAGTTTTATTTGCATTTATTGCAAGTGCTATTGCAGGATATATGGCAGGGCTGCTTGGCTCCTCAAATAATCCTATTAGTGGAGTTACAGTATCCGTTTTACTGATTACGGCATTAATAATACTAGGATTTGGTCTAAATGGACCAAGCTCAATTACGATAGCTATTCTTATCGCAGCTGTAATCTGTTGTGCTGCAGCAATATCGGGTGATGTACTACAGTCAATGGCATGCGGTCAGATGGTAGGTGCAACACCTAGAAATCAGCAGCTCGCTGAAATGGTAGGTGTTCTTGCCGCTGCACCAATACTTGCACTTGTTGTACAAGCGCTGGATAAAGCATACGGAATAGGGACTCAAAACCTGGTTGCACCTCAAGCCTTTTTAATGGCAGGTATTGTAAAAGGTGTTCTAGGTGGAGATATGGTATGGCCGTTTGTACTTGCAGGTGCTGTACTTGCTTTTGTTTTAATTCTTATTGATATGCCAGTACTTCCAGTTGCAATTGGAATATATCTTCCATTCACGCTCAGCATTCCTATATTTGGTGGAGGAATAGTCAGACACTTCACAAACAAACGTATAGAGAAAAAATATGGTAGTGCTGACGAGGAAGAAGTCAGTGAATGGGAATTAGCAATTAAACAAACTGATGTTAAACCAAAGGAAAAGATTATAAGAACTGGTTTGCTTCTCACTGCGGGACTAATTGCAGGAGAGGCATTAATGGGTGTTATAGTTGCATTCTTAATAATTGGTCACATTGACCTTGCAGTATTCCCATATGCACCTGTGCTACCAGCAATACTCATTTGGTTGTTTATAGCAGGTCTTCTTGCATACATCCCACTGAGGGAAATGATTGCTAAGAAATAAAAAGAAGAAAAATAAAAAACCGAATCTTCCAACCGAAGAAGAAATGCTAAAATTCAAACCAAAACGAGAAGAATATGAATGGACAACAAAACCTGATGGTCTTGTCGAAATTAAAATACCGAAGTTTGAAGGTAACTTCGGTAAATCTTTTTGTAAAATAATAAAAAAAGATAATTTTTTCAATGTAAATCTTGATAAAATAGGCTCACTGGTTTGGAAACATAGCGATGGAAAACACACAGTAAAAGAAATACTAGAAATACTAAAAAAGAAATATCCTGATGAAGAAGACATCGATCAAAGACTCTTTTTGTTCGTTCAACAAATTGGAAGATTAGGATACTTAAAATAATTTTTTTATCTGTTTATTTTTTTGTCAGATGGGCTTTTTTAACTATAAGCCTGCCGCTATCTCTTCTCCAAATATTTTCTGTTTCATCTAACGCGAGTTTTTTTGAAAAACAAGGGCCATCTACAACCAGTGTTTCAAATTCACCGCCTTCCCCTGCAATATTAATTAAATATTTATCCTTGATTTTTTTCAAATCCTCAATTGTTTTTTTATCTATCTTTCTGCCTAGCCATGAAGCATTAAAACCTTCAGCAAAAACTCCTACTATTAACACCTTAAAACCCTCTTCAACCAACTCTTGTAAAAGACTTTCTTGATTTTTATTCCATAGAGGAGTGAAAGATTTTAGCCCAAGTCTTTCACATATTTTATCAATCCTATCTTTCTGGTAACTAGAGGCTATAGCACCACTAACCACACCATCAATATCCAAAGTAGCCAGCCTTTCTTCTAGATCAACTAATTCTTTTTCTTTCTCGCCCTTTGTATTAACCTTAACAATTGGTATATTCATAGCTTCTGCCTGCAAATCTGTAAGATGAATATTTACCGAATGAAACATCCATGAATCCTTATTCTCAGATATCATAGACACAAGGTTTGTAACCTCAAAACCCTCCTTTAAACTAAGATAAGTCGCATAAACCGAGTCTTTACCACCAGAGAAAAGCGATGCTACTTTCATAAGATAAACAGTATGTATTTAAATTACATAAAACAATTTATTATATCAAATAAAAGAGATGAAAAAATCAAATGGAAAAATATGAAATAATAGACCATACCGCAGACATCGGCGTAAAGGCATACGGCGAAACCCTCTCAGAAGCATTTGAAAACGCAGCTAAAGCAATGTTTGACATAATAACAGATAATTCAGACGTAGAAAATAAAGGTCAATACGATATAGAACTCAAAGCAGAAGATTTAGAGCAACTTCTAGTAGATTGGCTCTCAGAACTACTTTATCTTCATGATGCAGAAAACCTAGTGTTTGGAGTTTTTAAAGTAAATTTAAATGTTCAAAAAAAATCTATAAAAGCAGAAGCCTATGGTGAGAAACTTGATTTTTCAAAACATAAAAAAGGGGAACAGATAAAAGCAGTCACATATCATATGCTTGAATTAAAAAACAAAAAACCATACCATGTACAAGTTCTATTTGATATATAACCTATAAGTTTCGTAGAAAATAATAGCTGCGAGCAATCGAAATAAATAAAGGCACAATTAGAAACATAATACCAATAATTGTAACAAAATTTACACCAAAATCATATCTGTAGATAAAAACAAAAAAAGAAACAATAGTTAAAAGAACACCATCAAAAATAGCTTCTCTTCCAAAAAACTTGTTCGCATTATACCATACTTTTTCATTATTAAGAGTCTTTTTTGTCCTCAAACCATAAAAATAATTCTGTTTGATTTTTTCAAAAAGAAGAGGGGTACCAATTATAATCTCTAAAATACCTGCAGCAATAAAAAGCAATGACACAAATGTTAACTCATCCATACAAAACACACGAAATTATGAATTAGAATAAAATTATATAAAACATAACACTAATAACATTAATTACAAAAAATACTTTGGAGCGATAAAATAGATGCCAGATGAGAAAATTGATGAAAATATGAATATACGTGAAGTAATAGAAAAATATCCTGAGACAGTACCTATTTTCGGAAAATATAACATGGGCTGTATCGGCTGCATCGCTGCTAGTTTTGAGAAAATTAAAGATATAGCAGCAGTCCATGGAGTAGATGTTGAAGCATTTTTAAAGGATTTAAACGAAGCAGTAAATCAATAAAAAAATTTTTACATTTTAGCTTTTGTTTTTACAAGCTCACCATGTTTAATTCCTTTTATTGATTTTATATTATCTGCAAGTTTTTCAATATTTTTATTTTTACCTTTAAGCGCAAGTATTTCTAAACAGTTGTCATGATCTATATGTATATGAGTTGTTGAGAGTATTTCAGCTGTATGGTCATGTTGTATATTCAACAATTTATCTGTTAGATTGCCTGTATGATGGTCATAAATCATAGTAAATGTTCCGATTACTATCTGATCGGGTTTGCTGGTGTCTTTTTTAATCAAATTTTTTCTTACTAGATCTCTAATTGCTTCAGATCTGTTTGTGTATCCTTCTTTTTTGATTTGTTTATCAAATTTTTTTAGAAGGTCTGGCTCTATTGACACTCCAAATCTTATTATTTTTTCAGTCATGGTGGCACGTTTAACAGGTAATCGTAACACGAATTTAAATTTTTTGCTACCCAAACATTTATATTGAAAACTCTTATTTGCCGTGTTACGAAATTAATAAAATTGACACGTTAAGGTGATGAAAAACATGAACACAAAAAAAATACTATTTTTCTCAAGCATCTTATTAATGCTTTCTACAGCATCTATAAATGTACAAGCTCAAAATGATGCAGGAGAAATAAAAATTATATGTACAAATTCAATACTTGCAGATTTCACAAAAAATATAATGCCAGAAAATACAACAGTTGAATACATTATGCCGCCTGGAGTATGTCCTGCATATTATGATACAAAACCTAGTGATGTAAACAAAGTCATAGAAGCTGATATAATAATATCTTTTGGAAATCCACATATGGAACCCTGGCTTTCAGACCTTTTAGAGTACAATAATGATGCTGAAATAATTGAATGCAAAAACCTTGGTGAATGGAATATACCATCAGGTGCAATAGCACACATTGAACTTTTAACAAATGAACTATCAGAAAAAATACCTCATTTAAATACAACAATAAATCAAAATTCCCAAGATTACATAAATCAAATAAATGAAAAAGCAGAAGAATTGCAAAGCATCATATCTTCAAACAATATCCAAAATAAAAAAGTAATATCTATGTCTTGGCAAAAAGACTTCCTTGAGTGGCTAGGATTAAATGTTGTCAAAACATATGGGCCGCCACAGGGACTTTCGGCAAAGGACCAAATTGAAATAAAAGATGCGGCAACAAATAAAGATACATATGCAATAATTGACAATCTTCAAAGTGGAACAGATTTTGGAGCAAATATAGCATCAGAGACTGGTAAAAGCCATATAATTTTTACAAATTTCCCAGGTGCAATTCCCGGAACCGATACATATTTTGAGATGATAGAATACAACACAGAAAAATTAGTAGATGGAATTCAAACATATGAATACAAAAGAGGAGATATAGCAGATCTTGAAAAACAAGTATCCTCAATTGAAATGCAAAGAAATATTGTAACAACAATCGCAGGAATGTTTGCAATACTTACCATGCTACTATATGTTATGTATAAAAGAAAATAAAATTTTTTTTGAGGTTAGATACATGAATGAAACACTCAATCAAATAGAAAAATTTCATGGACACCTAGGACCATACGCTGTAATTGGTTATAAAATGGGCGAAATAGCAAGAAAAAAACTAGGGGAAAATCCATTCGATTTATCAGCTACATCTATGACCGGTACAAACCCACCGATATCCTGCATAATAGATGGAGTACAACTAAGCAGCGGATGTACACTAGGGAAAGGAAATTTAAAAATTCAAAACAAAAAAAGACCAATTGTAATTTTTTCAAATAAAAAAG
>CAZOBL010000005.1:0-34792 GCA_964578185.1 uncultured Thermoplasmatales archaeon
AACGGCATAAAATGTTTTAACAAATTATTTCTATATCATACATAACAATACTTGGATAAAAAAATTATCAAAAAAACCACCTATTCTTTTTTCCGCAATATCTTTTTATTATGATATTGTTATGGATTAACTAGTTTCTTATGATATGCGGAGTAGATGAAGCAGGACGGGGACCAGTAATAGGACCACTTGTGGTTGCTGGTGTAAATATTGAAGATGACAAACAACTAATAAAAAACAGGGTTAAAGATTCAAAGAGGCTTTCACCTAAGAGGCGTACGATTCTTGAGAGTAGGATTAAAAAGCTTGCTGACGACTATGAACTTTTGGTTATTCCTGCTAAAGCAATTGATGATATGCGCAAGGTTATGACTTTAAATGAGATCGAAATTAATGCTTTTGTTAAAGTTATAAAAAAACTCAAACCTGATATTTGTTATGTGGATTCCGCAGATGTTGATGAGAGAAGGTTTAGACGTGATATTTTAACTGGTATTTCTTGTAAAAAAACTGAAATTGTATCCAAACACAAGGCTGATGATATATATCCAGTGGTTGGTGCTGCATCTATTCTTGCTAAAACCTGTAGAGATAACGAGGTTGAAAAAATCGCAAGTCATCTGGAGAGTAGAATTGGTGTACCTTTGGGTAGTGGTTATCCAGCTGATCCTATTACTCAGAATTTTTTAAGGTGTTGGGTTGAAAAATATAGAAAACTTCCGCCTCATACTCGTAGTTCTTGGAATACATCTAAAAAGATTTTGGTTGAAAAAAGTATTAAAAAATTAGATGATTTTTAAAAAAATTATTTGGCAGAAACGCCAGCTGATATTTGCTGGCTGATTTCCCCCACATTATGTCGTCCATCTAAATTTTGTTACGTCGTTACTAGTATATATAGTTAAAAAAGGGTTCATTTAAAGTATTAAAGATATACAAAAAGATATATATATGGAGGTAGAATAGGCCCAGGTATTTTTGAAAAGATTTTAAACAGGGATTGGTGGACTCCGTTTAATATTCTTTTAACACCCAGGCCTTTTTAACGTACTACTTGTGGATGGGATGTAAAACTCTCATTTAGGGCACAAAAAAAGCCAGGTTAATTTAAATATTTAAAGATGTCTTGTAAATATTACAATTTGACAAAATGTCAATTTTATATAAAAAAAGATAAAAAAATTAGTTTTTTCTTGCTGTAAGATACGTATGGGATTTATTTACGCTATTTACAAGTTTTTTAATATCGATTGGTTTTGTTAAATAATCATATACATATGAACCTAGAAGACCCATCCTTTGATGATTCTTTGTGCCTTTACCGGTTATTATGTTTATACAGACGTTTCCAATTAGATCTTTTTTGATAATCTTGTGTATTGTATCCCATCCATCCATCTTGGGCATCATCAGATCCATAAGTATTACTCCTTGAAATCCCTTTTCTATTTGTTTAATACAATCATATCCATTGTCCACGGTTATTACTTCATAATTGTTTTTATGAAGAATGGCCTTTAAAGATTCTAAAACGTCATGTTCATCATCTACAACCATTACTTTTTTATTCATAATTTACCATTCCACCCTTCTCTATGATATTTTTTAGCATGATATGGTCTGTCAATAGCCATATATAAAGATAATGTGTCAGAACGTCAATATGATAAAAAACGTACAAAAAATAGAAAAAAAATTGTTTATAAATCTGCTACTTTTTCTATAGCATCAGTAAGCTCTTTAATACTCTCAATTGTGTGATCGCCCATGTGACCTATACGAAACGTTTTTTCTTTGAGTTTTTTACCATATCCATTGGCAAAAACCATATCATATTTTTCATTGATTTCTTGTCGAAGATCAGCAATATTAATACCTTTTGTATTTTTTATGGTGCTAACAGTTTGAGACCAAGAACCTACTTCTGGGAACATATCAAAATGTTTTTTCGCCCAACGCTGAGTGTAATCAGCCATTTCTTTATGTCTATTAGAGCGAGCCTTATGACCCTCATTTAACATATGTTTCATTTGTTTACGATAAGCAAGCATCAAAGAAAGCGCTGGAGTAGATGAAGTTTGACCTTTCTTATTATAGTATTCTATGTTACGTTTAAAACCTGCATACCAGCAACCAGCATTTACTTCACAGCTGCGCTTATAGGCTTTGTCATTTACAACCGCCACAGCAATACCCGGTGGCATAGCAAAACATTTCTGAACAGATGTAAAAATCACATCAATATTACTTTTTTCAATATCAATGTAGTCTCCACCCAGACATGATATTGCATCAACTAAAAACAAGGTATTAGGAAAATCAGCCATCACATCTCCAATTTTCTCAATTGGGTTTCTAACACCCGTTGAGGTTTCATTCATAACACAAGTAAATGCATCATAATGTTTTTTCTCAAGAGCCGCACGTACATCCTCAGGTTTTACAGCCGTACCCCATTCATACTCTAGTTTATCAACATTTTTTCCAAGACGCTGTGCAATTTGTGCTTGTCTTTCACTGAAACTACCACATGTTGCACATAATACGTTTTCATTAACACACTCAAGAATAGAGCTTTCCATAAATGCTGTTCCAGATGCGCTAATGATTACAACATTATTTTTTGTATCTAAAAACTTCTGAGTATCCTCAGTGATAGTAGTAAACAAATCAGTCATAGTATCTGATCTATGACCAAAAACCCAATCATCCATAGCCTCAATTACTTCTTTTCTAACTTCAGTTGGTCCAGGTATATACAATCTCTTATGAGCCATAATCTTATTTCACCTCTCCCATTTCTATAAAACATTGCTTTTTTTCTAGGTGACCAACGCATGGTATACATGTAAAGAATTTAAATTATTCGAAAGAAAATAAACTTCAGGATAGAACTGTAAACAACGCCGATAACACTTGTACAACAACTCCTTTTAAACAGAAAAGACAAAAAAACAGTTGAGGAGCGATATAAACCATGAAAAACATTCTTATAAAGGCTTTAAAAAAAACTTTTGACATGCAAAAGAATGACGCTAAAGCCCTTGCACAAACAGTAGAAAAAATCTTTGATGGAAAAAAAGAAATTGAAGATATGGACATCGACAAATACGCAAGATCATTATTTTATGAACTACAAAGAGAACACGTACTAAAAATCCGTCGCGAAGAAGTCAAAGAAGAAGGACGCAAGATACGAAAATACTACTGGTCCTTCAATGAAGATATGATAAAAGAGCTAGCAAACAAAAGAAAAACAAGTGAAAAATATAAAATATACAAAAAAATACCAAAAGAAGCTTGGATTAGTCGATCATACTCTAGTTAAAAAAAATTTAATTGTTGGTCTCAGGCGGATCCAATAACTGTTTATATTGATATACATCTCTAATATTTTTTTGTCTTTGCTCTTCTTCTTTAACATCATAAATAAGTTCATTTAGAATTTTTTTTATCTTAAGAAAAGAGTATAAAATAAATACAATACCAAATAACAACGGTATTAAGTAAATAATATCATATAAAATCAAATTCAAATTCAATAAAGAGATACTAATTAAAAGCAACCCAGATAGAAATATTATTAAGTGAAATAACTTGTTTTTCATTTTTAGTTTTAAACCCGATAATGTGGTTGTTTTACGACTACTTAAAATTTTTCTTAAGAATTTTATAAAAAGAGTCTAATTTATTATGTAATCTATCTATTAGTTCATTTGATATTTTAACAAGAAACCCTAAAAATTTTTCATTACACAAAATCTCACCATCTTCACCTAATGGAAAATCCATTCGCTCAGTACTACATACCTCAACAATAATCCTAGTTTTACCAAGAGATTTAATTGATGAATGCTTAAAACCAGCAGTATAGGCAATCTTTAAAATTTTCTCAGCAGATTCTTCACTGATACATGCTATATGAAAAATTGGAGATTGAGCAATAAGCCACAACTGACCTTTATCTGCATTTTCAGCTGCTTGATTTAAATCTTTCAAATCGATTTTCCTATGCCATCTACCAAGAAAAACCGCGTTTTTTTTATCACCCACATTTGGTATCTGCATAAGTACTATTCTACCCGCACAGCTACTAGTTGTATAATACTCTGGGCTTTTGTTAATAATAGAGATAATAGGAATAATTTTTTTATCTACCAAATTCTCAGAAAGAGCATCAGTTAATTTCGACATAGCATTTTTTTTACCAGATTTGAAATCATTTTTTGTGTTTTTCATATTTTTATCATTGCCCTAATAAGATTAATACAACTAGATTCTCAAGATTACTATGATTGTGTAATAGTTTAACAATAAAAACAATTACTGTTTGAAAAATTTTCAAAATCATTATAACATATAAATCTATTTCAGGGTGCTAAATTAAGGGAGGCTTAAATTTTATGACAAATGAATTCTGGGACAGTAAAATAGAAACAATGCCAGTTGACGAGTTAAAAAAACTACAACTAAAAAGATTAAAAAGTCTAATAAAAAGAGTCTATACAAAAAACAGATACTATAAAAATAAACTAGATGAAGCAGGAGTAAAACCTGAAAATATCAAAAAACTATCGGATATCGAAAAAATTCCACTTCTCACAAAAAATGATTTACGTGAATATTACCCATGGGGTCTTGTTTGCACTGAGATGGATGACATAGTTGAAGTTCATGCTTCCTCTGGCACCACAGGTAAGCCTGTTGTTGGACCATACACCGCAAAAGATGTAGATCTATGGGGGGAGGTTATGGCACGAGCGCTTTACGCTAATGGTATGCGTAGAGGTGACAGAATGCAAAACTCATATGGTTACGGGTTATTTACAGGTGCACATGGTTTTGAGAAAGGAGCGCAAAAAATAGGGGCCATGGTTATAACAATTTCATCGGGTAACACCAAACGTCAGATAAAAGTCATGAAAGATTTTGAAAGCACTGTTATTGCATGTACACCATCATATTCTTTGTATATGGCTGAAGTAGCAGAAGAAATGGGTCTAGACCCAAAGACTGATTTTAAATTAAAGCTTGGTACTTTTGGTGCCGAGGCATGGTCTGAGGAGATGAGAGCAAGTGTTGAGAAAAGATGGGGCATTCATGCTGCTGAGCATTATGGTCTCACTGAGATTATTGGCCCTGGTGTTGTATCTGAATGCAGACACAAAAAATTGCATATAAACGCGGATCATTTTCTCACAGAAATAATTGATCCTAAAACTGGTGAAACACTGGAGCCAGGGGAGGAAGGAGAGCTTGTTTTTACAACACTTACTAAAGAAGCATTTCCAGCGATTCGTTTTAGAACAAAAGACCTAGCAGCACTTTACGAAGATACCTGTGAATGTGGAAGAACACTTCCAATTCAGTCACGTATCAAAGGCCGCTCAGATGATATGATGAAAGTAAAAGGAGTGATAGTGTTTCCAAGTCAGATTGAAGCAGGTCTTATGCAAGTTCCAGGAGTCAGCGAGTTTTATCAGATTGTTAAAACTAAAAAAGCAGATATGACCAGTCTTTCTGTTGAAGTAGAACCAACCGAGCAGCGTTGGAAAGAAGGACATTTAGATGATTTAGAAAAGCAAGCTGAAAACGAAATATATAGTATCCTAAACTTGCATGTACCAGTTAAAGCAATTGAGCCTAAAACAATTGCAAGAAGCACTGGTAAAGCCAAACGTGTAATCGAGCGTTAATAGGAGAAAACAATGATAGATATATTAAAAGATATACTTCCATATATTTCAGGGTTGTATACACTCCCTTGGATAATCATAGGTTTTTTTCTAACAATAATAATCGCAAAATTCACCGGACGAGAAAAAATAGATAAAATAATGAAAAAAGTAGGACTAATACTACTCTACTTCTTCATACCCATACTACTATTTAGAATATTTATAAGCACCACTTTTGACACAAAAGCAATCGAATTTTCAATAATTGTATCACTGATAATACTTGCAATGTACATACTTGCATATCTTTTTGCAAAATACCAAATAAAAAAACAAAAATTATCAAAAAATAAACAAAACCTATACATGAAAACAGTGCTCACAAATCAAGGACGAAGCTCGGCATTCATAGGAAGCGCTATGATGGCGTTCTGGCAACTGGAAGCAGGAATATTCATGGCACTAGTAGGAATCGCACTCTTTGCAATAATGCCCTATATACTATCACATATGCACAAAAAAGAAAGAAAAAAAGACGAAGAAAACAAAAACCCACTGCCATGGTTTCTAAAACTTTACCCATGGTATCTAATATCATTTGTAATCACGGCAGTACTCTTACATGGACCAGGTAATGTAACAATAAACTGGGATGCATCCATACCATTTATAGTAAAATTCTACACAGCAATCACAATACCTGCAGCATTATACTATGTAGGGGCAGGAATACACCCAACTGATCTAAAAATCAGTGAAATCAAAAAACTAATAGGACTTGACAAAAAAGACAAAAGTGATCACTGGAAATGGGTACGAAACATGTTCATTTTAACAGTTATCATAACACCGATACTAATCGGACTTATCTTCGGACCACTATATGCAATAGGTGCAATCCCCGGATCATGGTTTGCAGTAATACTAATAAACGCTATTCTTCCAGTGACAAGTACAAATATGTTTCTACTACCCTACGGAATAGACAAAAAATCAACGGCACACATCGTTACATGGACTACACTAGTATGCGTACCAATAGTTGTAATCCTAATAGCACTATTCGGCTCATATATCTAAAGAGTATAATGCCGACATATACGGCTCCAATCTCAAACGCAACAGTTGAGGTCTTTAAAAGAATAAAATAATTTTTTTAAAAATTGTAATATTTTACGAAAAATATTATTTTCATTAGTAAGCTATTATCAACATAGTTCGTTGAGTACGATCGTGTCATATATTTTATATCAAAAAAATAATATAAAGAAAATAAAGAGAGAAAATGTTTCTTAAAAAAACTATATTATCAATACTTTTCATCTTTCTTATATCATTTAATACAATAGCAAATACAGGTTTTAAAGAATTTTCAGATAAACCCAATATAAAAATAAACATTAAACCAAAAACTGTTGTTTATGAAGGAGATATTATTGACTGTGTTATTGAAAATGATGTTTCAAAAAAATATTGGACTATTGATAATAAATCAAAACATTATTCATTTTTAAATGATGACCCGGTTATTTTTGATCCTGAACCAACGCCACTTAAAAATAAATATGTTAATTTTACTGTTTACGCAGAAAATAAAAATGGTGTTAGTTCAAAAACAGTTCAAATCATTTTAAAAAAAATATTTTTTGGGGATATACACTGGCATACAACACTTTGTGACGGATATTATTCAATTGATGAAATGTATCAAAATGCAATTAATGATAATTATCTTGACTTTGTTTGTTATACTGGCCATTCGGAATGGATTGATGGATATAGAAGTGAATTTAGAAACAATGGCTTTTTCAATAAATATACTTATATTAAAAATTGGATACATTACAAATCATCTGGTTTTAATGATTGGATATTAATAAAGGATAAAGCAAAAAAATATTATAATCCTGGAAATTTTACTACTTTTCTTGGTTTCGAATGGACATCTGGAAAAAAATCAAATGCATCTAATATAAATTTTTATTATAAAGAGGTTTATGAGGACGCTTTGCATTATTCCTCTATTGATTATCCAACTTTTGAGGATATATTCAAGGAAATGTGTAAAGAAAACGCTAGAGGGAATTATAATATTGGTTTTCCTCATCAACCACAATGTAAATCGACCCCAGTTAATTGGACTTATCTATATAATAACGTAAATGATAGTATTAGAAATAATATTTTAAGAGGGGTTGAAACTTATAGCACATGGGGTTCTGCTATTGGGGGTAAATATACACCAGAAATTCCTTATAACTGGCCGTATTATGATAAATATTTTGCAGATAAAAAATCCTCCTGGTCAGAAAATGCGATGTGGGAACATAGTTTTAAAACTACAAAAAACAACGTATTTTCATTAATGGCTAGTAGTGATATACATAGGCAAAATAGGCCAGGTAGTGCAAAATCAGAAGGGTTTGATTTTCGTCATCCTTATAATCCTTCAGGCTTAATTGCAGCATATTCAGTTCATAATACAAGAAATGAAATATGGGATGCAATGGATAATGGTGATATATATGCGTTACAGCAGTTGAAAATAAGAGCAAATGTAAGATTTGATAATAAGATAAAATATGGAAGATGGATTAATTGTACTACCCCTCTTGAAATAAATATTACTGCTTGTTCTACATTTCCAATTTTGGATAATAATAAGAAGAGTATGTGTCCTCATGGTTATTCAAGTAGTGAGTTGAACCATTATATTAAGGATATATGGATAATTAAAAATGACCAGAAAAGAGGGCAACCATGGTGCAAAATAATCAATCATTCATCATTAAATAAAAAAATAGTTAATGTTATTTTTAAGGATCATAATGTTGAGCCAAATGATTTTTATTGGATTGCAATACTACAAAAAGGTGATCTATTAATTCCTAAATCAGTTCTTTATCTATCAAAATTATTCCCCGATATGTTTAATTCTTGGTTTAAAGAAAAATATCATAGAGATGAGTATATGGCTTTTATAGGACCTATTTTTATTAAGAATGTAAAATAAAAACTAATATCAAATAATATTATTTAATATACATAGTACAGTCTAAATATTCTCTATTAAAGCGATTATCCACATAATAATAGATACGTCTTTTACCATATATAGGTAAGAACCGCAAAAAGAGATATTAGAAAAGTAGCTAGATCTTTTTCAAAATCAACTCTGCGGCTTTTTTACCAGATAAAAGCATGCCACCAAAAATAGGCCCCATACGTTGACTGCCAAAAACTGCATTTGCACACATACCTGCCACAAAAAGACCAGGATATACTTCTTTTGTATTTTCTACAACCTGCTGCTCACCAATATCTGCACACATAGATCTCTCATTTTCAAGATTCCCACTAGGAGTGTTAAGCGGCCCACATTTAAGCCTAACAATATTACACACCTCAGCCGGGTGACCTGTTGCATCAATACAATACTTAGCGCGAATACTCAATGGATCCACGTGAAGACCTGATGCTTCAACGGTACTCCAGTTGATAACAAAACCATTTACCTTTTTATTTTCAAATAAAACATCTTCAACTGATATGGTATTAAAAATACGAGCTCCAGCATCCACTGCAGAACCACAAAGTTTAGCTACTGATTGAATTGAATCAGCACTAAAATATCCATCACCTTCATCTTTGACATCTATACCAATTTCTTCTAATAGGTGCTTAGATTGCTTCTGAACAACAATAACTGGGAAGGTCATACCACCACCCCACATACCTCCACCTATGGAGAGTTTACGTTCAAAAAGCACTACTTTTTTTCCTGCTTCAGCAAGTGTTTTAGCAGCAACCAAACCAGCCGGTCCAGCACCAGCAATAGCTACATCAACATCAAAGCATTCATTAAACTCCCTAGAAAAACGGTTAAAAATAGTCCTAGTAACCTTAACATCATCAAGCCCCATTAACAAACATTGCCTCCAATAACTCAAACTAAATTCGACTCTGAAATAAACATACTATTATTAAACATACCGCAAACATAAAAAACAATGCAAATCTTAAAGCAGTAATACTATGTCTAAAAAAAACAAACAACATGATCCATCATTCTATCGAAGTTTAATAAGAGAGCAGAAATCAAAAAAAGGAAGACACACATCTGAATTAATTAAAGAAGCAAGAAACATAAAAGATCCATATTATCAATCCTTAGCATTATTACGACTTTCTAATGACTCGAAATTTCCAATATCTAAAGCAAAAAGTGTTGCCCAGGAAGCAATACAGCTTGCCGAAGACGAAACACGTCTATGGCGAAGAGCAGAACTCTACGGCAGACTTGCAAAACATGCAAAAACATGGAATAAAGAATTCTCAGAAGAAGATAGTCAATATTTCCTTGATGAAATACTCAAAAAACTACAAGAGTTTCCAAAAGGTAAAGGATTATCTCAGAATCTAAGCGAGATTACTAAATATATGGGGTGCTCAAGGTTAATACCAATTCTAAAAATCGCATTGAAAAATACGGATTTTATATTAGATGATTGTAAAACTATTATCCGACAATGGTCAACCAGCTGCAACCAGACTATCCCCCCTAATAAAATATATGTAAATATATACAAATTAGACGACTTGTTTATCAAATCCAAGCTTATGGGATATCTATATTTACAATGCACAAAAAAACAAATCAAATTCCCAAAAGCACTAGACAACGCAGTTGATATTGCGTTAAAAACAGAAGAAGATAAAAAAATTAGTGCTCTACGCTATCTTTCAAGACATATAAGTAAAAAACAGGATTTTATTAAACTTAAAAAAATAATTTTAAGCCTATCTAAAACTTCTAATCGAGTTCAATTACTAACTACACTAGCAGGTCATGCCGATAAAAAAAATCATGAAGATTTCAGCTTTAATTTGTTCAAAGAGACTTTAAAGGAATGTAAAAAAATCAAAGAATTAAATGAGCAATCAAAACTAAAAGAAAACATAGCAAAAGGGTTAATCAAGATAAATCAAAAAGAACTGGCCAAAAAAATCTTAATTGAAAGTCACAGATCAGCTAATAATGAATCGGTGCAATTATCTATTGAAAAAACCATGCAAGAAAACAATATAAGCCTTAAGGAAATAAAAACCATTACAAAAAAAACAATAGGCTCTAATACACATTTTTCAAATCTTCCAGAAGCAACAGGTTGTATACTTGCTTTATATGACACTTACGAAGGTGCCATTAGCCCAATCCATGTAAGAACTCTTGCAAGAGCAGCACCATTATGCGCAGCCTTTGGACTTGATCTGGGCCTAATAGGATTCCCAATAAAAAAACCTGATAAATTCATCAAAAAAGCCATAACTGACACCAACATCGGACGAGCAGGAAAATACCTAAAATTTTTATTTGAAAAACAAAGAATTCACATATTAAACTGCTCACAAAAATCTCCACCAAAATTTTCAAAAAACGATATCACAGTAGCCACTACCTCTCAACCAGATAAAAACAAAAAAATAAACATGAAAAAAGCAATCGAAAAAAAACATCAAAAACCAACAAACAAACTAATTATTATTATGGGGCTTGGAAAAAAAGGACTTCCCACATCTATACTTAAAAAAACTGATTATCATCTTGAATTAACAGGCCTAGATATCCCTCTTGAAACATGCACTGCTATGGGAATTATAGCCTTTAAAATACATGATGAATTAGACATATTTAATTAACATGAACAACAATAACCTCTCTTTGTGATAAAAACAAGAAAATTCCAACCAAATGACATGTTTTCAATTATTAAAATCGCACATCAAAACCTCACAGAGAAGTATAGCCCATCAATTTTCAATTATTTTTATGAAATCTATCCACAAGGGCTCATTGTTGCAGAAAAAAACCATAAAATAATAGGTTTTATAATAGGTCTTAAAACAATTGAGGAAAAAGCAAAAATTCTAATGCTTGCGGTATCCAAAAACTATAGAAAACAAAAAGTTGGAACTATTCTTTTACAAGATTTTATACAAATAGTAAAAAATGAAAAAATAAAAAAAATACTATTAGAAGTGAGAAAAAACAACAAAGAAGCAATAACCTTTTACAAAAAAAACGGTTTTCAAAGAAAAGAAATATTAAAAGAATTCTACCAAAATGGAGAAGACGCACTGGTAATGCAAAAAGACTTGTAAAAAATAAAAAAAGAGATAAAAATTATATTTTTATTAACTGTTTTTCTTTATCAGTCATAAAACGCTCAGACATCTGATTTAAACGACCAGATATTTTCTCAAGACCGGGACAATCATTTTTTGTCATAAGATCTGCGATACATTTACTAATTGTAAAAACCGCTAGTTTATGCTCTCTTTTAGATTTATAAACATGATAAGGGGTTACATCCAGTTGTGAATATGGCTCAAAATATTCAGCCCCATCATTTTCAACGATACCTTCAAGATGTGTCTTCAGCTGCAAGAGAAAGGTATGTAATTGTATAAGTTCATCCTTCTGCATTATAAGTTTCCACCCATCAAAATTAACATAATGCAATAAAACAAATGGTTTTTATGATTTTCTGTCAACCATTTATATAGTATAAAAAAATTATAGAAAAAAAGATTTAAAATAAATTTTTAGGACTTAAAATCTTTTTTTGTTAAAACATCTACAGAGCTGGGTTTTTTTACAACATTACCCATTTTCATACCTATAATTTCACCAACGTTTTTATTGTTGGCTATATCAAGTAATCTCTGAGTTATAATACCATCAAATACTACTGCTGAAATATTTCCTTTTTTCTTTAAAGTATCAGTAAGCTTTCGAACAGGTATTTTATCTAGTTTTTTACCGTTTTTATCAATTAGTACAGCTTTAAGAGAACCACTGATATCATCAAGAATCTCAGCATATTTTTTCTGTTTGTCAGTTATTACACGCTTTGATTCTTTTTTAGAAGTTTCTTTACTTTTTTGCTCTTTTTCTTCTTTCTTTTTCTCAGTTTTTTTCTCTTGTTTTTCATTTTTACTCTTTTTTTGAGAGTCTTGAGAGGCCTGTGGTTTTGATTGCTGTTGCTGATTGTCTTTTTTCTCTATTTTAATATCATACATTTCAGCATATTGTTCAGCAGGTATCTTGTTTTTTAGCGCTTTCATAATAAGTTTTTGAGGTATTTCTTCAACTTCTCTTGTTTGTGGTGCACGTGCTACAAAATCTACCTCGGCAGTTTGTAGTAGTTCTTTAAGAATTAGTTCTCCACCACGGTCACCATCGACAAAAGCAGTAGTTATTCTTTCCTTTGTCAAATCTCTTACTGTTTTTGGAACGTTTGTACCACCCACAGCGATGACATTTTTAATACCATATTTCAATAGATTTAAAACATCTCGGCGTCCTTCAACAATAATTATTGCATCACTGTTTTCTATGTTAGGGCCTGCAGGGCAATGATCTGGACCATAATTTGTAATCTCTTCTATTTGAACTGCTTGACGTACATTATCAGATATGCTTTCTCCTTCAATTTTACCTTCTTCCATAACTTTATTTAATAGTTCTTTTGCACGCTCAATTACTTTCTTTCTTCTGGAAACACGTACGTCTTCTACTTCTTCAGCTTTAATAGTGGCTTTGCAGGGACCTACTCTATCTATACTTTCAAAAGCTGCTGCAAGAATTACCGTCTCAACTTTATCAAGACTAGTTGGAAGGGTAATTGTACCTTCACTTTTACCATTCTTTGAATTTAAATCAACTTCTATTCTACCAACCCGAGCGGATCTTTGAAGCTCTCGGAGATCAAGTTCATCTCCAAGTAGTCCTTCAGTTTGACCAAAAATAGCTCCAACTACATCGGATTTCTCTATAACTCCATCAGCTCTAATATGAGCTTTAATCATATATTTGGTTGTTGCTGGATCAATTGTCATTTTAAACCTTCACCTCAAATAATTTTATTTTTTTCTTGAAAAATAGCACCTTTATCCGCCTTTTCTATACGCAAATAACAGGTGTAGTAAACCTTTTTTGTTAATATTTATGAATTAACTCTAATTAATTGTTAAGCGGTTTGATATGATTAATCTCATTAAGTGATTAACTTTAATTAATAAGTGCTATTTTTCATTAACACTTTCTTTTGTAATAAATATATATGAGTCTTGCGCCATATTTAAATGTTATGCTAATATTCGGCTTAAGGAGTTTACATGAAGGAAAAAATATTTATCGGTGTTGCCTGGCCCTATGCAAACGGATCACTTCATCTAGGCCATATAGCTGGTTGTTATCTACCAGCAGATATATTTGCTAGATTCAACAGAATGAATGGAAATGACGTCCTAATGGTTTCAGGAAGCGATGAACATGGGACGCCAATCACTATTTCTGCAGATAAAGAAAATGTAACACCACAGGACATTGTTGACCGATTCAACAAAGAACATACAGACAATATGAAACAACTAGGTATATCCTTTGATTTATTTACAAGGACTACAACAAAAAATCACGAAGATGTTGTACAGGATATTTTTGAAACTCTCTACAAAAAGAGCTTAATATATGAAAAGGAAATTGAGTCTTTTTATTGTGAAAAATGTAACCGTTTTTTGCCTGACAGATATGTTGAGGGAATATGCCCACATTGCGGTTATGATAACTGCAGAGGCGATCAGTGTGACGAATGTGGTAAGATACTTGATTCACAGGAACTTCTAGATGTTAAGTGTAAATTATGTGGCGCAACTCCAAAGATAAAAAGCAGCAACCACTTATTTTTTGCTTTAAGTAAATTTGAAGATGAACTCCTTGGCTGGCTCAAAAATAAAAAACATTGGAAAGCAAGTGTTCTCAAATTCACTCAAAACTGGCTAAAAGATGGTTTACATGACCGCGCTATTACTAGAGATATGAACTGGGGTATCCGTGTACCATTAGATGGTTTTGATGAAAAACGTATCTATGTATGGTTTGATGCTGTAATTGGATATCTCTCTGCAAGTAAAGAATGGGCTAAAAAACATGGAAAAGAGGATAAATGGGAGAAATGGTGGAAGAATCATGAGGCTAAACATTATTATTTTTTAGCAAAAGATAACATACCATTTCATTCTATAATATGGCCCTCCATTCTGATGGGTTACAGTGAAAAGCTTCAGCTCCCCTATAATATACCAGCAAATGAATATTTGAGGCTAGAAGGAGAACAATTCTCAAAAAGCCGCGGCCTTGCCATTTGGATTCCAGATATACTTAAAAAAATAGATGTAGACCCCCTAAGGTATTATCTATCGATAAACATGCCAGAGAAAAGAGATTCCAACTGGATGTGGGATGATTTTATTTCAAAAAACAATGACGAGCTAGTAGGAACCTATGGTAACTTTGTTCATCGTGTTGTAACATTCACATTTAAAAATTATGGGGAGATACCAAAACCAGGTAAACTTGATGAAAAAGATAAAGAGGCAATTGGAAAAATTAAAGAGATTTCAAAAGAAGTATCGAATTCATTGAAAGTATGCGAGTTTAAAAAAGGTCTTCGTGCAGCAATAAGTCTTGCACAAATTGGTAATGTATACTTTAACGATAAACAACCCTGGAAACTAGTTAAAGAAAACAAAGATTCATGTGGTACAGTTTTGTATGTTTGTTTAAAAATCGTAAAAGCTTTATCAGTTTTCACAGCACCGTATATTCCTTATTCAGCAGATAGTGTATGGTCTATGGTTGGACAAGAAGGCTCGGTTCATGATACAAATTGGAATGATGCATTTCCTGAATTGAACATAGGTTTTTCACTGCAAAAACCAAAACCATTATTTAGTAAACTTGAATTGGAGGAAATAATGCCTGAAAGCAAAGAAGAGCCCTTTGAAAAAGTTGACCTTCGCGTCGCACGAATTTTAGATGTAAAAGATCACCCCAATGCTGATAAATTGTATATGATGCATTTAGATTTAGGAGACATGGGTAAACGTGTTATTGTCGCTGGTATGAAACCATACTATAAACCTGATGAGATTAAAGGTAGAAATATTGTTATTGTAGCTAATTTAAAACCTGCTAAGATACGTGGTGTAACATCAAATGGCATGCTTCTTGCAGCAGAAGACAAAAAAGGAGTAGTATCACTTCTAAATCCAGGCGATGTAGAGCCAGGTTCAGATGTATATGTAGAAGATATTGAAAAGAAACCTCAAAGAGTACTCGATTTTGATGATTTCAAAGAAATAAAACTTTATGTAAATCAAAACCAACAAGCAATATATAATGATAAGAAACTAAAAAGTAATAAAGGAGTTGTTGTTACAGATAAAAAAGTAGAAAAACACGCAAAAATTCTATAAAAAAAAGTTGGGGAGTGAAAAATTGATATGAATGCCGTAACAGAGGTAGATATACCGCTAAAGGTTTTTAAGAAAGGAAAAGTAAGAGATATATTTGATTTAGATGATAAACTTCTATTAACAGTAAGTGATCGTATTAGTGCATTTGACTATGTTCTACACGAGCCAATACCACACAAAGGTGTTTGTCTCACACAAATTTCAGCTTTTTGGTTTGATTATTTTAAGGATACTGTCCCAAGCCATATGATAACAGCTGATTTTTTTAAATTTCCTGAAGAACTTAAAAAATATTCTGATAAACTGAAGGGACGAAGTATGCTAGTTAAAAAAGCAGATATATTTCCAATCGAGTGTATTGTACGAGGATATATCTCAGGATCAGCATGGCGTTCTTATAAAAAAGATGGTACAGTTTGTGGGATAAACTTACCAAGTGGAATGCAGGAATCTGAACAATTTGATGAACCATTGTTTACACCAAGTACCAAAGCTGAGGAAGGCCACGATGAAAACATAAGCTTTGAGCGTATGAAGGAAATAATAGGTGATGAAAACGCAGAGAAACTAAAAAATCTAAGTCTTGAAATCTATAATCGTGGTGCAGATTATGCACGTAAACGGGGCATAATAATTGCTGATACCAAGTTTGAGTTCGGACGAATTGGCGATCAAATCATACTTGTTGATGAAGTTCTCACACCGGATAGTTCTCGTTTTTGGCCAGCTGACGAGTATGAACCTGGCAAGAGTCAACCCAGTTTTGATAAACAATATGTTCGAGATTATCTAAGTGGTACAGGCTGGGATAAAAACAGTACACCACCTCATCTTCCTGATGAGGTAGTCAAAGGGACTGAATCTAGATATAAAGAAGCATATGAAAAAATCACTGGTAATAAATTAGAGTTTTAAGAAAAACTCTTAAATTTTTTTATTTCAAGGGACATAAAGCATATAAAGAAACTGTTTTTTCACTATTTGATTGAATACCTGTTTTGATATAGTACTGCTTAAAAATTCTATTTTCCCGAGTAGAAATCTCATCGCCGCCTTCTATAAAATATGCTCTTTTAGGTACTTTAAACTTTAATAAAACAGTAATATTTTGATCTAAATCATTTTGTATTGTTTTTGTATATTTTTTATCTTCAATTATATTTATTTTGTAAGATGGAATACAATTTTTTGGCTCCTTGTAGTTATATTTATGGATTACACCATTTTTGATTTCAATTTGTCTGTATCCCCAATATCCATCTTCCACTTCTATACTGCTCTCAGGTGTAGTAGTTGTCAGAAAAATAGTTTCATTTTCAATTGTTACACTATCCCAGTGGACATGCCCTGCAAGAACCATATCAACATTGTATGTATAAATTAAATCTAATAAATCATCCTTGTGTTTATAATGAAGACCTAAGAAGTTTTCCTCAAAGGTATCCCACAAAGGATTATGATGCAGAAACATAAAATTTAGAGTTGCATTGTTTGAACTTAAATCATTTTCAATCCAATCTAACTGATTTGTACCTACCGCTCCACCCCAGTTAAGAGCCAAAAATGAAAAGGCCCATCTTTGCCTTTCCGGCCAATCAAAAGAATTTACACCAGTAAAATGATAATTTCCATAATCAAAAGAGTAATTTAAAGGACCGAAATAATTTTTCCAAAACTCAAGACCATCTTCACCAATTCGTCTATATCCATCATGATTACCTGGAACAAGAAACGTGGGTACATCAAACATCTGTATCATATCATAACATATCTTATATTCACGCCTATATTCAAATGGATAAAGCTGCCCGAAAACCAAATCCCCAGAAATTAATACAAAATCAGGGTGGAGAAGATTTATCTCCTCTATACATTTTTTAACTGATTTAAAACCAATAGTTTCACGTATGCTTTCAGTAAAACCACGTGGATCACCTATATGAAAATCTGTAATATGAATAAAAGTAAAATTATCATCAAAACCTTCAATTACACTTACACTTCTAGGAGTACTATCCTTAATAAAAACATCATTTGTTTTTTGGATAATTAAAGATAAATTATAGAGTTCAACAGGTGTATCAACCGGGACCTTAACAGTAAGATAATACTTATTATTCTTTAGTATTAAACTTTCAACGATTAAATTAATTTCATCAATTATGGGCTCATATGCAGTAGACAAATAAGGGTAAATACGTTCAAACTCTCCTGATTTGAAAACAACACAAAAATTACCACCTTTTTCTGCAAATACGGGTCTAGAACATAAGGGTTGTATTATCTCAAACTCCTCATCGTTTTCTGCCGATTTTAATTTGATTTTTTTAAAATCTATGTCGTTTTTAGATCTAGTAGAGTAATTAACAATAGCTGTAGAACTAAAACTTGTAAATAAAAGTAAAATTAATACAAAAATTGAAAAAATTACTATTTTCTTCCTTTCAGCCATTCTTAAATCAACCAAGAAAGTAATATAATTGATATTATTATAATTTTGTGTACATAGAAATTGTCTAACAACAAGAAAAAGATTACAAAAAGATATATTAAAAAATATTTTTAAATATATTCATATATAACTTTTTAAAAATATATCAAAAACCAACAAAAAATCCAAATAAACAAAAATCTAGATTATATTCAAACAAAACAGCACCCTTATCAAAATCATAAAAACACAGACTAAACCCACAACAGGGCAACATCAACTCAAAAAACCTAAAATAAAACCCTCCAAAAAATTCAGAACTGGAGAAATCAAAAGCTGAAATAAAAACAGGATGTCTAGAAACACCCACATATATTGGAAGAATACCAACTACGCCATGAAACTCACTTTCATTTAAAAACTCAAAATAAATTTTAGGCTCCCAGAACGGAATCAAACCCTTAATTCTACCATTCAAAGTTAGATGAGACACTAGGAAAGGACCACCAAATAAAGATTTTGGACGAAAACCCAAAAAATTAAAAACTGAAATAGAACTAAATAACTTATCAAAAGAAAAAGACCTAGCTAAAAAACCATAATTTTTCAAAATAAATACTTGTTTCTCAATTTTATTCAAACCAGTAAAATTTTTTTCAACCTCTAATAAATCACGTAAAATTAAATTTGCTGTAGTATAACTAATGTTTATCAAATAGTTATTATTTGAATATTCCTCAAGTCTATATGATCCAGAAACATAGATTGAATCGGAGTTAACATCATTGTCAACTAGATTAGTTTCTAAGTTTGCTTTAACATAGAAACCAACATTAAATAAATTTAATGAGATGATCAAAATAAAAATATAAGCTAATAATGAATTATAACTCCTATTCATGACAAATAATAAGAATAATATTTTATAAAATTCTTTTTATTATAGTTTTATCCTTCTAAGATAGGTGACCGCCAATCAAGACCAGATGTTCTAATACCAATCTTTGGAATGATTGCAACATCTCTTTTATGTTGACTCTGAGCCCTCATTTTTCTAATACGTTTAACATCTGAAAGCGATACATCTGCAAAATTTGAAATATCACTATAACTCATTTTTTTCTCCAGGCCCAACAAAATCTTATCTATTTTATCATAAGTTAGTTTTAACTCTTTTTCATCAGTTTGTCCTTTAAGGAGTCCTGCAGTCGGGGGTTTTTTTATAATTGCTTTTTTAATCCCTAAGTGCAATGCCAATTCGTAAACCTGGGTCTTATATAGATCACCAATTGGCATAATATCCACGCCACCATCACCATATTTTGTAAAATAACCAAGTAAGATTTCTGATTTATTTGAAGTACCACATACAAGGCAATTATTAGTATTTGCATACTCAAAAAGAAGGATCATTCGTGCACGTGCTTTGATATTTGCAATAGCCATCCTACTGGGTTTTTCAATACATGAATTCCGGATGTTTTCAACAAGTTGCGATATATCTTTAGTTTCACATAATAAATCATATTTTTTTACAATTTCTTTTTGATGTTTTATGTCAAGCTGTGGTGTTGTTTTATCTGGTAGAAAGACACATTTTACATTATTTTTTCCTAGAGTTTGTTTACATATAATTGCAGTTACAGCCGAATCTATCCCGCCTGAAAGACCCAATACCAATCCGTTACATCCACTATTTTCGACGTATGTTTTTATAAAATCTTTAATCACAGTTTTTACTTCTTCATAATCAAGGGACATAAATTTTTTCACCTTTTAAATATTGAATTACCATGAGAATCCATGGCCAAAACAAGTGGCCCAAAATCGTTTACCTCAAAGAGCCAAACCGCCTCAGCCATACCAAGTTCTTCAAGCCAATAAACATCCTTAACTTTTTTTATTTTATCTGCCGCAAGAGCACCTGCACCACCAGTATACAAAGTATATATACATATATATTTTTGCATAGCTTTATGTGTATTTTTACCCATATCTCCTTTACCAATTATTATGCTTGTATTAAACTTTTTAATAAAACGATCTTCAAAAATTTCCATACGGCTACTAGTCGTAGGACCTGCAGACACAGCCTTCCAACCAGATTTATCCTTACTCATCAATGGGCCACAATGATACAAAACCAAACCTGAAGGGTTAAAAGGAATATCCTTAAGTTTTTTTTCAAGCATTAACTTATGAGCGGTATCACGAGCGGTAAAAACAGTACCACTCAAGTAAATAATATCTCCAACTTCTAAATTCTTAATTTTAGACTTATCAATTGGTGTCTTAAGATGATATTCAGCCAGCTATAATACCCCCCATGAAGCATCAGGTTTGATCACCATTTTAGCTCTTCTATCAGCCCAGCACTGAACAACTAAACCAACCGGTAGACTTGCAGGATGTCTTGGTGCTTTTTCAATATGGACATCAAGAACCGTTGTTTTTCCACCAAGACCCATAGGACCAATACCACTTTTATTTATTTCATCTTTTATGTAATCCTCAATTTCAGCTATATCCTTATCAGAATTATTTTCCCCAATAGGTCTAAGCAACGCTTTTTTACCAAGTTTCATAGCAAGATCTGCACCACCACCAATACCAATTCCAACAACTGTTGGAGGACACGGGTTCCCACCCGCAGAAATCATTTCTTTAACCACAAAATCCTTAATCCCTTCAATACCTTGACCTGGTTTTAGCATTACAAGTTTACTCATATTTTCACTACCACCACCTTTAGGAATAGCAATTACCTCACAAGTATCACCTTCGAAAAAATCCCAAGTAATTGCAGGGATATAATCACCAACATTATCCTTATGGTTAATCTTTGTAAATGGATCGATTGTATTAGGGCGCAAAGGAATCTCAACTGTTGCTTTTTTCACAGCTTCTGTAATCCATTCTTTTAAAAATCCGCAAAAAGGAAAATTTCTACCGACTTTTACAAAAAAAGTCTGAACACCAGTATCTTGACACATAGGGCGATTAGTGTTTTTTGCAACCTCAATATTTTTTAAAATATTACCAATCTGAACCCTGGCTATACCATCCTCAACCTTATAAGCCTTCTTTAAAGCATCAACAACGTCACTAGGAAGCTCAACTTCAGCTTTGCGTATAAGCTCAACAAAACCTCCCACAATATCTGAATCAACCATAAATTTTCAAAAACATGAATAAATAAAACTAATTAAGAGTTATCCAAAAAAAATAAAAAAAAGATAAAAAAAATTGGTTTAACTTATTTTGCTTTACCAATTTCTTCTACTGCTTCAGGGTTTGCAAGAGTTGATGTATCACCAACATCTTTACCAAGAGCTTTTGAACGAATTACACGTCTCATGATTTTACCAGAACGTGTTTTTGGTACATCGTTTACAAACCAGATTTCATCTGGACGAGCGATTTTACCCATCTCTTTTCCAACATGCTCACGAAGCAGTTTTTTAAGATCATCAGTTGGATCGATGTCAGTTTTCAATACAACAAATGATGTAATCGATTCACCTTTCAAATCATGGGGTTTACCAACAACTGCAGCTTCTGCAACCATTGGATGACTAACAAGTGCAGATTCAACTTCACTGTTTCCTATTCGATGACCTGAAACATTAAGAACATCATCTGCACGGCCTTGTATCCAGAAATATCCATCAGGATCTATACGCGTTACATCACCAGCTAGATATATTCCATCAAATTTACTCCAGTATGTGTTTTTGTAACGCTCAGGGTTTTTATAAATTCCTCTAAGCATACCGGGCCATGGTGTTTTTATCACAAGGTTTCCACCAGCATTTTGGACATGTTCGCCGTTTTCATTTAAAACATCAGTTACTATACCTGGAAGTGGTTTTGTTGCAGAACCTGGCTTAAGTGTTGTTATCGGAAGCGGTGAAATTATAAAGTGACCTGTCTCGGTCTGCCACCAGGTATCCATAATTGGACAATTTTCATTTCCAATATGTTTATAGTACCACACCCACGCTTCTGGGTTTATAGGCTCTCCTACACTACCAAGAATTCTTAAACTTGATAAATCATGTTTTTTAACCCATTCTTCACCAAGTTTCATAAATAATCGTATACTTGTTGGTGAAGTGTAAAGAAGTGTTACTTTGTATTTTTCAATGATTTCCCACCATCTATCAGGTTGTGGATGATTTGGTGCACCTTCATAAATAATAGAGCTTGACCCAAGTATAAGAGGTGCATATACAATATATGAATGTCCTGTAATCCAGCCTATATCTGCTGCACACCACCAGATATCTTCATCTTTTACATCAAACACCCAGTTAAGTGTATGAGAAGTACCAAGTGCATATCCACCATGGGCATGTACAATACCTTTTGGTTTACCGGTTGTACCAGAGGTATATAGGAAAAATAGTGGATCATTTGCATCAGTTTTTTCTGTTTCACATTCCTCTGACTCATCTTCCGTTATTTCATGCCACCATAAATCACGTTCATCATTCCAGTCAACATCATCACCAGTACGTTTGTATACAATAGAATGTTCTACGCTTGGTGCATCTTCAAGTGCTTCATCTGTTTGTTTCTTCAAAGGTATTTTTTTACCACGACGATAGAAATAATCACATGTAATAACAATTTTTGCCTCACAATCATTTACACGATCTCTAAATGCCTGAGCACTAAAACCAGAGAAAACAACTGAGTGAATTGCACCAAGTTTTGCACAAGCAAGCATAGCTATTGGAAGCTCTACAAGCATTGGCATATAGATACCTACACGATCTCCTTTTTTGACACCAAGTTTTTTCATAGCATTTGCAAGTTTGTTTACTTCAACATAGAGATCATGATAAGTGAGTTTTTTTGTGTCTCCTGGTTCTCCTTCAAAATAAAAAGCTACTTTGTCTTTGTTTGGACCTTTTGCATGTTTGTCAATTGCATCATGAACAATATTATATTTTCCACCAACAAACCATTTAGCCCAAGGTGCATTCCATTCTAGCAATTTATCATATGGTTCATAAAAATTTAAAAGATCTTTAGCTCTCTCTTCCCAAAACCATTCATAGTTTTCTGCTTTTTTGTAAAGTTCATCAAGTGTTTTGATATCATGTTTGTTCATCCACTGCTTCACATTTGTCTCATTTACAAACTCCTCATTTGGTTTGAAAACTCTTTTTTCGTTTAATAATACAGATATATCTTCTTCAGCCATTTTTATTCCAACCTCATTTTTAGATAGACCATTTTTACTTAGAAAAACCCCATTTTCCTAAGTTATACTGAACTATTTTCAATTTGGCTCGAATAATATTCCACTATAATAAGTTTTTCATATAGATAAGGAAACAGACATAAAAGTGGTAAGATAAAAAGCAAATTATTTAACAAAATAATAAAAAAATGTTGATTTTAACATTATCCTGTGCAATAATTAGAAAAAAAAGGGACAAAAATTTAGTGTTCTAAATCAAGTACTTTAGACACAATTGGCTCAAAAACAAAATCTTTTATTACAATCATTCTCTCATACATATATTTTCCCGCAATTGGGTTTTCTGAAACAAAATCATTCTCTTTTAAAAAACGAATTTTACTCATCTTATCTTCTTTATAATCCTGATAATTGTGATAAGCAGAAATTAATACAGCTTCAAATTTTTTACATGCAAAAAATATAGTAGATGGCGAATCAAGAAATTCTAAATCTTTTTCTTCAGGATGTTTGTGAGGATTAAAACGAATGTGATAGAAAGCAAGTATTTCGAACCCTAGTTTATCCAAACTAGGAAGAACAAGTTTTCTGAGCAACCCTTTCTCAAAAAAATCAGTTCTCATACGTGAAACGGTATGACGCGAAAGGTCCACCATATCTCCAATATCTTTTGTTGTAGCATCCGGGTTTTTAACAATTGCTCTAAAAACATATTTTTCCTTATCAGTTAAATAGATATCATCAATTTTTTTAAACCAACCATTGTCAATATTATCAATATCATAATCAAGATTAAAATTATCTTTTAATACTCTAGCAAAATCAAAAAAACGGATTATTTTACTAACACTAAAAGGGAAAATGACTTCTTCAGGGTATTCATTTTCTAAAAGACCTACTTTTCCAAAAGTTTCAGTACGTATCTCATTAATTCTATTAATGTTAGAATAATTCTCGGAGAGACTTATAGAAAAACCCTTTTCTTGTTCTCCAACTGAAAAAAATAATTCTTCGAAAACTTCAATTGTTTTTTTTGTCTTTTTAACTCTATCTTCCAAGGGTATAACCGGATTAAAACGTGTGTGTATTATTGCTAAAAGTTCACTACCTAGAAGACTCAAAACAGGAACTGTAAGTTTTCTAAAATAACCTTGATCTATAAGTCTTCTCTTTATGGATGTTAGAGTAGAAAGTTTTACGCTCAACTCTTGAGATAATTCTCGATCATTTAGTTCAGGATATCTCACAAGACCGTAAAGGACCTTTTTTTCGTTTTCTGTAAGTAATGTTCTTTTCACAATGTCCCGTAAAATAAAAAAGTGTATAATATACTTTTCCCATTTTAACAAAATCAGCTAATTATTTTGTTTATACGAGCTTAAAGGACATAAAAAATTAACAAATAAACAGTTATAACTGTATTAAATCGTTATTTGTTGAAAAATACTACAAAACATTTATTAAATGTTGGGTTATTAACCCGAAAAATCATAGTGAGTTGGTAAAAAATGGGGAAAACAATAGTTGAAAAAATTCTCGATAAGCATATTATTGAGGGTAAACCTGAAAAAGGTAAAGAAGTTGGAATAAAAATAGATCAAACACTCACCCAAGATGCAACAGGTACTATGGCATATCTACAATTTGAAGCGATGAAAGTACCAAAAATAAAAACTGAGCTGTCTGTAAGCTATGTTGATCATAACACTGTTCAAATCGGCTTTGAAAATGCTGATGATCATAAATACTTACAATCTGTCGCAGCAAAATATGGCATTATATATTCACGTGCTGGAAATGGTATATGCCATCAAGTGCATTTAGAGCGTTTCGGTAAACCGGGTAAAACACTTCTTGGATCTGATTCACATACACCTACAAACGGTGGAATCGGGATGATTGCAATTGGTGCAGGTGGACTTGATGTAGCTGTCGCAATGGCAGGAGGTCCTTTTTATCTAACTTATCCAAAAATAATAAAAATAAATTTAACTGGTGAACTGAAACCATGGGTTAGTGCAAAGGATGTAGTATTAACGGTTCTTGAAAAATTCACAACCAAAGGAAACGTTGGATGTGTATTTGAATACGGCGGACCTGGAGTTAAAACTCTTAATGTTCCAGCTAGAGCAACTATCACAAATATGGGTGCTGAATGCGGAGTTACAACTAGTGTATTTCCAAGTGATGAAATAACAAAACAATTCTTAAAAGCACAAGATCGTTTAGAAGACTGGACAGAATTAACAGCAGACGATGACGCCGAGTATGATGAAGTAGTTGAAATTAATTTAAGTGAAATAGAACCACTTGCAGCAACTCCACATAGTCCTGGAAATATTAGTAAGGTAAGAGATTTAGAAGGAATAGATGTAGATCAAGTATGTGTTGGAAGTTGTACAAATTCCTCATATAGAGATCTTATGACTGTTGCAAAAATTGTTCAGGGAAAAACAGTGCATCCAAATGTTAGTTTTGTAGTAGCCCCTGGTTCAAGACAAGTTGTACAAAATATACAAAAAGATAGCGGTCTAAAGAGCATATTAGATTCTGGTGCTCGTCTAGCAGAAGCTGCATGCGGATTTTGCATAGGAAACAGTCAATCACCAAAAACTGAGGCAGTAACTCTTCGAACTAGTAACAGAAATTTCCTAGGTAGAAGTGGAACAAAAAGTGCAAATGCATACCTTGTAAGTCCAGAAACAGCTGCTGCAGCAGTTATAACTGGAAAATTCACAGATCCAAGAGATCTTAAAGATATGGGAATAAAATATCCAGATGTGGAAATGCCTGAGAAATTTTTGATTGATGACAGTATGTTTATTTTCCCGGAAGAAGTAAAAGAAAAAGTCGAAATTTATCGTGGGCCAAACATCGGCGATCCACCAGCAAGTAACCCACTTTCAGAAAAAATAGACGGCGATGTAACAATAAAAGTTGAAGATAAAATCACAACAGATCACATAATACCTGCTGGTTCTAAAATGAAATATAGAAGCAATGTCCCAAAATATTCAGAGTTTTTATTTGAAGTGGTAGACGATTCCTTCCACAACAGGGCAAAAGAAATACGCGATAGTGGAAAAGATAATATTATTATCGCCGGGGAAAGCTATGGACAAGGATCATCGCGGGAACATGCAGCACTCTGTCCAATGTATATGGGTGTAAAAGCAGTAATCGCAAAATCAATGGAAAGAATTCATGAAGCAAATCTACTAAACTTTGGTATAATACCACTAAAGTTTGTCGACGAAGAGGATTATGACTCAATAGAGCAAGGAGATGAACTAGAGCTACCAAATGTTAAAAAAGAAATAGAACAGGGTAAAGATGTAACAGTAAAAAACAAGACAAAAGGATCAGAATTTAAAGCAAAATACACACTTTCAGATAGGCAAAAAGAAGTACTTTTAGAGGGAGGAACTCTAGCATATATGAAAAATAAAACCTAAATTTTTATTTATTTTAATTTAAGGGAGGAATAGAAAAATATGGCACAAAAAGGAATAAGAGAATATGATGCTAAAAGAATGATGGCAGAAGCGTTACCTGAATTTTCAGATGGTAAATTCAAATATGAGGCGAAACAGATCTTAATAGGCCCTGATACAGATTTTAAAAAAGTTGAAAAAGAAAATCCATGGCTTAAAAAAGAAAAACTTGTAGCAAAACCAGATCAGTTATTTGGTAAACGAGGTAAAAACAATCTACTTTTTGTCAAAAAATCATGGTCTGAAGTCCAAAAATGGATAAAAGAAAGAATGAACAAAAAGGTGACAATCACACAAACCACAGGAAAAACTACAGGAACGCTCACTCATTTTCTAGTTGAAAAATTTGTACCACATGATGATGAATATTATATAGCAATTACAACGCATCGTGAAAAAGATACAATTCATTTTTCAACAAAAGGCGGAGTAAACATTGAAGAAGTATGGGACAGTGTAGTTGAACTAGATATACCAATCTTAAAAGAAATCGATGAAGTTGATGTAGAAGGATTTTTACCAAAAGAACTAGGCGATAAGAAAAAAACAGTAGCTGCTTTCTTAAAATCACTCTACAAGATGCTTGTTGATTATCATTTTGTATACTTGGAATTAAATCCATTTACTTTTGTCAATAATGAACCAGTTGCACTTGATTGTGTAGCAAAGGTTGATGATTATGCTTCTTATCAATGTGCTGAAAAATGGGGAGACTTAAAATTCCCAAGTCCATTTGGACTTGACAAAAGAAAAGAAGAAGAACGCGTCGATGAACTTGATGAACGATCTGGTGCATCACTCAAACTCACTGTTTTAAACCCAGAAGGTAGGATCTGGAACCTAGTTGCAGGTGGTGGAGCAAGTGTAATTTATGCTGATACCGTAGCAGATTTAGGGTTTGCTGATGAACTTGCAAACTATGGAGAATATAGTGGCAATCCAAGTACTGAACTAACATATGAATATACAAAAACAATCCTTGATATGATGACAAGGAAAAAAGACCCGAAAGGAAGATCCAAGTTTTTAATTGTCGGCGGAGGAATTGCAAACTTTACTGATGTTGCAAAAACTTTCACTGGAATTATTCAGGCAATTGAAGACTACGCAGAAAAACTCAAAAAAACAAATGTTCAAATTTATGTTAGACGGGGTGGGCCAAACTACAAAGAAGGTCTTGAAAATATGAGAAGAATGGGTAAAAAACTTGATCTTCCAGTTGAAGTTTATGGACCTGAAACACATATGACTAGAATTGTTTCAATGGCTCTAAAAGGAGGTAATTAAAATGGCTGAAACTGTTTTAAAGCAAAAAAAGAAATTACCAGATTATGAATTATTTGACATAAACACTAAAGCGTTTATTCACGGAACGCAGACTAGAGCGGCTCAAAGAATGCTTGATTTTGATTATATGAGTGGAAGAGAAAAACCTAGTGTAGCAGGATTTATCACTCCAACCGGTGGAGGATACTATAAATTATTCTGGGGAACTAAAGAAATTCGTCTTCCAAGATATACAAGTATGGACGCTGCAGTAAAAGCACATCCTGAAGCAGATGTCATGGTAAATTTTGCATCAGAAAGATCATGTGCTGAAACTACTATGGAAGCACTTGAAACAGATACCATTAGAACTGTTGTGATGATAGCAGAAGGCGTTCCACAGCGAGATGTAAGAAAAATAGCAAAGATTGCAAAAGAAAAAAACAAATGGGTAATAGGTCCTGCAACTGTTGGCGGTATAAAACCAGGTTGCTTTAAGATCGGTAATGCCGCAGGAACTGTTCAGAATATAAAAGATACAAAACTCTACAGACCTGGTTCAGTCGGATTTGTATCAGTATCAGGAGGGCTTTCTAACGAAGGATACAATATTGTGGCACAAAACACAGATGGAATTTACGAAGGATACGCTGTCGGCGGGGATGTTTATCCAGCATCTACTTTGATTGATCATCTTCTCCGTTATGAAAAAAATCCTAACATCAAAATGATGGTATGCCTTGGTGAAGTCGGCGGAAAAGACGAATATGAAATCGTTGAGGCAATAAAAGAAAAAAAGATCACTAAGCCTCTTGTAATGTGGGTCACTGGAACCTGTGCAGAAATGCTTCCAGGTGGAGTACAATTCGGTCATGCTGGTGCAAAGGCTGATTCAAAAGCAGATACAGCTCCAGCAAAAAACCAAGCTCTACGTGATGCAGGAGTAGTTGTTCCAGAATCATTTGATGATTACGGAATAAAAATAAAAGAAACCTTTAGGAAACTCAAAAAAGAAGGGAAAATCGATGAAATCGATGAACCACAACCACCACATATACCAATGGACTACAAACAAGCTGTCGCTGAAGGCTTAGTTCGTAAACCAACTAACTTCATCTCAACAATTTGTGATGAAACCGGTGAAGTGCATAACTACTGTGGTGTACCAATCGATGAAGTAATCAAAAAAGGATATGGAATAGGCGGAGTGCTTGGACTACTTTGGTTTAAAAAAGACCTTCCAAAATATTCAAGAGAATTTATTGAACTAGTCATACAAATTGTAGCAGATCACGGACCAGCAGTATCTGGTGCTCACAACACAATTGTTACAGCAAGAGCCGGTAAAAACCTGATTGAATCAATAATCTCAGGAATGGTTACTATTGGACCGCGTTTCGGTGGTGCGGTAAATGGTGCTGCAAAACACTTTTCAATGGGACTTGGAAAAGACCTTGAGCCACGTGAATTTGTTGACTTTATGAAAAAACAAAATATTAGAATACAAGGTATCGGCCACAGAATCCACAGTATCGATAACCCTGATGAACGTGTTGAAATCATGATCAACTTTGCAAAAAAACACTTTCCAAAGCATCCACTGCTTGATTATGCACTTGCAGTCCAAGGTGTAACAACCATGAAAAAAGGTACACTCATCTTAAACGTTGATGGATGTATCGGAGTACTTTTTGTTGACATGCTAACAAATCTGGGTTACAGTAGAAAAGAAATCAAAGAAATGATAGATATGGGCTTTTTCAACGCATTTTTCATAATAGGTAGAACAATGGGCTTTATGGGACACTACTTTGATCAAAAACGACTTAAGACAGGTCTTTACAGACATCCGTGGGACGACATCCTGTATGATGTACCAGATAAACCAGAAAAGGTGGAATAAAAAATGAGTGAAAAAGAAAAAATAATTTATACAACAGTTGACGAGGCGCCACGCCTTGCAACTTATTCTTTTCTACCAATTCTAAAAACATTTACAAAAGCTGCAGATGTAAATATTGAAACAAGAGATATATCACTTGCTGGTAGAATTATTGCAAATTTTCCAGATAATTTAACTGATGAACAGAAACAACCAAACGATTTAGAAGAACTAGGTAAACTTGTAAAAAAACCTGAAGCAAATATTATTAAACTTCCATGTATCAGCGCATCAGTACCTCAGTTAAATGCAGCAATTAAAGAACTACAAGAAAAAGGATATGACATTCCATCATATCCAGAGGACCCAAAAAATGCAGAAGAAGAAAAAATAAAAAAACGATTTAACGTAGTTAAAGGAAGCGCAGTAAATCCAGTTCTTCGTATGGGAAACTCAGATAGGCGAGTGCCAAATCCTGTGAAAAACTATGCAAAAAACAATCCACATGACATGGGTAAATGGACTGCCGATTCAAAATCTCATGTTGCTACCATGGATCATGGCGATCTTCGATCTACGGAAAAATCAATAACTTTAACAAAAGAACAAGCAGGAACCGCTCAGATAGTTTTTGAAGATAAAAATGGAAATAAAAAATTACTGAAAGAAAAACTATCTTTAATTGAAGATGAAATCATTGATGCAGCCGTCATGAGTAAAAAAGCACTTCGTTCATTCCTTGAAAAACAAGTAAAAGATGCAAAAGAAAAGGACATCTTGTTCTCAGTGCATTTGAAAGCCACAATGATGAAAGTATCTGATCCTATTATTTTTGGACATGTGGTCTCTGTTTACTTTAAGGATGTTTTTGAGAAACATGCTGAGACCTTCAAAGAATTAGGCATTAGCCCAAACAATGGTCTTGGCGAACTCTATGATAAAATCAAAGAGCTACCCGACGATAAACAAAAAGAAATTGAAGAAGAAATAAAAACATGCTATGAAAAAGGTCCAGATTTAGCCATGGTTAACTCAGATGAAGGTATTACAAATTTACATGTTCCAAGTGATACAATCATTGATGCATCCATGCCCCGAGCCATTCGAAATTCTGGTCAAATGTGGGGTCCAGATGGAAAAACCCATGATACAAAGTTTGTGATACCAGAGAGTAGCTATGCAGGTGTTTATGATGAAGTGGTTAACTTCTGTAAGGAACATGGTTCATTTGACCCCAAAAATATGGGAACCGTGCAAAATGTTGGATTAATGGCTCAAAAAGCAGAAGAATATGGTTCACATGATAAAACCTTTGAGATGAATAGTGCAGGAACAGTACGCTGTTTATCAGAGAATTCAGAAACCTTACTTGAAAAAACAGTTGAAGAAGGCGATATCTTCCGAATGTGTCAAGCTAAAGATGCAGCCGTCAAAGACTGGGTAAAACTAGCAGTGAACCGAGCAAAAACCACTGGTTTTCCAGCAGTGTTTTGGTTGGATGAAAAACGTGCTCATGATGCTGAACTCATAAAAAAAGTAAAACAATATCTTAAAGATCATGACACCTCAGACTTAGATATTCAAATTATGTCACCAGAGAAGGCAACCAGGTATACTTGTCAGCGTGTAAAAAAAGGAAAAGATACTATTGCTGTGACAGGTAATGTTCTTAGAGATTATTTAACAGATTTATTCCCAATCCTTGAAGTTGGAACCAGTGCAAAAATGCTATCAATTGTGCCACTAATGAATGGTGGAGGACTTTTTGAAACTGGTGCAGGAGGTTCTGCTCCAAAGCATGTACAACAATTCCTAAAAGAAAATCATCTTCGTTGGGACTCACTTGGAGAATTTTTAGCACTAGCACCATCACTTACACATTATGGTAAGAGAACAAATAATGAAAAAGCACTAATTCTAGCTGAAACACTTGATCAGGCAACAGAAAGATACTTGCAAAATAATAAATCACCATCAAGAGTAGTAAATGAACCAGACAACAGGACAAGTCACTTTTATTTAGCAATGTACTGGGCAGAAGCACTAGCAAATCAATCAAAAGACAAAGAACTAAAAGAGATTTTTTCAAAGCTTTACAATAATCTCAAAGAAAATGAGTCGAAGATAACCGAGGAACTAATCAACGTTCAAGGAAAACAAGTTGAACTAGATGGATACTACAAACCTGATGACATACTTGCAGAAGAAGCTATGCGTCCAAGTGAAACTTTTAATTCGATATTAAAAACAATATCAGTCGTAAGCGTCTGAAAATAAAACAATATTTTTTTCTTATTTTTTATAGACATAAAAATCTATAAATATAATAAATAGTATATAATGCTCCTAGATTTGGGAATGTCTAACATTGAAAAAGCTGTTAGAAGTAACCATGAGGATGCAATATTTGATATTGTTGTGACTCCTGGTGCTGACACAAGCTTATTTCCTGCCGGCTACAATAAATGGCGTAAGAAATTTGAGATAAAAGTTTCATCTCCTGCTAAAGATAATAAGGCAAATCGGGAAGTAATAACTACTGTTGCTACTTTTTTTAATAAAAAAATTGAAGATGTTTTTATAGTATCAGGTAAAAAAAATAAAAACAAGACTGTTCTTGTAAAAAACCTCTCATTTAAAGATGCCTTAAGTCAATTGCAGGAGTCAATAAATGAGTAATAAAGAAACATTAGAAAAACTCAAAACAATTATCGATGATTTAATTGAAAAAAATAAAAAAATACCGGTTGTAGTTGAAGGAGAAAAAGATTTAAGAGCCCTTCGCAAACTAGGTGTAAAAGGTAAAATTATCACACTAAACCAAGGATTATCTCTAACAGATTTTTCCGATAAAATCGCGAAAGATAATGAAGAAATAATAATTTTAACTGATTGGGATAGAAAAGGTGGCCATCTATGCTATGTAATTAAAAAAAATCTAAAAGGTAGAGTTAAATGTAACACGTTTTTTAGGACATCTTTAGCTCAGAATACAACCATTAGAAAAATTGAAGGGTTACCACACTGGATTAATACAATTAAGATAAAAATATCTGGAGTTTAAGGGCAGTATTATTTTATTAGGTCCCGGTGAGGAGGATACCTCCTAAAATCGCATAATTCTGCCCATCCAGTATTCTGTAAACCATAACTAGTAAATATATAAATTTTGTCTGGAAAACTATAGTCAATTGACGAAAAATTTATTTTTTATTAACGCTGAATCTTGTTTGTGTTTTTGGCTTAATTTTTTTTGCAGATATTTTTCCCTCTCTTGCAAGCCAGCCAAGAGCACAATATGCATCTATTGTATTGATATCAGTTACTTTAGGAATATAGACCTCATCAACATAGCCGATTTTTTCCAGGGCATTCCAGATTTTTCCTGCGTTTTTACCAATTTTATTTTCAAGATTAGTCTCACCAAGCGTGTAGCTTCTACCTATCCTACAAATTTTGTTTTCTCTTGCAAGCCACCCTACTGCAGCATAGAACTCGTCTTCATTTAATTTAGTGTAATCCATTATTTTGTTTGGTGTTAGTTTACCCTTTTTTTCAAGAGTTTTCCATATTTTTCCAGCATTTTTCCCAAAATTATCAACTATTTTGTTCATATTTACCCATCCTTCCAGTGGTTTGTTATAATTTAATTGGTTATATATCTTTTTATAAAGGTGTTTTTTTATAGATTAATAACTATTGTTAAAGGCTATAATTAAATAAAACATAAATCATATACATGCTTGAGTTTGAGCTAAAGATAGTCTTATGCAATTATTTGAGGAGAGAAAATAATTGATGATGTTGTTTTCTAATACAACATGCCCAAATTGCGGTAAAAAAATCAAGAAATCTGATTTACTATTAGTTGTAACTAAGATAAAAACTAAAGTTAAATGTTGCCCTGATTGTATTAAATATCTTGATGTTGAAAAAAAGATGAAGCTTTCTGATTTTCCAGTTCCAATAAGTACAGGACAGGATAAAAAAAAGTCAAGTCCATTTGCAAATCTAATACCGGGTAAAGATATAAAAGATACAAATAGCGCTGAAAAAGATACTATTGACTTAAATAAGGACATAAGTGGTGGAGCTTCAGATAAGATAAATAAGCAAATTGAAAAGAAAAAATTTGATAAAAAAATCCCAAAAGAAGATAAAGAAATTCCTAAGAGAAAAGAAATTGATGAAAAAAAGGATGATAAAAAAGAAGAGGACAAAGATGAAAAACCTGTACTTAAAATGGTTAAAATTGAGGAAGATACATCAAAAATCGGTGATTTTCCTTTAACGGATGATAGTGATGAACCAGTAGATGATACTGAAGCTTTTTCAAATGACTCAATTGATAAATGGGAAGATAATATTGAGGATTCTGTTTTTGAAAGTGAAGAAAATGAGCAAATTGACGATATAGAGGAATCAATTGAGCATAAAAAACAAAATATAGAACCAAAGTCTGAAGAGGAAAATACTGATCATTTTAAAGATTTCACAGATGATAAA
>CAZOBL010000005.1:34802-35113 GCA_964578185.1 uncultured Thermoplasmatales archaeon
GATAAAACAGATATAAAGGATGTTATAGTTGAAAATGAAGAAAAAGATATTACAGAGGAAAAACAGATCATAAATCAAGAAATTAAAAATACTGAAGATATTGAGAAGGAAACTAAAAAAATTGAACCAGAAATCGAGAAAACATTGGATATTGAACAAGACGAGAGAGAAACAACTGAATTCAATGAACCAATAAAAGAAACTCAAATAAAAGATGAGATTAAAGCGGAGAAAGATCAAATAGAAAAACAAAAAATTCCTGAGATGAAAAAAGTAGAAAAAACAAAAGATGAGAATACAACTGAAAAGGA
>CAZOBL010000006.1:0-1307 GCA_964578185.1 uncultured Thermoplasmatales archaeon
ACCCCAGCTACAGGCTATATTTACACCTTCAGCTTGACCCGGGATTGTTATAAGTAACTTATCTGAACCTGAAAAGCTTCCCACACCAATCTCGGTGACCATTGACATAGCATAATAAAAAAGAGCCATACAAACAACCAGTAATACAACAGATAAAACTGATAGAGCAATAGTTGTTTTTCTAAAACGTTTCTTTGTAAAAATAGTAACTATACTTAGAACAATAGACAATAAAACCAGCATTGAAAGAATTGTTAAAACCATTGTAAACTCCTGTGGTAGCAGACTTATGCTCCCACCCATAGCATCTGATGACTCGGTGAAGGTGACCATATTAGATGGATAAAGATAAGTCATAGTACTAGTCGAAATCTCCCCTTGTTCACCTGTTAAAACCCACCATGGTGAAAACAAAGATAAAACTAAAATAGCAATAACTACAATTTTAAGACAAGTGTATATTTCTTTTTTCCAGAAGATATATACAAACGCAGCAATTATTAAAACAATTGAAATAATCATCATTGCATCATGCAGAATTGAACCTTTTTTTGTAACCAAATCAATTGTTTTATCGCTTTTAACAACCAGGTTTTGCTCAGAGACGGTTTCATCGTCAACCTCAACAGATATCCTATACTCACCGGGTGGCACAACAAAACTTGATTTACCATACCTGTCAATATCTGAAGAAATTGTTTTACCCCTACGTGTAACAAATACTTCTCCTTTTTCTATATCCTGCACGCCTAAACTATTAAAAAAATTCAAAGAAACCTTATACTGCGCGGGAAACACTAAATCAAGCTGTGTGTCACCATCAAGATTTATATCTTCAACGGTTTCAAATGATTTATAACGAAGATATAAACTATAACTTGCGCTTTTTAAATCATTGAAAAAATACTCCCCTCGGTTAATTTTCTCACCTGCTATAAACACAGGTGTGTACATCTGCTCACTTGTAACCTTAGGGTTTAAATCAACTTCTGGTGTAAAACCCCATAAATCTTCTACATAAACATTTAAGTCATGTAAATCAATTGTATAAAGGCCTTTTAGGGGTTTGAAATTGTTAATAAAACCCATTTTCACACTCTCTTCAGCTATTAAAAAACCTTGATACAAAACCTTAAAATCATAAGGCTTTAGAGGCTTTGCTGGAGCAGTTAAAAAAACTGAGCCGTTAACATCACTTAAACCATCATTTACTACAACATCATCAGTGCTTAACTCCGCTAAAACATTAGCTATACCTTCCTGGTTTTGATTAACTATAGTATAACTTGCAGCGGCTTGCATGCTAC
>CAZOBL010000006.1:1317-16088 GCA_964578185.1 uncultured Thermoplasmatales archaeon
CTACAAAAAACCCGCATTGAACTATTCTCTGACACATTTATAATACCAAAACCAATAAATTTACGCTCTGAGCCTAAAAACGGGTTTTCACGAAATATTTTAACAATATACACGCCAGCTGTCAAACCCGGGAATACTATTTTTTTGAAAAAACTACTATTTTTTATATCAAAAATACCAGTTATAGTCTGAATTTTTTCTAAAAGGTTTTTACTCTCCATATCAAATTCAACTGAGCCAAGGGCAAGACGCCCCACCGATCCAGCTGATAGGAAACTATTATCCCGGTAGAGCTCAGCGTAAATATAAGGTATTTTTTTACCAGTTGCAGCTGATAGTAAACTACCCAATGGCATACTAGGCGCCATATGTACAAAACATTTAAGGTTAAAACGCTGTGCTTGCGCCTCCGCGGTTACATTCTCACGTATAACAGGTACAGATTTTATCAGTTTTTGATATATCATAGATTCCTCATCTATTGCATCAGCACCATTCTCAGTTACAGTTGCAAAACAAGCTTTGTAACTTGCTGTAAAACCTTTTTTTGGGTTTTTATTATGGGTACCACCCATCTCATAAGAATTACGAGCAGCATACAAGTTACTTGTATCTGCTTCCAAACCAGGTAGTTTTATATTTTCTTTAACCCAGGATTTAACCTGTATTCCATCTTCCCCCTCGTTTATACCCTCATTTGAATCAAAAATTATCCCATGTGCTTTACCACTGTCAGGGTTACTTGAACAAATCCATGCTCGCTCACCCAAGTCTATATCATCCTGAGTGGATAAAATAACCTCCCGCTCAACTGTACTAGGATTTAGGGGAACATCATATGTCTCTACAAGATTATTTTCAGTGTACATACTAATCTGTGGTAGTATATCACCAACGTTCATCTTTTCAATAGTTGCACTACGTGCTTTAATAGATACTATTCCACAATAGGTTCCATCTAGCAGGCTTGGTTCTTCAACATCGATATCTTCTAATACTTCATGATTTGAGTTTATAAAAATACGGCGTGTCTGCTCAGGACTATGATAATAAGTATAAATATTATCTGTTTTCAAATCACCCCTAGGTGACAAGCCTTCAACTCGAACACGGACCATAAGGTTTCCATCGACAAGAACAGTTCTTTTAACGTTTTTAGCCCATGCGGTACCAATGTAGCCGGGTTGCTCAACTGTTCCATACCGGATATCAAATACTGCTAGCTGATCGATGTTGTAGGTTTCAACTTGTTTAGACTCGGGTTTAAACTTTAAAACACCAAATGCTATAGGGTTTCCAAGAAGTTCACCAGTTTGAACTACACCATATATAATATTCCCACTATCCCATACCCCAAAATAATCAACATCAATTTTCTGACCAGATATAGGCTCATAAAAATAATGAGTATCCTCAAGTTCTAAATGATCCTCATAATCAGGGGATCTCTGTTCTTTATCATCATATAAAACATAATAACTCTCAGAGCCATCAGCATCTTGTGGTATTAAAAAAACTAGGCTACATCTATCAATATGGTTTTCAGCAGTGAAATGCAAATCATAAATCTGACTTTCAATTTCAACAAGATTACTACCTTTCTCATATCCAACTCTCACTGAATGACGGGTTTCATCCTGGGCCCAACACTGATTTTCAAACTCAACTTCTATATCTATAGGCTGATTTTTAGCTCTTTGAGTTGCGGTATCAAATGCTATATCGATTTCTTGACGATACGCTAGATCATCAATTGCCATATCTACATTTTCTTGCCTGGATTGAACGTTAAAACCAAGGTTTGAAATAAACAAAAATATAAGAATTGTAAAGATTACAATTTTTTTTGAAATGTATTTCATAACAGTTCAATATAATAATATTTGTCATAAATATAAATACTTTTACATTAAAAAAGGGAAAAATTAAAATGTATTAGACAAAAAAACCCAGCAATGGCAGACACAACAATAATAGCGAAAGAACTGCAAGCCCAACTATAATTGGATGCAGACGATATTTTTCAGGTAAAACCGTCTGAGTGATATACAAAGCCCCCGCACCATAAATCACTACACTTATCACACCAAGAAACATCAAAGTAAGACTTAAAACCAAAAAGAAAGATAAACCAAAAAAACTCATAATAATAGCAAGCGGAATACCAACACCAAGAATTAAAACTATTAAAATCCGTATGAAATTTACATACTGCATATTTTCAACCTTTTTACTAATACTTCTCCCTGTTTCATATAGCATTCTTGAAGCTGCTTCAAAACCTGCATACATCGTACCAAAAAACGCAAAAAACACACTTACTTTAAACAATGGCTCAAGCCAAGGGGCAATCTCTGTAAATATAACGGCTTGTGTTCTAATAAGATTTAGATCAGATGGAATAATATGTCTAGGACCTAATAGTTTAGCACCTGCAATAACATATGCTGCAGATATAATAGATACTAAAATAAATGCAAGGCCTAAATCAACTTTTAATGGTTTTAGCAATATACGAGATTTTTTAACCTCACCTTTATCATCAGGTAAATAATCAATTTTATCTTTCTTAACATATTTCTCTAAAAGACTATGTGAAAACTTGTTAGGATCCTTTTGATTTCTAAAAATACCCCATTTTTTAAGCTTTATCCAACCAATGTAACCCACCACAGGGATCATAGTAATCGTGAGAGTCCCCAGATAACCCAGCATCAATATTGGAATAGGAGTTTTAGTGAAACCTTCAACTGAGTCCACCCATGCAGGATACTGCGGGAAATAACCTACGTTAAAAAAATTTGGTATAATATTCAAAATATCTGGTTCAATCATAAAAACTGAAATAATCGCCCCAATTGATAACACAGCTACAAAAAAAGCCTGAGTTACCTCTAAAAACCTGTATCTTCCAGCAAGAATAAACAATGCAGCTATCAAACAACACATAACACCCCAAATTATTGGCTCTCCACCCCCAACAATCCATTGAACCGAATGCCCAAGAGTGATAATGATAGTAGCTGCAAAAACAGGGATAAACACAGCCATTATAATAATCAAAACCCAGTTAAACCAACCCTTACGAGTTTTAATTGCAAAAATATCCATTAAACTCAGACCAGATATCATCAAAAAACGACAGCTTATATAACCAAGAATATATGAGCCAATATTTATCGATACAATCCAAAGAAGAGAATAACCAGCCCAAGCCCCAATTTGAGGGCCAATAATAAGTTGACCCTGACCAACAGTCATAGATACCAAAACAGCGCCAGGCCCAAAAAAAAGCAAATATCTAAGATATTTAACTATAGATGGTTTCTGTGTTAAAACCCTGTCAGGCTCAGGATAACGTATTTTATCCGAAATCTCTTTTTTTGGTTGTGTCAATTTAGCTCAATCCTCAAATACTATTTTATCTGTTTTTTCAAGTTCAATCTCAGGTTTCTCAGGGCCGCTACCCTGCCTAGCCTGATGATCATATGCTTCAACCCCGCCAGCATCCTCAATTATTTTTCTACCTTTCTCAATCTGTTTTAAAATACTAATGTTTACACGTTCCATGGAACCCGGTGCAAGTTTTCTAAGAATACGCGTGGAACCTGCAAAACCATAAGGGATGGATTCCATCCGCATAATTGTTCCAGGTATTGCAAAAAACCATTTACCAAGTGAATCCTCACCAAAACGAGTTATCGGAATTCCTGCAGCAGCTTGACGCTCAGCTTTGGGACCAACATGGGCAACTCTCCATTCACCATCAATATATGCTTCTCCTTCCCCTTCAAGCATAAAGTACCCCATAGAGTCATACCATTTCTTAATAAGCGGATCAACTTGAACAACTGAATCATACCATGCTTTTATCATATTCATCGCAAAAACTTTGTAACGAGCCTTAATTCCTGCTGCACGGCACAGTGCAATAAATGCGGTAATCAAATGAAAACAGGTACCAGTACCACGCTCCAGGGTTTTTCCAACCCGGTTGAATGGCAATATTTCAAGAGTTGTTTTCTCTTTAACCAGATTAAACGCAGCCTTTGCATATTCCCTATCAGATTTTTCAAAAGCACCAAGTTTATGAGCAAGTGCTACAACCTCTGGCTCAAGATGATTACAATGAAGAGTAGGACGCAGATATTTCTCATCAACGTTTGATACCCGCATACTTTTTTTATACTCAGGAATTTCATATTCACGTATGGGTCTTTTGTATCTTTCATAATTATCTGGAATTCTTCGCAGTTTTTTAAGCTCATTTAAATTAAGCATTAAAGTTTTTGAAAGAGAAAAAAAACCGTTAAGCCACATTTTAACATACATACCCTGTGGCATATATCCCTTGTCCTTTAGATCATATAAAAAAGTCATTTTTTATCTACCTACATCTCGAGAAATCATCCTTCTAACTTCCTCGGCACAACCTCTCATCTCTTTACCCGAGGCCCTTGACACTTCAGGTTCAAGAACTGGACCTGGCCGATCACATATCGGACATCTCTTCAACATACGGACTTTATCCCCACTTATTATAAAACCGGGGTAGCTATAAGTAGTGCCATCAAGAAACGCAAAACGACCCCATTCACCATACCCTACAGGGTTAAACTCATCATCAAGCACCATCGCATGATAATAAGTATGTGGAATATGCAAATAATGCCCCTCAGGGCAGTGAACCATCCAACCATTACCTTCAACCATACCATAAAGATCAAGACAGTAATCTGGGTTTACACCAAGTACTTCTTTCATCTGTTTTCTAAACGTCTCAACTGGCATACGGTCATCTTCATGAACCTTCCAACCACCACCAGTAAGAATTATACATCTCTCACCGAAATCAAAGGTTTTACCCATTTCTTTAAGCTTATTTGTCACAGCATCCAACAAAAACGGAGCGCCAACGAAAACAATTTTTTTGTTTTCCTTATAGTTTTTCTCAATCCATTTTATAATATCTTTAACAATTTTTTTATTCATCCTAGAAAGCGCACGCCTAATAAGCTTTGCTTTAAGACCACCCTGACCAGTCATACTAAGCTTGATAAGCTCAGTGTTTATCTGACGATCTATTGCGGACTTAACATCAGATATGGCATCAAAAAAAACTGTGCAGACTTTTCCTGCAAAAACATTTGTTTTAAACGGGTTAGGCATTAAAAGATAACCATTCATCTTTGGGTCATATGTTGGATATGCCATAGATATCGCATTTTTAGCTGCAGCATACTCAGCGATATTAAAAGTCCTTCTATCACGAGGAATAAAAGTATGTTTACCACTTGTACCACTACTATAAGCAAAAGCAAGGCCTTTATCATTAAACGAGTTAATCACTTCATCAAAACTAGGATTTTGACCTTTAATCTTAATCTTAGGGATATCGCCAGTAAACACATTTGCAAGCCATAATGCAAAATCCCTACCAGCTGGTGCATCCTTATAGAATTCACCAGGCACCAATGGAATTTTTTCCAAATCATCAAATTTTTTAATGTCATCAGGGGTAATTTTTTTATCTTTACAAAACCCGTGATAAAATTTGTTTAAACGATATTGCCTCTTAAATTGATATTTTATAGCATCAAATTTAAGTTTTTTAGCCCGATCCACTGGCACACGATATAAATCTTTTTCACCATAAACAGCCAAATCAGGTGGCTGCCATTGATTTTTAGGAGGTATATAATTAGCGACTTGATGGTCGAATATTTCCATGTATTTAGCGAAATCTTTATCATATTTATCTGAGGACATAACAATACTCTCGATTATTATATACATAATACATATATATTATTGTCGATTTTTTCTTCGTTAATAGACGAATATATATCTGTGCTTTAAAAATGAAAACAAGAAATGTGTTTAAATAATTTTCAATAAAATCTAAAAAATCAGGAAGATTTATCCAAAATATCTCTCATAAGATCAGACCAATCACCAATAAATTTCTCATGATTCTCCTTGGGTTTAAAAGTTTTCTCAATGACGGGTCTCTCCCAAGATTCAATTACATCTCTACCTTCATAGACGGCCTTAGATAACATAAATGTACCATATGCCGATCCATTCAAGTTTTTTGGCCTATGTATAGTTTTTTTTGAAAAATCAGAAATTAGTTGAAGATACTCATCAGTTTGAGCAGCACCTCCATCAGCAATAATTTTTTTAACGCTCGTATTAGAAACCGCCTCTAGGGCATCTACTACCTCATAAATCCTCATAGAAATACCCTTAATCAAAGCACATGTAAAATCATCTTTACTACTATCCCTTGTAATATTATAAAGTGAGGCTTTAACATCAGGTCTAAGATAAGGCGAATTCAAACCTGAAAGAGCAGGCATAAATAAAACATTGGTGTTCTTTGATTTTTTAAACGCCTTTGTAATATCATCATAATCTTTAATAAAACCCATATCTAACAGCCAGTCAATTGCAGACCCCAAAGAATTCACCGCTCCTTCAAGCATGAAAAGCTTACCCTTTTTTGTACTAAGCGCAACCATAGGATAGATACCCCTATCACCCGGGGCGGGCATAACCCCTACATTTAAATTAATAAACGCACCAGTACCACTGGTCACACTCACATCACCAGGATTTACACCAGCCATATACATAGAAGCCTGCTGATCAGCAATCATAGTCAAAAAAGGTACATCCAAACGTTTAACCATACCAATCTTTGTGTCATTATCAACAAAACTAGGTAAAACATGGCGGGGGACATCAACAATTTTTAGTATATTTTCACTCCATTGAGCATAAAACGGATCAAAAAGACCTGTAGCACTAGCATTGGTATAATCTGTGACATGTTTGCCTGTTAAATTATATGTAACCCATGAATCAATATTTCCAAAACACGCATTCTTTTTATCAATCGCAGATTTAACCTCAGGCACGTTTTCAATCATCCAACGAAGATGCATAGAAGAATGAGCAGTACCAAAACCAATATTTGCAAGAGTTATAACATAGGCGCCTTTACGTGTTTTTTTAATCTGAGGAATAAGCCTTGAGAGCACCTTTGTGGTTTTTCCAAGCTTGCGACCGAAACTTAAAAGAAAATTTTTAGAAAGACGCTCAATTAAATCAATGGTTCTTGTATCCTGCCAAGTAATCATATTATAAAGCGGCTCACCAGTTTTTTTATCCCAAACTAAAGTACTACTCCTCTGATTAGTAAGAGACACACCCAACGCTTTACCATGCTCTTCAACCATCTTATCAATAAGCTTGTTTACTGTATCCACAATAAACGCAGGATCCTGCTCAACCCATCCAGAATCCGGGTAAATCGGCTTGGATTTTTCCTCAAAACTTGAAATTAACTCACCCTTCTGTGTGTAAGCATGTGCTTTAATATTGGTAGTACCAACATCAAGTATAATATAATATTTCATTTTTTTACACGTTCCATATCTCTTTCAGATATAACATCTACTTTTGTATCTAAAACATTTTTTAATATAACATCATGATATTCTACAGGAGCTTCAACACTGAGATTTTGAAGTTTCTCAATCACCATATCAATTTTATCTTTAGGCACAGTCTTATTTGTTCTAACCGGTAGACGAGGATAACTAGCATTATGAATTCTTACAGTACTGGTAACTATACGCTGAGGGTTAAGCATTTCCTCCCGGGCGTATTCTCGACCAAGACGACATTCATTACCAGAAACCTCAATTTCACCGTTTTTCTCAGTGACTTTAAGCTCACAGCCTTTCGGACAGCGAATACACAGAATCTTCTTTGTATCATTTTTCAATGAAAAACTTCACCTCCACCTCACCCTCAATTAACTCTTTTTTAAACTTGATATTCTCCAAAGTCGAAGGACGAATAAAAGGTTTCTTAAAACTTTTAATAACCGTGCCTTCTTTATTTTTTAAAACAATCTTTGGATTTTTAGCAGTTATACATGGCCTAAAAAAAACAGATATTTCATCCTTGCAACCATCTATTCTTTGAGGAGTTAAACAATTAATATTTTCATCAAACAATACCTTTACAGAATTTTTATTATCTCTTTTTTGATTTTTTAAAAAAAAGTCAATACCCTCAGCTGCAATAAAGGCGGTCTGCACTGCATCATCTACATAATCAAAAATCTGCAACAAGTTTCCAACGGCAAAAACACCAGATACTGTAGTTTCAAAACATTCATTTACAACAGGGCCACCAGTGTTACCATCTATCTTTGCACCTATTTCTTCAAGTTTATCCGCATAAGGAATAAGACCTACAGACAAAATCAAGGAATCACAAGGATGAATCTTCTCAGAACCCAAAATAGGCTGCCAGTCTTCATCAACTCTTACAAATTCAACAGCCTCTACACGTTCTTTTCCAATTACTCGTTTTACAATAGTTTTTCCTTGAAATGGTATATAAAAATCATATATACACTGCTGAACGTTTCTAGGTAGACCTGTAAAAAACTCCTCTGGAAACACTACAAAAATTTTTTTTACACCCTCTAATCGTAGATGCCTTGCTACTATCATACCTACATCTCCACCACCAACTATTACTATGTTTTTACCCGGTAGAATTCCATACAAGTTTACAAGTCTTTGAATTGTACCTGCAGTCTCAACACCCGCAGGTCTTGAGCCTCCTATCAATATTTCATATTGATTACGTTCACGACACCCTATCGCATATACTATACTTTTTGCTTCAACCTTTTTTACACCCTGCGGTGTCACACAATAAATTATTTTTTTATCATCCTTTATTTTTACTTCCTTAACATAAGAGTTTAAATTAACCTCAATTTTTGATTTTTGAAGTTTTTCTATAAAACGATGTGCAAACTCAGGGCCAGAGAGCCCTTCATCAAAAAGCTTGGTGCCGAAACCATCATGAATACATTGATCCAGCAGTCCACCCAGCTCTTCGTTTCTTTCAATAACACATACATTGTATCCCAGATCATTTAGAGTTGTAGCAGCTGCAAGACCAGAGGGTCCACCACCTATAACAGCTACATCTTTTATGTTTGCTCACCCCTCACATATCCATTGAAAAGCTTACTGTTTTTTGTTTCTTTTACCACCTCGTTTAGTGGTTTTTTAAGCTCTCTTGCAAGAATCTTTGCAATACGCAGTTCACAGTAACTCTGCTGACAGCTACCCATACCAGCACGAGTCCGTCTTTTAACAGCATCAATACTTTTTGCTCCACGCTTTACTGCCTCCACGATTTCAGCTTCAGATATCATCTCACAGGTACAAACAATGTTACCCCACGCAGGATCCTTTCCTATTTTTTCTTTAAGCTGTGTTTCATCCAGTTCTGATGCGCTAACAATTCTTTCACGCTTAGGCTTAAAATCTTTGTTTTTTACTGTCGACAATTTTTTCTTTTGAACAAGACCCAACACCCTCTCAGCTATCGCAGGAGCAGATGCTAGACCCGGAGATTGTATACCTGCTACATGTATCAAATTACTAGTCCATTTAGCACAACGGATAATAAAATCCTCAGTAAAACTAGGAGCCCTAACACCTGCAAAATAACGTATCAGCTTAGCCGTTGGAAAACAGCTATCTACAACTGTTTTATAACGCTCAAGCATACCACAGATTTCCTCACGGTCCACACCCGTATCAGTTTTATCATCCACCTCCACAGCACTCGGCCCCCAGATAATATTTTTATGAACCGTAGGATTAACACCACCACCCTTAGTTGTTTTAGAAGTTGGAAGAACAAGCTCGGCAAGACAATGATTAACCGAAGGCTCTATTGTTTTATCAAAAATCAACTCTACACCACGACGTGGATGAATAGTAAACTCACGAGAATCCGCAAGATCTGCTATCTCATCAACATATACACCCGCCGCATTTATTACAAGCCTGCATTTTATCACACCATGATTTGTAACAACACCAGTAATTTTATCCTTAGTTTTCAGAAAACCTACAACCTCATGATTACATCGAAGGTCTACATTGTTATCAACTGCGTTTTCTGCAAGAGCAATAGTTAAATCATACGGATCTAAAACTCCAGTTGAAGGAATATATACTGCACAAAGAGCATCTTTAGTCGCCAAAGGTTCAACCTCAAAAATTTTTTGTCCTCGAATAATTTCAATGCCTTTTACCTGGTTTTTTTCACCTCTTCTTTTGACAAAAAAAGGTAAAACATGTTTAAGAAAAAACTTGTAAAAACCAGGCATATATTTTTTGTATTTCAAAAAAGTTCTAGGTGTAATTAAAATTAAGCTCCCTGTCCTTTTAAAACGTACATCCAGCTCCTTGCAGATTTTATCATACGCTCTATTTCCTTTAATATTGAGTTTTCTTTTATGTGTATGATACGAGGGGGAAATACCTGGATGAATCATACCATTATTAGCACGGGTAGCCTCAAGACCTACATCAGGGTGTTTATCCAAAAGAGTTATTCTTCCCCTATATTTTGAGAGAGTTCGAGCGATAAAACAACCAATCACCCCGCCTCCAACTATTACAATATCAGAATCATCTATAACATTATTTTTTTGTTTTTCAAAAATTTCCCTACGATGTGCCATACGCTCATTATAGTCAGATAAAAAACTACTATTTTTTATCTCTATTAGATTTACCACACCTTCAACATTTTTCTGCGCGCCTTTTTTAAGACCAATGTCTACCCATTCATCATAAGTGTCAACAGTTCCATTTAAAAATATGATATTATCACGTGTTTCGCATGTAATATCTGTATTTTTTAGAGTTTTTTCTGAAGAATTCATACTTAACATTTTTTTTATTTTTGGATTTTATCAATAAATTCAGCTATATCCCAGATATTCACATCAGTTTTTTTATTGTTCTCAAAAGCCTCTTTACAAGTTGGACAAGACGTTACAATATTTTTTGAAATACTAGTAAGCTCATTGAGTCTTTCTTGTGCAATTTCATCAGAAAGCTTTGGGTTTAACCTGCAAAGTGTGCTACCACCATATCCACAGCAAAACGTTTTTTCACCATGTCTTCTAGGTATTTTAATCTCAACGTTATCCATATCATGTAAAATATCATGCATAACATCTGGTTTTTTTAGTCTGTTTACCAGTGTACAGGGTTCATGAAAAGTTATAGATATATTTTCTTTTGCTGAAAGATTAAAATCAGTGTTTTTTTGTTTTAAAAACTCAGTGATATGTAAAACCTCTGCTTTAAACTCATAACCTTCTTGATGGTATAACTCACGAAACGCGTAAGCACAAGAGGGACACGATGTAACAATATAATCAAAGTCTTTTTCGTTAATCATCTTAATGTTTTCTTGCGCTAGTTTTCTAAAAACAGCCATATCACCTATATTGTAGGCGGGTATTCCACAACATTTCTCATCTTCAAGAACTGTAACACTGTACCCTGCATCTTTTAGTATCCTAACTGTTTTCTCAGGTACATCTGGATATTTATCTCTAAAAGTACAACCCTGAATATACAAAATTTTTCCTTTACCTTTTTTATCCTCAATCTGTTCTAATTTAGATTTTTTTGCTTGACCATAAACATAACCATATTGTTTCAGATTTTCAAGTACATCTTTAAACTCATCAAACACCACATTATTCTCTACAGCCCTCTGTTTCAAAGGAAGTAGTATATCTGATACCGAAAAATCAAATGGACAATATCTTTCACAGCATCCACAAGAAAGACACATATACACCGGATAAATACTCTCTAAATCTAAGTTTAATACTTCATTTTCAATTAAGTATCCTATACGACTCTTCCCAGATGGAGATGTGGTCTCACATCCATCAACAATACCCACAGGACACACGTGACGGCACATATTAGGACATAGAGTACACTTGGTTATATCATCAGGACCACTCATCCGGCCTTTGATAAATTTCAGCACAGTAGGCAGATTTTTGAGACCTTTAAAACCTTTCATCTCATCTTTAAGCCAATCCCATTTACCAGCCATAAAAAAATTAGACCCCCATATCCCCTGGATTCATAATCTCTTTTTCATCAACAGATTTTTTAATCTTTTTCAAAAGTTTCATACCTGATTCACCCAGCTCATCAGACATCCAAGAACCACGTTGACGACCGATACCATGATGATGACTAATAGTACCACCATTACGAACCGTGGAATCCATCGCAGTCTTCCAAACACTATTATAAAAATCCTCATGGGACATTTTGCGAGGAGGCATACCTGCAAAAGTAAAATAAAAACACACACCCTGCGGATAAAAATGTGACGCATGAGCTGACGCAAAAAGCACACCCTTAACCTTTTTCATATCAGCTACAACATTTTCATAAAACGATACAGCTTTATCCCAACCAACAGCCACTTCAATTGTATCAAAAACCACACCAAGCGGGACAAACTCAGCAGCTTCTTTAACATTAAAACGTGTTTCAAGCCACCTATCAACTATATCCTCACCCAGTGAACTAGACTTAAAACAATCCTTAATAACTTCCACATCAGCATCAACAAGTCTACTGTCACCCTCAACAACAAAAACCGTAGCAATTTTACCTACAACCTCATCAAACGGATAAAAATGCCTCTTAGTCTCAATTTTATCATAAATACGAACAACAGCAGGACGAGCACCACTTTGAAGAACACGTTTAACAGACATAAGAGCATCTTTAATATCATCTGTCACAAAAGAAAGCTTAACCTTTTTCTCAGGATAAGGCCAAACCTTAAGCCACACCTTGCTAATAACACCAAAAATACCCTCACTTCCCACAAAAAGCTGACGAAGATCAGGACCTGTTGCTGTACGAGGATGAGGTTTAAAAAAAACTTTTTCACCACTACCCAAAACAACCTCAATACCTGCAATCATCTGCTCTATTCCACCATAACGAGTAGAAAACTGACCAGTAGCCTTAGTGCCAACCCATCCACCAACAGTAGAAGGATACAAAGACTGCGGTATATTACCAAGAGTAAAACCCCTATAATTCAAATAATCCTCAATATAAAAACCATTAACACCAGGCTCACTTTCAACAATCAAATTATCTTTATTAATACTGATTTTCCTCATTTTTTTAAGATCCACAACTATACCAGGTTTATCCGGCACAGTCGCACCCAGCACCCCCGATCCACCACCATATGGATAAATTGCTGTTTCATACTTTTTACAAATTTTCACAATTTCTTGGATATCCTCGGAACTTTTAGGCCAGACAACAGCAAGAGGAAGAGTTGGATATTTATTTTTTGTAATCCAATGAAGTGTAATAGGCCAAAAATCATAAGGATAGGAATAAAGATCTGTTTTCTTAGTTGATATATTATTTTCTCCAATTGTTTCCTTAATTTCCTCTATAATATTATTTTGGTTCAAACCAAAAATTCCCCCCAAAAAATTTTAAGGTTTAACAAAGGATATGCATCCTAATACATATACTTTGTTTTAAGCAATTTAGTATAATCACTCCTTTTTGAATATATCAAAGTTCTCAAGAGCTTTAGAAGCTTTCTGTCTAACAAAACTATTATCATCCTTAAGCAACTCAAGCAGGGGCACTACAGCTCTTGTATCATTAGTTTTACCCAAACTATAAGCTGCATCACTACGTACCTCCCAATAAGGATCATTTAAAGCTTGAATTAAGGGATCTACAACATCGGAACCACTTATCTCACTAAGGGCATAAACAGCTGAAACCCTAACTATTTCTTCATCATCATTTAAAGTTTCAATTAATTTATCAAGAGCTTTTTTATCTTTGGCTTTACCCACCAGTATTGCCGCAAGTGATCTAACTCGCCTATCTTCATCATTTAGTAACTTAACAAGCGTATCAGTATTCTCCACAGGTGATAGGAAATTTAGAGCTGAAGCAGCTTCTTTACGAACAACAGGATTTTCATCATCTAAAGCATCAATAAGTGCATCACGGGCTTTTTTATCACCAATTTTTTTAAGAGCTTTTGCGGAGTTTACTCTAACCTCCACGCAGACATCTTTTAATCCTTGAATTAGTGAATCAACACTTTTAGGATCATTTATTTCACCAAGAATATACGCTGAATGCCATCTAACCTCTTCTCGTTCATCTTCAAGCAAAGTTTTAATCAGTGAATCTACAATCCTTTTGTCATTTTTTTCTTTTAATACGTTTGCTGCAGAAAGCCAGACATTTTCATTTTCATCATCTAATTTCTGATAAATTGCATCAAGAGCACGAGGGTTATCAAAATCCTTCAAGTAAAAAATAGCTTTTGCACGTTTACTCCAATTATCATGATTTAAATCACTTATTAGACTATCAAAATCACGTTTATTTTCGTTATATAACTTATCCATAATTTAAACACACCCTAAACTCTTGATATATTTTATAAAAAAATGTTATATGATGTTTTGTTAATAATTTTTTGATAAAAAAAATAATGAAAACAAGGGATTAATTTTTATACAACAAATTGCATTAATAAAATCAACAAAAGAGGATGGGATAAAAATTTGATGGGAAAGCAGGCAAAATCTCCAAATTTTTTGATAAAAAAATTAGATTTTAATAAAATTTTGAGGTATAAACTATATGTCTAAAAACTGTTTACTTGTAATATCAAAAAATGAAGGAATAAATCCTATATCTATTGCAGAACAAGCCCTTGAGTCAGATATAGTACACAAAGTAATAATATCAGATGGTTCAAACCCTGAAACTTTTAAAAGACTTAAAAAAAGAGAAACAAAAAAAATTGAAGTGATACACGAAAAAAAA
>CAZOBL010000006.1:16098-33060 GCA_964578185.1 uncultured Thermoplasmatales archaeon
TAGGCAAAGGCATCGGCATGATCAACGGTGGAATAGCTGCAATAAAACAAAACTTTGACAACATTGGATTTATAGACGGCGATATATATAATCCAAACATTAGCAAATGGTTCCAATTCTTATTTGAACCCCTGGAGAGAAACATAGACATAATCAAAGCCGCTTTTTCAAGAAACCCAGCAGATGGACAAATAACAAGACATATCACAAAACCATTAATTGCAATGTATTTTCCACCAGCCTGGGAGATAGATCAACCCCTTGGCGGGGAGCTGGCATTAAAAAATGAAGTTTTAAAGGACTTATTAAACAAAGGAATTGAGGCACCATATGGTTGGGGTATTGACACATTTATCACAATTAAATCATTAATGTATGGATACACAATGGGCGAGGTTTATCTTGGTCGAAAAATGCATGGGAAAAAAACACTAACAAACCTGCAGAAGATGTTTATCCAATGTTTCCAAGAAGCAGTAAGAATGATACAATATTTTTATAGTCTGCAAATACGAAAAAAAATTAACCCAATAATACGAGTTTCTTCCCCTTTTAAAAGAGACAACATGTTTGATGAAACATACATGGACATCAAAAAAGAAGTGAACCGAAGCCTAACCAATTTTAAACTAATGAAACAAATATATATTCCACATGACGACCTGTTTTATCAAATGAAAAATGTAGCTGATTTCAACGATTTTCAGCAGAAATCTAAAGCAATAAATATCAATATCTGGGTAGAGATGCTATACTGGTTTGCAAAAAAATATCAAGCTGAACTAATAAGTCAATATTATTTACGGTGGAAAATTAGATCATTATCTTTCTGTCTAAATGAAATAAACACTGTAGAGCAAGCCGAAGATACTACAACTTTTCAAGCAAAAACAGCATCAGATTTCATGAACAGAATCGGTGAAGGAAATAAAATAAATGATAGGTCAAGACAGCTATATTTTTTTAGAAATATAAGATAAAAAAAAAAATTGTTTTACTCAGATAATTTCATTATAGCCTCAGCGATATCACCATTTGACTCTTCTAGGGCTTTTTTTGCTTCTTTTTCAGATTTACCAGTTTGCTCCACAACTAAATCAATATCATCCTGAGGAATACCCTTCTCCAACTCCTTTATCTGAGGTTTACCTGTTATCTGATATGTTTTTTGTCCTTGTGCATCCATAATAGTCACTTCAGCATTGTCAAAAACATATTCTTTAGAATCCGTCTGAATTACTATTTTTTGAACGTTTTTAATTTCTGTAACATTAATTCCAAGTCTTTTCATCATTTTCTGCATTTGACGTGGGTTCATTTTCCCAGGCATACCAGGCATCATAAATTATTAACCTTCCTTCCGATTTATCTAGTTATTAATAGATATAGAGTATTTTAAGATTTTGAAAAAACCTCCCTAAAATATATAGACCGCTTTTTTATTTAACAAATTATGTTAACCGCTGATGAAGTACATGTATCAGATATAAACTCAGAATTCTATGGTACATCCACAAAAGTTTTAATGGAAAACGCAGGGAAAGGTGTCGCTGATTTAGTAAAAAAAGAAATTGGCGAGGAAGGGAAAAAAATTCTTGTTTTTTGTGGTAAAGGTAACAATGGTGGAGATGGACTGGTAGCCGCTAGATACCTTTCAAAAGAGTATAATGTTAATGTTTTTTTAATTGGAAAACCAAAAGAAATTCATTCTAAAATAGCAACTGATAACTACAAAAAAATAAAAGAGACAAATGTTAGGATATTTGATATAGATTCTTTAGAGAAAATTGATGATTTAATTCAGGAAAGTAATCTGATAATTGACTCAATGCTTGGAATTGGTATAAAAGGAGATCTTCGTGAACCTTATAAACAAATAGTTAAAAAAATAAACAAACAGAAAAACAAGATCATAGTTTCAGTAGACAGACCAACAGGCCTTGGTACAAAAATTTCAATCAAACCAGATTACACTGCAACTTTTCATGACGTCAAAGAAGGTATGAATAAAAAAAACTGTGGCAGGTTAAAAATTGTTGATATTAAAATCCCGGAGAAAGCCATTAAATATGTTGGACCCGGTGAGTTAAAGATATTTTATCCTAAACCAAAAAAAGAATCACATAAAGGGCAAAATGGCAGAGTACTGGTGATAGGAGGTGGCCCTTTTTATGGAGCCCCTGCACTATCTACTTTTGCTGCACTTAGAACTGGCGCAGATTTAATATTTACTCTTACACCTAAAAAGGTAGCAAGAGCAATCACATCTTACTCACCTATTCTTTTAAAACCAAAAAAACTTGCAAAAAAAATGGCAAAATTTTCCCCTAATTTAATCGTTAAAGAATTATCTGATGAAGACATCTTGGTTCCAAATGATTTAGAAATTGCAAAAAAATATGTTGAAAAAATTGATACACTCTTAATTGGACCGGGATTGGGAAATAACGATAAAACACTCAAAGCAGCAAAAAAGATTATCAAGTATTTTGTATCAGAAAAAAAAACAGTTGTAATTGATGCTGATGCAATAAAAGTGATTAGGCAGAATCCAGATATAATCAAAAACTCAAAGACAGTATTAACTCCACATACCGGTGAATTCAAAGAACTAACCAACGTTAAACTATCTGATGATATAAACGAAAGAGTTAAAGAAACAAAAAAATGGGCTAAAAAACTTGATGCTACAATAATATTAAAGGGACATATCGATGTAATAAGCAACGGAGAAGACGTTAAACTCAACGATGTACATAATCAAGCTATGACAGTTGGCGGGACTGGAGATGTTTTAGCAGGTGTTACATCAGCAATGATGTCTAAAGGAGTTAATCCCTTCAATGCGGCAAGAATAGCAGTTTTTATAAATGGCTGCGCTGGAAACAATGCCTTTGAAAAAAAATCATATGGACTTATTTCAACTGATATTATTGAAGAAATACCAAATGTTTTGAAAAAATATCTATAAAAAAATGAACCTGGGTTTAAATTATGGATTTTCTAGGACTACAACCAATAATCAACAAACCTGTTATTCATATACAAGAAAAAAATATTCTTGTACTTGCTGATATTCATATAGGTATCGAAGCAGAATTAAGAAACTATGGTGTAAACGTCAAGTCTCAAACCAAAAAAATGACACAAGAAATACTATCTTTATGTAACGAAAAAAATTGTAAAGAACTAATTTTTCTAGGAGACATCAAACACAATATACCCATGAGCACATTTCAAGAAAGAAAAGATGTAAAATCCTTTTTAAAAGATATATCCAAAACCTGTCGTGTACATATTATACCTGGAAACCACGATGGCAATATAAAAAAACTAATCTGTGAAAATGTAGAGGTTCATCCTTCAGACGGTATGATTTTTGAAAATACTGGTTTTTTTCATGGTCATAGATGGCCAAAAAAAGAAATTATGAATTGTAAAACAGTTGTAATGGCTCATACACATCCCACTATTATGTTTTCTGATAGACGGGGATATAAAAATTATGAGCCATGTTGGATTAAAGCAGAATTTTTAAAAGAAAAATTAAAAGAAAAATATCCACAAGCAGCAAACACAAACCTGATTATTCTGCCTGCTTTTAACCCATTATGCGGAGGAATTGCAGTTAACAAAGATGGCATAGTGGGACCATTTAAAAATTTGATAGATCTTCAAAATAGTTTAGTATATCTTACAGATGGGAGTTTTCTAGGTAAAGTTAAAAATATAAAATAAAAAAAAATTTTATTGATATGGAATGTAACATCTATTATCAATATTTATTTCATTATCCTCACAGCTACTACAAGTCTCAAATGGTACTTCCTCTATTGTTAAACCCTCCTCCTCAAGTAAGCTGATAAGTCCGCCTTCACCATAATAATGACCTGCGCCAACTGCAAAAAAGAAGGATTTAGAAGGATTGTTCTCAATTATATCAACTATACGATTACTCATATTGATATTTCGATTAGTAATTAATCTACTCATAATTTTTTGATCCAAGGGGTTATTTTCATCGTAATCAGTTAAAATCAACTCCTCAAGGGTTTCAAGATCACCAGTAAGATAAGCGTTATATGTTTGATTTATAGGATTAGACTCATCTGAAGAATCTGCATATAAATAATCAAGTGTATCATTTAACAGTAATATCTGCTCTTCAAGGGATAAAGTATCAAAGATATCAATCTGCTCATCAGCTGTCTCCAAAGAATTAGTTTCCTTTTGATATGAAATTGCTAAGCTCCAGATATATTCGTCTACAGTAGGATTCATATAATATTCTAACTCATGCTCTAAAGTAGACAAAGATGTTGCAATAGCCCAGATCTTATAACTTTTAAGAATGTTTATAGATATCTCATTTAAACCCAGATCTCTTAGATATGAATACAACCTATCAGCAGTATCCTGCGGTAGAAGATCATCAAGAGTTGTATTCTCCTCAGATATCATCGATAGATTAGATGCATACATCTTAGTCTCCTGATCCAGTTTTATCTCAGTGTACACTACATCGGATTGATTTAAAGCTTCAACTACAACATCCGGTAACGTTAAAACATTTTCAAATCTTAAATGAATAGTACCAAAAAGATAAGATGCAGGTTCTGTTTGAATCTCCCATAGAAGAGGATCAACAATATTTGTAACTGTCGGCTCAATCGTTTCGCCATCAGAATTTTTATTATTGTCTTTATTTTTTTGAAAACAACCAGTTAGAAGCCCAATTAATATCAAACTTAGTACTATAGTTGTAAATATTTTTTTGTTCATATCTCAACCACCAATTTTTTTAGAAATTTTTAAATTAGAATAATGAGTTATACTTAAATAATATCTGCATTATACGGCAAAAAAAGTTTGTATAATAAACAAGTTAAAGGCATGATTATCAATGAATGAAACATTGCTCGGGCTCCTACAGGGGCTAATAATAATTGGTTTAATACTGCTACCTTTCTTAGCTATTTTAGGATTTGCTAGTTTAAATGTCAAATCTTCCTTGTTTAAGATTTTAAAGCTATTTATTTGTATATTTATGCCTTTAATCGTTATTCTTATAGGCGTGGTAGTAGGAGTAAATAATTTTAATATCAATGTATTAGAACTTACCGCCACTTGGTACTATGTGATTTCAATTACATGGGTTGGCATTGGTATTATTCTATATACTGCAATGGATTAGAAAAACTGTTTGACATTTTTACATTTTGACATAATTGCTCACTATTTTTAAATATCAAAAACAACAAAGTATAACATATAGATTACAGGGAGACACAGTCAAATGTTAGATCAGGATAAAATGACTAAAATACGCAAATTCATCAGAAAGTGGGATTAAAAAAATTTACGAAAAAAAAATTTTTCTATATTTTTTACATATCTAATTACTCTAATTATAACCGTGTTAATATTTTTATATAATGAGCACATAAATATATCTACAGATTATGAAATTATACAAGGTAATTGTTTATTTGATAACTATACTAATTATTTTTCCCAATATGGTAAACTTAACAAACGCCAGTCAAACAGTTAGTAATGCAAACAACTTTGAGAACGAATCCTATGTTATCAAAAATGTAAGTTATGTATCGCAAAAAGAAGTAATTTTTTGTGAATTCGCAGCAATAGAAACGGTTTTACGATATTATGGACTAAACATATCCCAAATAGAACTTTTTTATCAAATAGGAGGAGGGTTTTCAATGGCATATAAACCTAGCTTTGATATCAAGCCACCAATAATACATCCCCCTCACAAATTTAAATTCTGGACCGATGAAACATGCGGAGGAACAGAAGACTATAACTTATTTGCAAATCTACAAGGTTTATCATTTGAATACCTATACCCACAAAGAATCATAAACAAAGAAAAAACATGGAGTAAATACTGGGAGAACCTTAAAAACTATGTAAAAAATGATACACCAGTAGTAACAGGTATAGACATATTAGCCTGGCCACCCTATTTAGAAATGCAAAATATAAGTTTCATATTACCAGCAATTTTTGCAGACTCACATGTAGTAACAATTATAGGATTTAACGAGTCAAATAGTTCTGTATGTGTTAACGATCCAGCATCTGGAATCTATGGAAATCCTGAACAAGGCACATATCGATGGGTTTCTAAAAAAACATTTAAAAAAGCAGTCTCAAGAATCCACAGCGAACTTAAACATTATGAATACACTATGTTAATTTTCAAAAACATATCAAAACCAATACCAGATGACATCTCAGCGAATTTAACCTTCCAAAGAAACATACAAAGAATGAAAGGAGATAAAAATGCATATGATTCAGATTTTGTTAATCCAAATTTTCAAAAATACGGAATAAATGCCCTATATGAACTAAAAAAAGACCTACAAGATAAATTTCTTTTAAGATTACCCTTCCTGCGAATAATCTCAAAACTATATCCGGCATCCTATCCATTTGACGATGTATTAAGAATAATGAAAAGAAATGCACATTGGGAATCACTATGCAAAACATACATCTCAAATTATTTACAAAAAAACAAAGATGATTGTAAATACTATGAAAAAACAGCTAAACTTCTCAAAAATGAATCTAGATACTGGGAGAACTTGTCAAACCAGGCTATGGAACTTGAAATAGCAGTAAAAAACTACACTTTTATTAAATCAAGGATTTTTACAAAAAAAGCTTTATCAAAAATGACAGACACAATAGATGAGATTATATCGATTGAAAAAAGTATAATCAAAAATTTTGAGGAGAACTAAAAAATCAAATTTTTTTCAACTAATTTTTATACAAAACACCAATACAGCACTCAGACATTTAAAAATGGCAGATGAAATACTTACAAAATCAAAACTAATTTTTCTAATAACCCTACCAATTTTATTCTGGGCATGTGCATTCCCATTCATAAAAATCCTACTAAAAGAATTAACATTCATAAATCTAACAATAATGCGATTTCTAATCGTATGCATAATACTTCTAATATTTATTCCACTTCAATCAAAAAGACTAAACCATCTACATAAAAAAGACATCATACCAATATTTCTACTAGGCTTTTTTGGGGTAATAGGATACCACCTTGGCTTAAACTATGGAGAACAATACATATCCGCTGGAGCTGCAAGCCTGATAATTGCAACCATACCCATATTTGTAGCGATAATGTCAATAATTTATCTAAAAGAAAAAATAACACTAAAAAAAACAATTGGTATAGCAATCTCTCTAATAGGTGTAACAGTCATTTCACTATATGGCACTACAGGAGCAAGTATAGAGATAGATTATATATTCGGTGCATTAGGAGTACTATTTGCAGCACTCATGGGAGCATTTTATACAATCGCTGGGAAAAAAATGCTAAAAAAATACACAGGACTCTCACTCACAGTGTATGCAATGCTTCTAGGTAGCATCGGACTAATCCCTTTCATAAACCAAGAACTACCAAATCAAATACTAAACCTCTCACTTCAAGCATGGGGGGCATTAATCTTTCTAGGAGTATTCTCAACCATTACCGCATACACCCTATGGTATATCGCACTAGAGACACTTGATGCAAACGAGATAAGCCCATATCTATATGCAATTCCTGTTGTATCAACTATAATCAGCTTTTTTTTAATAAACGAAACAATAACCATATTTTTCATACTAGGGGGCCTACTAGTTATAATAGGGTTAATTTTGGTAAATTCAAAGAAATCACCTAAAAATATAGCCATGTTAAAAAACAAACAAAAAAATTCATAAAAGAGTTAAACATTTTTTGTATAATATGACAGAAATTCTCTATATGAAAGATATTGATGGAAACTACATTAAAGAATTTACAGCCACCGTTACTAAAAACAAAAAAGAGTACATCTGCCTTGATAAAACCGCTTTTTACCCGCAAGGCGGAGGTCAACCATCAGATAAAGGAAAAATAACCTGGGACGACAATGAATCAAAAATTACACAGGTAATCAAAAAAGGCGATACAATTAAACATACTATAAAAGGTGAAAAACCACCTGTTGACACACAAGTTAAATGCTCTATAGACTGGGACACACGCTACAGCCACATGAAAATGCACACCGCACAACACTTGCTATCTGGAATAGTCTATGATGAATACAACGCCAGAACCGTAGGAAACCAAATACATGCAGATTACTCACGAGTAGACTTTCAACCAATAAGATTCACAGAAGAAGATTTAGAAAAAATAAAAACTGAATTCAACAAAATCGTACAAAAAAATCTACCTATAAAAATATACGAAGAACAAAGAAGCAGCCTGGAGCAGAGAGTCGATGAAGAAAGATGCAACCTAGACCTACTACCCAAGTTTATAAAAAATCTAAGAGTCGTTGAAATACAAAATTTTGATATCTGTCCATGCGCAGGAACACATGTTAAAAACACAAATGAAATACCACCGATTAAGCAGATAAAAAGAGAGACAAAAGGAAAAGATACAGATAGAATAATCTACTCTTTTTAATTTTCATAGCTTAATTCAATTTTACGAATTTCCTCTACACCCTTCAAAGATTTAAACATACCATTAAGCGTATTTTTAATAAAATCCGATGGGAACTCGGTTAAAGGAATCTTTTTACCATTTATTTTTAACTCAACTTTTTCACCAGACATTAAAAATTACCTATCCTTTATTATTTCACGTTCAATAAAACCAATGACTTTTTTAACATTTGGTCTGCATTCAAAAATTTTTATTGTATTCTCGCGGGTTTTAATAGATTCACCTATTTTTATTTTATAAATATCTTTATCTTTTGCACCTTCCACAACTATAAAATCCAGTTTTAAAATATTCTTCAGAACATCGATAACATCTGTTTCAGATAAATCTTTAATATGTAAAAAACTCGTCTCGTTAGTTGTTTGAAAAGCTACAACACTTGAACCGGCTTTATAATGCCGCCAGGTATCTTTTTTTGGAGTATCTATATCAATAAGTTTATCTGATATCTTAAATGTACCAACACGAAAGCCCCTCTGAGTTAAATTTTTGATTAACTCTTCAATAATATGTGTCTTTCCAGAGTTTGATTCACCATAGATACCAAAAACCTTGGGATTAGCCATATTTTTCAAGTTATCAAGTTTTTTATGTATTAAATTTACCAAAAAAATGATTATTTGAATAGTTTTTTATGATAAACCATTATTTGATTTCTTTAAATGGATAGAAAACCATATCTTGCATTATCAATCTCTGTTATCTCGGTTTCCTTTGCTGCAATATTAATTGTTTCAGTGTCAAACTCTGTAGCTCCATTAACCATAGCTTTTTATCGTCTTTTATTCACAGTTTTAATGTTGACACCGCTGGTTTTTCTTTACAAAAATACTAGAGAGGAATTATTCAACCTACCAAAAAAAGATGTATTGATAATGATGGGTATAGGTGTTATACTAGCTGCCCATTTCGCTTTTTGGATCACATCACTTAGAATGACATCGGTTTCAAGCTCAGTATTATTGGTCACATCTCACCCTGTAATTGTTGCCCCTATATCTTATTATTTTTTTAAAGAACGACTTAGTGCCCTAAATGTATTTGGAATTATTATATCGTTAGTTGGTGTTTTTATCCTTGTCTCTGGAAACTATGGACTAGGAACATTGTCAATTGATACAGTAGAGGGAAATATACTAGCGTTTCTTGGTGCAATCGCTGCAGGAATATATATTCTTGGCGGACGGAAAATGCGAAGGAATATATCAGTTGGACCATATGCCTTTGTAGTATACAGCATTTCTACAATTGTTTTACTTTTATTGTGTTTATTTTTTAATGCATCGATAACAAATGTCAGCTTTAAAGACTTTGAAATACTAATCATTATGGCTTTTGTAGCTGGGATACTAGGACACACACTTTACAATTGGTCCCTTAAAAAAGTTCGTGCAGCACTTGCATCCGTAGCTCTTCTAGGGGAACCAGTGGGTTCAACTCTATGGGCTTTTGTAATCCCTTGGATTAGTCAAATACCATCTAAATATACTCTTTTTGGAGGATGCTTTATTTTACTAGGTATTTATCTTACTGCCCAAAAAAATCAAAAAACTTAATTAATAATCCCTGATTAACCGTCAGATATGCCAAGTGGGGAGAAAAATAATTTAATGACAATAGCACTTGCTATTGTAATAATAATAGCTTTAGTTGCATTAGTATACACATATATGCCAACTGAAGATAATAAAGAAGATGACACAACCGCCGATGTAGAAAACAACACAGTTTTATTGACAATAAACTTTAGAGATCAACAAAACACATATACTCTATCAGAATTAGAACAATTTGATTCATACACAGGCGATTCAAAAATTTTAAAACAGGGGGCTTTACCAGAAGTTATCATAAACGGCCCGACTAGATACACTGGTGTAAAAATGACTACCATTCTAAGTGAAATGCAAAATCTACCAGATACATACAATATAACAGTTACAGCATCAGATGGATGGCAAAGCCAATATACATACCAGCAAATACAAGGGAATGTAACTGCATATGATGAAAACACTGGAGACACAATAGGTAACTCTCAAGTAAACATGGTTCTAGCATACAAACAAGAAAACGAATATTTAACAAACGAAACAGATGGACCACTAAAACTTGTTTTTCTAGAAAATGATACAATAACCTCTTCAAGAATGATCTCAAAATATGTCACCTCCATTACAATCAACGAACCAGATATACTAGAACTAGAATACGCAGATACAACAAAAAAATACAGCCTATATGAATTAGAACAACTAGAAAGTTTAACAGGCGTTGGAAGTAAAATTAAAACCAAAGCACTTCCAACAGTAATAATAAATGGACCAAACAACTACACAGGTGTTAAAATATCAACATTTGTAAACCAATTTAGCAACCCACCAATGGAATACAATATAACAACATACGCCTCAGATGGATGGCAAATAGAATACAGCTACAATGAAACGCAGGGATTAGTAGATATTTACAATCAATCAGGTAACATAACAGCAACCGGCGGAGTTACCATGATACTTGCATATATGCAAGATTCAGAATACATATCAGAAGATGACGGACCACTAAGAATAGCATTCGTAGACGATGGTAAGATTACATCTTCAAGAATATGGGCAAAAATGGTCGAAAAAATAGTAATACAAGCACAATAAACAAAAAATTTAACCACAACCTTTTTTTTCTTTATAATTATACTATTTCTTAAGTTTAATTTATGAAAAACATAGAAGACCTAGTAAATAACCAAGAAAAATTCCAAAATGCAACTATACAAAAAAAATTCAAAAGCAAAAAAAACACAGTTGCATATGTTACAATTGATCAGAAACCACGTGTACTTAAATGGTTTGTACCAGGTCTTTATAAAAACATGGAAAACGAATACAAAATACTATCAAAAGGAGCAAAAGATTTGGATATACCCTCAGTTTTTGAAAAAGACGATGAAAACAATGTACTAGTTTTAAGCTATATCACAGGTGAAAACCTGTGCGATCTAATAAACAGTGAAGAAATAACCTACCAAGAAAAACAAAGACTAATGATTCTTCTAGCTCAATGGTTCAACAAATTCCACAGCTTTTTCAAAGAACAACAAGAATTCAAAATCATGGGAGACCCCGAGCTACGCAACTTTATATTTACAAACAAAATATTTGGAGTAGACTTTGAGGAAACAAGAAAAGGACACCCTGTTGAAGATATAGCAGGAATGTGCGCATCAATTCTAAGCACAGACCCCTCTTTTACAAAAACTAAATTTAAATTATGTGAAAAATTTATAGACGAATATACAAACATTGCTCCAGGACGAATACTTAATATAAACGATGAAATCGCCTATAGCCTACTTAAAAAAATACAATGGAGACCACAGCAGGAAGAAACATTAAGAAAATACTCAAAAAGAATAAAAGAACACGGCCTAAAATAAATCTTATTTTTCTTCAAACCAACTTGTTAGCTTTTTTCTACAACTCATACAGATATGCCACTCATATGGTTTACCTTTACCCGGCTCAAGATAATCACATCTAACAACTGTATCAAACATATCCTTGTATTTTTTACCACATTTATCACATTCAACATCCATAAATTATAAACCCCAGATATACAGGAATTTTCTAAATCATAAATTCTATTAAAAAATTTTTGTTAGTCATAATTTTTAAATATAACCCATATATATCAACGCAGCGATGTCTTTGGGGAAAGAAAAAATAATACTACTTTTAGCAATAATTGTCCTTTTAGTTGGAACCACATCAGCAGTCTATGTACATGAGAAACAAGTAGGAAAAGATACAATCACAATACACAATAATGAATATACTCTTGAAGAAATCTTTTCTATTGCAGATGAAAAAACAATAAAGACCGATGAAGGAGATAAAACAGGTGCATCACTAGAAGATTTAATGAATAAAATTGGTACAGGATGTAATAGCTGTAAAAAATATATGATAATAGGAAGTGACGGATATTCAAAAACAGTTGAGTGGAATATTTTTAAAACCGGTGTTTTAACCAAAGGCAGTAGGGTATTCTTCCCAGATACTGCCCATGCTTTATGGGTGCAAGATGTTATTGAAATAGAGGTGAAATAAAATATGGATGATAAAATGAAGTTAATCGCAGGGATTTTAGTTTTCGGCTCTTTATGGGGTTTTTCAGAAATAATGATCGGCTCAACTTTAAGTGATGCAGGTCTTCCCGCTGGAGCAATCATGACGGGTTTTTTTGCTTTAACATTTCTAGCTATGAGCAGAATGTTTTACAGGCAACCAGGTATGCAGATGGGCATGGGACTTGTAGCAGGTGGCCTACGTCTTTTTAATCCTTTTATGGGATGCCACCTATGCTCAGCACTTGCAATAATGGCTGAGGGTGTAATATTTGAGATAATATGGTTTAGCATCCATGACAATCTAAAAAGAGATGTTAATACACTACCTTTGAAAGCTGGTATGGGAATTATAACAGCTTATTTTGTATTTGTAGGAGGATACATTGTAACCCAGATTCTAACACCAATAGTAGATGGCGCTGGTTTTTATCTTGAAAATTTACTTTTATTTATGCCAAATATACTAGCTGCAGGTCTTCTACCTGCATTAATTGGAGCAGCTATGCTACCTGCAATACTTTCAACTGAACAGCTCAACATCCTGAAATTAAAAGACATGTATTATTATCCAACAACAATAGGGCTTAGTTTATTCTGCTGGATTTTTGTTATTGGAAACTGGATAATAATAGGTTCATAAAGGAGAGAAAACAAAATGGTTGAATCAAAAACTGCAAAAGTTTTAAAGTTTTATCCTGAAAAATGTGTTGGATGTAAAGATTGCGAAAGAGCTTGCTCTAAGGTACATTTTAAAACAGATGAAGGTGGGGAAAAATCAGCTATAAGGATAATAAAATCTGGTAACTCATACAAAATGCATGTTTGTGACCAACGAGGATTATGCCTGGATATGTGCCCTGTTGGAGCTTTAACTAGAAATAAAAAAGGGACTGTAATTTTAAACAAAAATATTTGTATTGGCTGTCAAGCATGCGTAGGCTTTTGCCCTATTGGTGCTATGAGAAAAAGCGATGCAAGAATTGAGCCTTTTAAATGTATAGCATGTGGAGCATGTGTTAGAGCATGTCCAAATGATGCACTAGAACTTATTGAAAAAAATATTGATGATATTAAACAAACAGTTTATCATAAATTAGGAGTTGAAAAATAATGGTTGAAGGCCAGATACCTGTTCAAAAATATAAAACAGATGATACTGAACATAAATGGGATATCAAAAAACTAAAATCAAAACACAAAGTACTCGCTGAATATAAATATAAGAAAGGAATAATCAAGAGAGGTTTTGCTGGAAAAACGATATATGTAAACTTAAATACACTGGAAATTAAAGAAAAAAAAGTAACTGAAGACATGAAAAAACTATTCACCGGGGGACGAGGTTTTGGTCTTAAACTTATGTGGGATTCAATAAAACCTACAACTAGATGGGATAGCGACGAAAATGAACTTGTAATTACAACTGGCCCCTTATGTGGTACAACACAGTATCCCGGTTCAGGTAAATCATTATGTCTAACTGTATCACCATCTACAGATATCATATGTGATAGTAATGTAGGAGGTTTTTTTGGCCCTTATCTTAAATTCACAGGTTTTGATGCACTTGAAATACAAGGTAAGGCAAAAGAAGATGTTGTAGTTGTAATAGATGGTGAAGAAGGAAAAATAACCATTGAGACAGCACCTGAGGAAGAAACAAATTCTCATCTTGTAGCTGACCAACTGACTCATATGTATGCCTCAGAGGATACAGATAAATCCCGTCAAAAAATATCTGTAGTATCAGCAGGTAAAGGCTCAGAAAACAGCTACTGGGGATGTTTAAATTTTTCTTTTTATGATATAAGAAGAAAAGTTCCAAGGATGAAACAAGCTGGAAGAGGTGGACTTGGAACTGTTTTACGTGATAAAAAAGTTAAAGCACTAGTTACAAAAGTAGAAAAATTTGATGGAATCTCAAACCATCCCGCAGACCCTGTAAAGCTTGCAGAACTTGGAAAAAGTATACACCAAGAAATAAGAGATCATGATAGAGAACAATGTAACATGCGTACAGTTGGGACAAGTCATCTTGTAAATATCATGGATGACTATGATCTTTTACCATGTGAAAACTATCGATTTGGTAGTTTCCCTAAAGCACCTAAGCTTTATCCTGAACAATTCTATAAACTATTCACACAAGTTATACCTGATGGATGTTGGCATGGATGTACACTTGCTTGTGCAAAAACAGTAGATGGTTTTACTCTAAAAACAGGTCCATATAAAGGAGAAATAGTCACTGTTGACGGGCCAGAATATGAAACTATTGGTTGTTGTTCAAATATGAGCATATGGAATCCACTATGGGTTCTTGAATTCAATTTTTATTGTGATACATATGGTCTTGATACAATATCAACAGGTACAGCTATTGCATTTTATATGGAAATGTATGAACATGAAATATTAAACAAAAAAAGATGCGGCGGTTTAGAATTATCTTTTGGAAACGCTGATGCAGTACTTGAGCTGCTACATAGAATTGCACAAGGCGATAAAGATGAATTTGTTCAAGTTGCAGGTAAAGGAATCCGAAGAGTAAAGGATTGGTTAAAAAAGAAAGGATGGGGAGATCCATTATTTATTGAAGATGCAGGTATGGAAAGTAAAGGACTTGAATTTTCAGAATATGTAACCAAAGAATCACTCGCTCAACAAGGAGGATATGGACTTACACTTAAAGGACCACAGCATGATGAAGCATGGCTAATATTTATTGACATGGTAAACAAACAAATACCTACATTTGAGGATAAAGCTGAAGCACTACATTGGTTCCCAATGTGGCGTACATGGTTTGGCCTAAATGGTCTATGCAAGCTCCCTTGGAATGATATTGAGCCAATTGATAACGCTGAAACAGATGAACCAGAAAAAATACCGGGTCATGTCCAAAACTATGTAGAATACCAAAATGCAGTCACCGGATGGGATGTAGATAGAGAAGAGTTAATACTTCAAAGTGAAAGATGCTATAACTGGCAGAGAGCTATGAATGTATGGCTGGATAGAGGTCGTAGAAAAGATGACTGGATACCCTATAGATCAATGGGTCCTGTAACAGAGATGGAATACAAATCAAGAGAAGAAAGATATGACACGCAACTTGTAGAAAAACTAGGTATTTCTAAAGAAAAAGTAGAAAAAATGCCAATTGAAGAAAAAATGAAAACCTTGTACGATTACCGTCAGGATCAATACCAAAAACTTGCAGATGCAGTATACTACAGAAGAGGATGGACACCAAATGGTGTACCTACACCTCAAAAAATGAAAAAGTTAGGTTTTAAAGATAAAAAAATGCTAAAAATGCTCCAAGATAAAATTGATGAAGATGAAAAAAAAGGGCGGAATATACAAAAAAGGAGAAAAACCACCCTCCTCAGATAAAAGGTACTGGGAAAAATGGTAAACACAAAAAAACAAGAAAAAATAAAAGAGATACTAAAACATAAAACAGTAGGTATAGCAGGACTAGGTGGACTAGGATCAAATATTGCAACATCACTTGCACGAACAGGCATTGGAAAACTAGTGCTCATTGATTTTGACAAAATAGAAAAAAGCAATCTAAACAGACAAAATTATTTTTTAGACCAAATCGGGGAATACAAAACACAGGCATTAACTGAAAACATAAAAAAAATTAATCCAGAAACAGAAATCAAAACATATAACGTAAAACTAAAAAAAGGCAACATGTCAAAATACTTCAAGGATGTAGATATAGTAATAGAAGCATTAGATTCTGCAGAAACTAAAACAGATTTTATAGAAGAAATAGCCTCACAAAAAAAAGATACACCACTCGTCGCTGCATCAGGAGTAGCAGGTTTTGGGCGTAGTGACTCTATTAAAACAAAAAAAATGGGAAACCTATACATGGTATACGATGAAGATGCACCTTCAAGTGATAATGATATCCTCACAGCACCAAGGGTTAATCTTATTGCAAATTGGCAGGCAAATATAGTTTTAGAAATCTTACTAGGAGAACAATAAAGATCATGTCAATTACAGTTAATAAAAACAAAGTTGAATGGGTTGAAGGGGAAACCGTTAAACAGCTATTAAAGAGAATGAAATATACATTTCCACTTGTTATTGTAAAAATAAATGGAGAGATAATACCCCGAAAAAAATACAACGAAACAACAGTTCCAGATGACTCAGAGATATCTGTAATTCATATGATAAGCGGGGGATAAAAAAAATATAGTTATAATTTTTTATTCTATTTTCATAACTGTATGATACTCTT